>CAYSJS010000005.1:0-75790 GCA_964431415.1 uncultured Candidatus Saccharibacteria bacterium | reverse complement strand
TTCAAATCCTGCCAGGTACACCAAGTAGAGAGCCCCTCTTAAAAGGAGGGGTTTTGTATTGGGCCTCCTACCTGGTAGGTTTGGAACTACGACCGTAGGCAGTAACAGCCAGTGGCTGTTACTGTTTTCCTTGCTTGACCGAGCGCGGGCTTTAGCCCTTAAGCGAGTATCCCATGCTACTAGGTTCAAATCCTGCCAGGTACACCAAGTAGAGAGCCCCTCTTAAAAGGAGGGGTTTTTATTTATCAAAGATACATCTTAAAAGCGCACACGCCTCGATATGCCCTCTACGATATCGCGTTTTGGCTCCTCGTAGGGCAAATAATCTGCTAACACGTCGATAATTTTATCTTCATCCTCTGGTGCATAGTGAATAGCAAGCGGTGGCATGAAACGCCGTAGAGGCGAAAGGGAAATATGTCCGAAAGGGCCGTCCGCAACCAACGAAAACGACTTAAATGTACTGTACGCATACGATCGCTGCCCGATATGTATACCGGCAGCATCTAACTTGTATTCGAGCACGTTCGGCTGTCTGGCGGCAAATACGCCTACAATCACCCCGAGCACTACAATAATTATCGTCGAAAATATATCACTGGTAGCCAAATATACGGCCACCGCAACCAGCAGAGTAAAGCCGATGAGCCCCGCATACCAGCCGCTATTCTTAGGATGAGCAACATACTCCGAGGCAGTCCAGCTAACCGCGTCACCGACTGGAGTAGTGGAGCCAAGACTTGTTTGAGGCGACCCTCCGCTTGGAGTGTACGTCCAGCCAGCTTCCCCTGATTTTTTATCCTCATCCTGCATAAGCGTATTGTAACATTTTTTGCTACTTATA
The DNA here is from genome assembly GCA_964431415.1 of uncultured Candidatus Saccharibacteria bacterium. GTDB lineage: Bacteria > Patescibacteriota > Saccharimonadia > Saccharimonadales > JACDBH01 > CAYSJS01. The sequence goes on along the minus strand of CAYSJS010000005.1, from coordinate 74,946 downwards.
TTAATTTTCCGCTTACTTGGAGTGACAATATCGCCGACAGATGCTATAATTTCAATCTGTTAGAACGAAAGGCGGGGAGGGGTACCCAAGTGGCTCAAGGGGACGGTTTGCTAAATCGTTAGGGGGGAGCAATCTCCCGCGAGGGTTCGAATCCCTCCTCCTCCGCCAAAATAAAGGACCTGCAATTTCTTGCGGGTCCTTTATTTTGATCATTATGTAACGCTCATCCCTGTTAAATAGGTGTGGTTTCGGGTATACTGGTGTAGCTGGAGAGATGACCGAGTGGTTTAAGGTAACGGTCTTGAAAACCGTCGTGCCGGAAACGGTACCGTGGGTTCGAATCCCACTCTCTCCGCCAGATAGAAAGTGGAACTTTTTTCAGAGGTCAAAGACAATGAAAGAGGTAGCAAGGCCCGCTCAAGGGCCTTGTTTTTGCTTTATGGGCTCGTCTTAGACCTGACCCCACCTGGGACTGGAACTGTGAACTTACCCCTGAAACACTCGAAACTTTGGAACTTTTTCGAATCCCATCCAGTTTTGAAACGAAAAAGCCCATCAGATGTGCGTGGTTTTTTGCCTAGATTTGTATCGAAAGCTCTTTGTTCTTCAGATAGACGGTCTGATTCAGGCAACTCACCAAGGCTCGTTTCTCGGCTCGGGTGCCTTCTATCAGTATGTATTTAGCAAAGTTGTGCAAGTTGATCTCCACCTTTTGCTCTGAGTCATCGCCATAACCTAGTACCGCAGATGACAATCTTCTAAACCTGTCCAGTTCGTTATGTAAGGCCTCTTTGCTGGCTATTTCTTCTATGGTTAGTCTGCCAAGAAGTTTCAGAAGTGCTTCCACCAGCTTTTCTTCGCGGATATACGGCTCGGGGCAATAGAAATCCCTGCCCTGGGTGCAATGGTAGTACACATAGCGCCTACGGCCATGTTTCTTGGTCTGTTTGTATTTATCCTGTGCGGTAATGCCAGAACCGCACCTACCGCACTTGAAGAGTTTAATAAAGTCGAATTGTTTGGTGCCGGGCTTACTTTTGGGAGCTACGACCATCTTCTTTTGCACTGCGTCGAACAGCTCTCTGGTAATAATAGGTTTGTAGGAACCTTTGTACCATTTACCACTACCAACCGGGAACTCGAAGATACCGCAGTAGTAGGGGTTGTTGAGCATCCGATAGACGCCGCTTAGCGTAATGTCTTTGCCGGATTTGGTTTTAAAGCCAGCCAGCCGCATATAGTCGTAAACTTCACGGCCACTGGCACCGGCAGCTACCTTCTCAAATGCCTGCTTTATGATTGGTGCCCGTTTCTTATCCACGAACACTTTCTTCTGACCTTTACCCGAGTAATGATCATTTAGATAGCCCAATGGCGTCATATTAGGCCGAAAGCCTAGCTCGCACTTGGTTTTCATGCCACGTTTGACGTTGATACCCCGATTGTCATTCTCAAGCTTAGCTTGAGAGCACAGAATCATGAGCAGGAACTTGTCGTTTGGCGAATTGGTAAAGACTTGACCATGAGTTCTGATCTCGACAAGTTTACCTTGATCCATAAGGTCGACTAAAGAACCTAGATCACCAGCATTTCTAGAGAGCCGATCTGGTGCCCAGCTAAGGATACCAGTGAACAAGCCTTTGCGAATATCTTCTATGGTTTGCTCAAAGACAGGCCTTTGGCCTGAAAACTTAGCTGAATGGCTTTCTTTTCTGATTTCAGTAACTTTCAGCCCTTGAGCTTCGGCTTGTATAGCCATTTCCTTGATTTGCGAATCTATTGAGAGAGCTTGCCGTTCATCATCCTCGCTGGACTTACGCGCGTACAAACAGTACTCGACAGCTGCCGTTTTGGCGGCAATCGGCTGAACTGGTTGGCCATTCTTTTCGTCCGGCAGCAAGTTTGCCGCAGTATTGGTCATCTGTATCTGTGGTTGCATAGCAGGACAAAGGTACCGCAAAGGTGTACGAAGTCCAGGAGTAAAGAGCTATAATAACTCCTAAGATGAAACAAAAATATCTGCGGTCTTTGATCTGGATTACTAAATTACAGTGGAAAACCTCCCGTACATACTTCGGCTGGGGTATTTTCAACAGTGTCATATCCGGTCTGCGCCCAATTGCCCAAGCCTATGCCTTAGCCAAGTTGCTTGCGAGCGTAAGTTCGGCGGCCCTGCAAAATGGAGATAGTCGTACAGTATACCTTTGGCTTGTAGCATTACTCACCATTGAGCTGGTAAACCAACTTATTACTAACATTGATCGGGTCGCCAGGAGCCGATTCCAGCAAAAAATGGATCTTGTCACCAACGAACAATTCTTTATCAAGATGTATGAGCTCAGCCAGGAGCAGTTCGATGATGAGGAGTTCAACACCAAGCTTGATCGTGCCAGAGACAGTTTGCACCAAATTTGGCGTGTGCTGGATGAAATTTCCTGGGTCGCTTCTTCATTTATCAGCTTTATTGGTTCAATCGCTGCTATTTTAGTAGTTGCGCCGCTGATTGGTGCAATCATAATCTTAACCGTTGTACCTATTGCTTTATTGCAAGTCAAGCAAAACAAACTTCGCGAAGCAGTTTATAAAAAGATTGAGCCATATGATCGGGTAGCTTATCGCAGCCGTTGGATGCTTATTGACCCGAGTTTTATGCCAGAGATTCGTCTGATGAATGCTTTTAAGAAAATGATTGCATCGTGGCGTGTAAACATGAAGAAATCTCAAGATATGATGTATGTAAACGACAAGCGTATGGTGAAGTTTGATGTGGGAGCAGAAGCAGCTCAACCGCTCGTGAGTTTTGGCGCTAATATCTACTTCTTTAGGCTTTTGCTCACAGGCACTATCGGGCTTGACCGTTTTATATTTTTGCGGGGTATGCTTGAACAAGCCAGCAGCGGCGCAACTCAAGTTGCAAACTCAGTTCAAAGGCTGCATGAACTTTCTATAAACCTACAGAACTTTAGCGACATCTACGACACGCCTCCTGCCATTCCTAACGGCAACGTTGAAGTGCATCGACCGCTTACTATTGAGTTTAAAAACGTCAGCTTCACATATCCAGGCACTAATCAATCTGTACTTAATGACGTATCTTTCGTTATTGCTCCTGGTAGCAAACTTGCACTGGTGGGCGAGAACGGTGCTGGCAAGACCACGCTTATTAAACTATTGCTACGACAGTACCTGCCAACCAAAGGCACTATAACCATAAATGGCACAGATATTCGTGACATCAAACAAGAGAGTTACTATTCGGCTATTAGCAACCTAAGCCAAGAGTTTTTGATTGTTCAGCATTTATCGATTAAAGACAATCTGGTCATGGGTCTGGATAGTGAGCCGTCTGACGATGCAATCTACAAAACGACTGATCTGGTTGATGCGACAGACTTTGTGCAAAAATTACCTCACAAGCTAAATACACGCCTCGACACCTCATTTGACGACGGCACAAACTTGTCCGGCGGCCAAAAACAGCGGCTTGGTGTGGCCAGAGCCCTACTTCGGAATGGTGACGTTATGATCTTAGATGAGCCCACTAGCGCCATTGATGCTAAGGCCGAGTACACTATATTTAACAACATTTATAAGTCTCACGCCGGAAAAACTACTCTCATTGTCAGTCACCGTTTCAGTACCGTTCGAAAAGCTGACAAGATTATTGTTATGGAGCAAGGCAAAATCACGGAATATGGGTCACACGAAGAGCTTTTGAAGCATGGTGGACTGTACAAGGAAATGTTTGAAGCGCAGGCTGAGGGTTATAAGTAGCAAGTCCACTCGTTCCACCTTGACGAAACAAGATTACTATGCTACAATGTTGATATTAAGTCAAAACAAATATGTCAGCAGAAAATCCACAACCAAATAACTTCGAACGCGAACCAGATATCTACCGTATGACACCTGAAGAAATTCAGAGCAATTTTGCGGGTGACAAAGAAGCACTTCGTGTAAATCCTCAGCCAGAAGTCGTTGACACCTTTGAAAAAATGGAAGATGAACCAGACTATGTTGAAAAGCTTACCATGACTCCTCTTCCGCTAGACAAAATGCGAGAGCTTCTGCAACAGGTTGCCAGTCAATACGGCGAAGATGACGGTAGCCAGCAAGCTCTATTTAACAAAGCCTTTGTTGGAAGTATGCAAATGACGCTCCAAAAGCTTATGGAGGCTGCAAAGCCTGGCGATAACATTACGTTTGATGATCTGTCGTGGGCAGCCGAAACAGCCACCGCCCATACAGATAAGATAAATACAGACTCGATTCTTAATGATCCTTCATTTGTTGAAGAAACAAACGCAATTGCGGGTATAGGGGAGAGGTTCGCAAGCTTTTTCGACCAAAGAGCAGACCTCGAATATATAGGTGATGACATTGATGCTTTTACAGTACACTCTGACGTACATACTTATCATAAAGACCGTATCAAAGTTAATCCCAATAAAGACACGTTTGGCGAAGAACACGGTGCGAACGGTCGCTGGATACCTGAGAAGCGTGGCGATATGACAGTATGGGTTACTAAAGAACAAAAACAAGCTGAGCAGAAGCAAGAAGATGAGTCTTCTGCGAGAAACGCTGTTGAGCAGGCCTACACTCAATCAGAAGATAGTAACACTGAGTTAAGTAACTCGAATGAGCAGAAGCAAGATCCTGAAAGTGGCATTCCAGAATCTGAAATGCTTGCCAAAGTACCTGACGACAGCCGCGAACGAGTAAGGTTTGCTAAAGAAAATTTCGTCGGCAAATTTGATCTTAAAAAAACACCTCTCCTTACAGCTTTTCTTACCAAGGAATTGGTTGGTGTAGCGAGTCGCGTCCCTGAAGGCAGTAGATACCCGGATACAGTAGCGGCAGTTGTAGGAAATGGTGGCGACACCTGGAACTATTTGCGAGCAGTGCTCGGTACTAAACAAGGCAAAATGCTTGAACCCAATGATTTTAGCCGCTTGCCGTTCTCAGAAGTTGCCAAATCGCTTGGCATGGATGTAAGGAAACTGGTCCCTGATTACGAACAGCGCTTTAGGATGAGATAGTTGTTAGTTATAATAGTCCTAGGAAGGGACACTTATAAATTATGCAAATCAACACCCAGGAAGAAGCAGTTCATTTTATTGATACAGAAATAAGACAACAGCTTATAAAGACATATAGAGCCCTAGCGGAGGAAGCGTCTGGTGAAGCAAAACAAGGATTACTGGAGTCTGCAGATTATATTGCGTCAAACACGCCCGTAAAAATACAAAAGGAAGATCAAATTAATGGCCATAACGCTTGGTCATATGTTATTGAAGGTCAGATAATGACTCTAGACGGTCGCCAATTTTGGCTTATTGATACTGGCGAAACCGTTGAAACTACAATGAATGAAGGTGAAAGAACTATAGGTGAAGCATACCAACTAAAATACGACAAACCGTTTGGTGATGATTCAGGCTCAACTTTATCGGAAGAAAAAGCTTTAGACAAGGCGAAAGTATTGCTGTTGAGAACTGACCCAAACTACACTGGCACGTTTGGCATAAAGAAAGTTGATGAAATTGGTTATCTTGTCTGGCAAGAAGTCAGAGGGGGTGGATCAATAGTTGTTGGCAATGATGGCGGAGTTTTGTTTTCTAACATGACTGGTACTATTTCGCCCGAGGATCTCATTAATGCCTACAAAGAGGGTAAAAGATCAGACGAGAATAAATTTGGCGGTGTAAATTCAAGTATTTCTGAAGACCAAGTTAAAGAATTCGTCCAAAATAAGTTTAATGAGGTCGACGGTTCAGACAGAATCGAAGATCGTGGCTTCGCATTTTATATTGATACCCAGCCCAGAGAATACTTAGACACAAAAAATGACTCGAAAATGACGATTGGTAATGGACCAATCGTTGTACTAAAAAATACGGGTGAAGTATTTTCATTTTCATCTAATCCACTTCACATGTTCGGAAAGTCGGAAAGTAGGGTTGGCGTGAACACCGCAAAAACCGTTGAAGAATTTCAAGCAGCCCTCGATGATCTAAAAGCCGCGGGTGATCATGCAGCGCTGCACCCAGAAAAGCTAGGTAACGAGGTATGAATTCTGATAAGTACTCCCGAATAGACAAGTCCCGTGCTTGTTTAATCCTGGGCGCCCTTGGAGATGCATTCGGCGCACCTGTTGAATTCATGAAGTATCGCGAAATCATAACTAAGTACGGTGACACGCCTAACCAAATAAAGGGCATCCAGCAGCTTAATGTCGCGTACGGCAAGAAGGGTGCGATTACAGATGACACACAAATGTCGCTGTTTGCAGCTGATGGTTTAATTAGCGCTCATAGACGTGGTGCTGAACGTGGCATTCTTGGGGAATATTGGAGCTATACAGCCATGAGTTATATCAAGTGGCTAGAGACACAAGGCCAGAGCAACCCAAACTATACCGATCTAGACTGGGGCAGCAAAGAATTATTTGAATTGGTAAAAGCTCAGAGGCAAAGAGGCCCCGGCACTACATGTGTTACTGCATTGAAAGCTATGGCAAAACCCGCCAAACCTGCCGAAAATGATAGCAAAGGTTGTGGCACAGTTATGAGAGTGGCTCCAGTTGGCATTTTCTTCGGTAACCTTATAAAAGATACTAGCAAAGAAGAGTTGCAGAAAGTGTATGACGAAGGCGCTCATGATGCAGCGATAACACACGGTCATCAAACTGCCCACCATGCGAGCGGGCTGCTTGCTGTAATTATTGCCCTTGCACTGCATGGTGGGACCCTAGAAAAAGCCATACGTACAGCTTTGGATTATTTTGGCACTCCAGATTTAGCGGAGCTATGTGAAAAGGCTATCCAGTTAGCTAGTGAAACGCCAAGCGTTGAAAATCTTCACAAGCTCGGACAAGGTTGGGTAGCTGAGGAGGCATTGGCTATTGCGATTTACTGCAGTTTGCTTGGCATCAAGAAAGTCCTATCGGTTGAGGATGCATTGAGGCTTGCCGTGAATCATGACGGTGATAGTGACAGCACAGGTTCGATAACCGGTAATTTACTTGGTATAACTCTAGGTACTGATCATATACCACAAGGTCTTATAGGTACGGACACTGAAGTCGCATCACTTATCGATTTATTAAGAAAATATGGTGAAGACCTAATAGAAGTAACAGATTACAAACCTACCTACTAGCCTTAATCCCACTCACCCGATGTCGCTTCTTCCCAATCGTCTAGTCTGCGGCTCCAGTAACTTCGACCTTGTCTTTGTCTACTTGTGGTCAAGGATACCGGATCTTTCCAGAAGTTATGTGTACCAATCCACATTCTTGGAGTCGTAATATCCGATCTCACTGCTTCAATCACGGCAATTGTCAGGGCATCCACTAGGTCATCGTGCTTTTCAATACCAAAACCCACCAGCTGCGTTAGCAAATCTTTGCAACCGTGTTGCGGAAAGAGAATCATACCTCGTTGGATCTTGTTAGCAATCATGTTCAGCCGGGTACGTTTATCCTGGCTCGGTTTCACGCCAGTTACGTCTATGGTGTCACGCTTAGCGGATTGCACTAGCGCCTCCTGGTAGGCGGTGCTCTCCACGAAGAACTTCGGTCCTTTCAGTTGTATGTTCAATTCTTTTATGAGGTCCAGCTGCTCAGGAAAACCGATCTTGGTATTTATAGGGTTTGGTAAGACATAAAAACGCATGTCATCATCTGAACCACGGATGTCGAGGGTTATTAGTGCGGTACAGTCGGCGGCGTCTTTCTCGGAAATGGCCAAATCGACGCCAATGACTAATTGGCGACTTTCGCCCCGTAATAATTCTGGCAGAACGTCATAGTAGCGGATCATATCCCACGTGATGATCTGTTCATCGTCTGGCACAAGATGAAGTCTGTACTCCCGCTCAAAGCGAATCCTATCAGCAATTCGACGCTCTAGTCGCTTGATGGAGTCTTGGTCTGGAAACCGCTCCGGCCATAACGCTTTGCCGTCACGTTCCAGCGGATATTCTTTGTAGATGCCGGAACGTTCACCACGTTCAATACCAGCTTTCAGGCGCATGAGTAGTGAATCTTCGTGCAGCAGGTTTCCAACTATCAGGTATTTAGTGCTGTCACCGCCAAGCGGTAACAGCTCACCAGTAAACCAGGCGAAGTTACGATCACGACTTTCTTTGTTTTTCACCGTCCGGCTGTCCTCGACATCATCGGCAATGATGAGATCAGGGCGGTGTGGGCCATGCCGTAAACCACGAACGCCTTGCTCGCGGGAGACGGCGATAATCCTTGCGCCAAATTTAGGTAAGTTTATAGCTGTCACGCCAAGCTCATTGGTATCGTAATCGTATGGCCAGAAGTCCTTATGGATAAGATCATTGCTTTCCAGCTCCATCTTGATATTAGACAGGTGTTGTTGAGCCTGAGCCTGGGTTTGAGAAACGATGACGATGTATTTCTTCTGTAGTTGTCCGGTAACCGCCCAAAGCGGCAAGGCTGTAGTGATGATGGTTGACTTGCCGCTTTCTCGGAAAGCAACCAAGACCAGCTGCTCAATTGCTGGATCACTCGCCATGGTAATGATCTCTTTCTGGAAAGTAGCTGTCGGATACTTGATGTAATGGCCAAAGTAGAGGTGAAAGAACCAATAAAAGCTTTCACCACTAATCTTCAGCCGGACGGAGCGCTGCTTGCGCAGCAGCTCCCAGTCCAGATCGCTTAACTTATCTTCAGGTATCATGGTTGTCCTCCTTTTCGGGCGGTTTAGTGGTTTGCTTAGGCAGGAGTCCAGCCATGACCAGCGCCCGCATGACTAGATCTTCCTGTTCCGGAGAAAGCACTTCAGCTTCGTGACGAATACGACCCTCAAGTAGCAGCTTAGCGGTGTATTTTGGATGGTGGTGCTTGAGCCAAAAGATGATGGCGGTCATGTTACGTTCCTTAATTGCAGAGATTAACTGGCTCTCCGCCATATCGCTGACCATTCCTGAACTTTGCTCAATCGCTTCATCGCAGTGAGCGGCAAACTGGGGATCAGCTTGCCGCCATCGATAGTAAGTAGCCCTTGGTAGGTTCAGATTCTTGCAAGCTACTTCAACGATTGGCATTTTTTGTAGCTGAGTTATGAGTTTTTGTTTGTCCTTCTTCTGGTTACGGCTCATGACAGCACCTCAGCTTTCTGGCCAGTTAATTTCTGCCATCGGTCAATCACGGTTTGGCAGTACTCCGGATCTAGTTCAATGGCTAAACAGCGCCGGTTGGTCTGTTCACGGGCGAGTAGTGTGCTCCCACTGCCTACAAAACAGTCGTAGACTATGTCGTCAATGTCTGAACTATTCAGTATGAGACGGCGAAGCAAGCCTACTGACTTCATAGTCGGGTGTAACTTGCTGATGCTTGGCTTTGGGTACACCAGAATGCTTTTATCTTTGCTCTTATGGAACTTATGAGCGCCGAACCAGCCGTAGATTATGAGTTCATGCTGGGGTAGATAGTCTAAGCGGCCCACTACAGCTTGAGTTTTAGCCCAAATAAGTAGCTGCGCAAACTTCCCGCCGCTGGCTTTCAATGCCTGTACCGTTGGTAGTAGCATCTTGTCAGAATTGAAGATGTAAACGCTGTTCTTAGACGCCAGGTGCGGCTTAACAGCACCGACCCAGGCTTCAGTAAACTTTTGATAAGCAGCGTCGCTCATCAAGCCATCGTTTACAATCGCCTTGTGACGATCCTTGGATTTCAGCCATTGTTTGCTCTCCACGATTGCTACGGCGTACGGCGGGTCAACTAGCACTACACTAATCTTGTTCTCTCCGATTAACTGTTTAACAAGTTCCGGATCACTAGAGTCACCACAAGCAAGCCTGTGTTGACCCAACTGGATTATTTGTCCTGGTTTCATAGTTGTACCGCCTTTTCGCCGGTTAAAGCCTCATAGCGGTCAATGATGACCTGACAAAATACTGGCTCGATCTCACAAAGGAGCGCTGTGCGCTTCATTTGTTCACAAGCAACTAAGGTGCTGCCTGAACCGCCAAAAACATCGAGTACATAGTCTGCGACTTTGGTACAGCGCTTCAGTGGTTTTTCATGCAAGGTTACTGGCTTTTGGGTAGGGTGCTGGTACTCCTGGCCTGGTTCACGCCTAGCCAGCCATATGTCAAATAAGTCGACAATATCATCTAGGGTGCGGTTACCGGCGGCTATATCCTTGTTTAGAATCTCGATAAGATTCTTATTCTTGCCAGCCAGGTACGGATTACCTCTGGTAGCATACACGCACGGCTCATAGGCCTTATTGAACGCAACTTGCGGCACAACATTGAACCCATTCTTGATCCACAAACATACCCGTCGGTTTTTGAGGCCGTGTTCAGCCATAAGGCTTTGCAAGAGACCAATATAATTTTGGTCGCAGTACATGAAGATATGACAGTCGGTGGTTAATACTGAAAGTGCTGCTGACAAGATGTTTGAAAGAAATGCCCTGTACTCAGCATCGCTCTTATTATCTCTTGTCTTGCCACCGTAACCAGCTTTGAGACCAACGCCTTTGTTGTAGTCCAGCCCTATGTTGAAGGGTGGATCGCAATATAGGATGCTCGGTTGGCTGTCGCCAACGAGGCGTTTAATGACAGTTGTATTGCTGGAATCGCCGCAGATCAGTCTATGCCTGCCAAGCTGAAACATCTGCCCCGGCTTTATAGTGGTTTCGGCTGCTTTCTTGACTGCTTTTTCTTCGTCGAAGTCGTCGTCATCGGTTTCCAGGGCGTTGTCCCAGATATCTGCGAGGTCAGTGTCATCGAACCCCACGTCCAATAGCAGATCTATGTCAAAGGCCTTTAGAAGTTCGAGGTCAAATTCTCCCGTATTGCGATTCAATCTCAAATTCAGCTCTTTTTCTCTAGCTTCATCTAGATTTATGTAGACCACCGGCACGGTTTTATATCCCAGCTCTTTGGCTGCCCGATATCTCTGGTGGCCACCAATGATGATCCCGTTGCGCTTCGGGTTGTTATTTACGATTAAGGGGTCAACCAAATCGTAGCGGCGCAGACTTTCTTTGATGTCCTCAAAAGCCTTGACTGATATTTTTCGTGGATTGTAAGCGCTGGGTTTCAGTAGCTTTATATCCACCTGTTCGATTTTTATGTTTGTACGTATTGAAGAAGCATCCATAGCTTCACCTCCTTGTTAGTTAGCAAGAACTAACCACCAACTCTTGGTGATGAAGCTTTCTATAAATTGAAAAAGCCGATCACAAAGAATTAATCATAGCTTCAGTACTTCTTAGTAAGTACGGCTATAATCAATTCCTTACGATCGGCCTTCTTTCTATGCTTTCGCAAACGGCCTTCTTCTGACCCCGTAACGGAACTGTGTAGTTGTTTCTTGAATTGTTAATGATGTACATTGCTGTACATTTTCATCCTACGCTTATGCTCTTGGGGTGTCAAATCCGTGCTTTGCTAATACTCGGTCGTAAGCTAAGGTAGCAGGCGCTATGACAGACTTCTCGGTCTATCTGAACTATATCGGAAACGATAGCTATCATATGTTCATCAAAAACAATACTTCTGACGCGGATTTTGTCCGAATTTTAATTGGTTACACAGAAATGGTCAGAGGCGAGCGAAACGCTCGAGTTGTCGATAGTTGGATAATTTCGCCGCTGAAAAGTTCTGATGAGCATGTTTTTATTCAATCAGTCAATAAACAGATGATGTTTGGTAGAAGGCCATGGGTTGCTTTCGAAGCAGTACAGCGAAGCAAACCCAGGAATACTACAATTGGGTGCTCCATTGCTTTATCTATAGCACCTAGCAAGTGGCGTAAAACCATTGGATCAACCACATACTTCGATATCAAGGCCATTGATTCTTTAAGAAGTCTAGAAAAGCAAAATAGCCCGTCTCTCGCAAGAATGTCACGGGCTATTCCAGAGGGCATCATACCATAAGCGAAGTAAGTGCGAGATTTGTTCGGCTAAAAATGAGACAGTTCTTTTAATGGGACGCTCGTTCCATTTGTCCCATTCTCCACTGTTAATTTTTGAATAATGAGACACAATATTCTTTGGATGTCCAGATTTTTCCGATAGACTGTATGAGGACAGAAAAGGGGTGGAAAGTTCCAGACCCGAATGTCCCGCCATAGCAAAAAGTAGTACTACAGATTACGACTTTTTGCTATGACGAGCAGCTACCTAGACTTTGTGTGATCTTGGATTACCTGACCAGCACTATTCACTGTTACATCTCGCTGCATTTCCCAACCAAGCGTATGGGTTCCATCTCCATGGGTGGTTATACTTGCCTCTGCCTGCGCTCTTGCCGTGCGACCCTCTTGTATCGTATGGTCCGGGCCAGTCGACACCCCGTCAAGAAAGTCAAAACGACTACCCTCTAACTCCTCATATGCGGGTTGGTGCTGTGGATGAAGTGCATCTTCGGCTTCCCGAACTGCACGCCTACCCAAATCTGAAATGGCTTTATCGGGATCAAATACCGCCTCATAACCATCAACTTTTCTTGCCATTTTAACTCTATCTCTAATGATCTGTTCTTCACTGGGATTATTAAACGCATTCCTATAAGCATCTGCTAAGCCGGGTATTTTTGGTGTTTGTTTTTCGTAATTCACGATCATACTATAGCAACTAATAAATGATTTGTCAATTATTAGTTGGCAGCTACCCCTTTGCTTGCGCAAACACAACTGCTGACACACTTTTTGCGCCGCTACGCTTTAGTACTAAAGCCGCCGACTCAAGTGTAGACCCGGTGGTCAACACGTCATCTACCAGCAAAACATGTGACCCAATGAACTCCTTTGAAACAATTCGGAACGCGTCTTTCATCTGGGTCATCCTAAGCATTCTATTCGAACCAACTTGTCGCTGCTGTCCTAGACGGGCAAGGGTATGGATGTGGGGTGCATGAATAAGGTAAGCAAGGTCCCGAGCGATAAGGGCCGACTGGTCAAAACCTCGTTCCCGCACATGTGACGAAGCTGTAGGGATGTGTATGATAATTGTGTCACTGGGCAGTTCGGGCAAAATCTCCGCCATTTTACGCGCAATGTGCTCGCTTGCCGATTTTGTGTAGCCAAATTTAAGACGATGAATAACTTCACGCGCATTAGTTGAGTAAAGTGAACACACAAATACACTTCTGAGCATAGTATGCCGTCGACAGTTTGAGCACGTCATGTACGCCCGAGATTCACGATAGCAACGATAGCAACGGGGCGGAGGGGAGGCATAAGCCACTGATGCACACTCCTTACAGATAAGAGACCCTTCGATACCGCACAGGATACATTCATCCGGGGCAATAAAACGAAAAATTTGTTCAATTAATTTCACTTTGTATACCTGTTGTGTTTAATATGTTGTAAATAAGTAAGCAAAACCGTTGCACGCTGTAACAACTATAGCTATACTAGGAGGAAGATAAAAAATCAACTTTTTGTCTAATTATAAGTGAGGGAGGAATTAGATGGCACGACGGGATCAGGATGACGACCTCTTGATGGAAGACGAGCTTACGGCTGCCTTTCTAGGAGAGGATGACGGCACAATGCAGATGCAGGGTGGTCCATTGCCGGCCGACGATCAACAGGGTCCAGCACCTACCGCTTCAGACTGGGACGATGACGATCCGGTTCCGGGGCAGTTGGCTGTTGATGTATACGAAACAAAAGACAAACTAGTTGTAAAGGCTCGCACCGCAGGGGTCAACAAAAACGAACTTGATGTAAGCATTTCCGATAACACGCTAAGCATTCGCGGCACACTCAGTGCGGGGAACGAAGACGAAGTAGAGAACTACTTCGTGCAGGAATGTTACTGGGGTGAATTTAGCCGCAGCATTGCACTGCCAGTGCCTGTTAAGGAAGAAGAGATTGAGGCGATGCTTAAGGATGGCGTATTGACCATTTCATTCGCCAAAGTAAAGCAAGACACAGTCAAGAAGATCGAGATTCAATAGCGCGTCTATTCGTAAATAGGCAAAATAACCACCCCAATGAAGGGGTGGTTATTTATTAGAGGAACGTATATATTGCTTTTGCCCCGACAACGAATCCTTCCCAAGACACAGCATCAAGAGCAAACAAGAAAGACTCCCGATGTAATAACGCAAGGGGAGTCTTTTTAACGACCTGAACTTTTACTATTGAGTAACTTTAGACAGAACGAATCGAACCATAAACTGTGATAGAGCAACGATTACGAGACCGATTACTGCGTAAATAAGCGTATTCTTCGCCCCGGACACGTTACCTGAATCACCACCAGACGTAATATACTTGAGCCCGCCGTAGATAATCATAATAACCGCAACCACACCTACGATCAGTGAAAAGAAGTTAATGATCGTATGCAGGATGTCGTTTATCTTGTCTTGTGCCTGCTTGTCGGTTATGCCGCCAGTGTTACAGTCGCTATTAACATCCAGGTTTGCCCCGGCACACAAGTTCTGTTTAATGCCTTCGGCGGCATGCACACCTGCGGTGAGTACGACCGGCGAGGCAAGAGAAAGAACCAGTGAAATAGATAGCAACAATCTGCGTAGCATATACCCCCCTTTATACAGTCGTTGCTTTTGATAGAACGAAGCGAACGATTACCTGCGCGAGCGCGACAATTATAAGCCCGATTAGTGCGTATAAGATCGTGTTTTTGGCCGAGCCAACATTGCTGTCGTTACCCGCGGAGGTAATGTATTTGAATCCACCGTAGATGATCATAATGATCGATACTGCACCGACGATGAGTGAGAAGAAGTCAACAATCTTCTTAATCAAGGAATTTGGCGTGTTAGAAGTTTCAGTAAGACAGTTAGATGCGTCATCGCCCGCGCTTGGGGTGCCACCTTCTGCCGTCACAATACCATCACATAATGAATCCTGCACTGAAGCGTGAACCGTAACCGGCACAGCCACAGGAGCAAGCATCATAAGTGCAGACGCAAGAGCCACAGATAAGTTTTTGATTTTCTTTAACATAGAGCTTATTTCCTTGTTTATAACTTACGTTTATTTATACCACTTTTATAATACTCAACACAAGCGACATTCTTTCACTGATCAAACGACTTCCTGAAGGCAACAATTTTAGTGGTTAGCTGGCGTCACAACCTGGGGAGTAGGGGCAGGAGTGGGCGTAGTTGTTGCTTGGCGAAGAACGAAACGTACAAGCATCTGCGCCAACACGGCAATCACGAGACCAATCAGCGCATAGAGTATGGTTGTTTTTGCATTCCCAACCTTACCGCTGTCACCTCCGGAAGTAATGTATTTAAATGAACCAATGATTATCATAATAACTCCCGCTGCACCCGCTATAAAAGAGAGGATGGTTACTGCGGTTGTAATAATTTTATTTACCGACGGCGAATCTCCTTCGGTCGTGCAGTCGCCATCTGCGCCTGACGCCAAGCCAATACCTTCACAAACCGAACCACTTGTTGAATCTGCGGCAAAAACACGAGGCGTGACCAAGAAGCCTGTGAGTAGTATTATCCCGGCAATTATTAGTCTTAACTTTTGCATACTCTTCCTTTTAGTTAATGATGTTAATTACGAATACGATTATAGCTTGTGCAATTAGTGCAATTATAAGCCCAATGAATGCATAAAGGACCGTGCTCTTGGCGCTACTTATAGAGTTTGCATCTCCATCGGAGGTAATATATTTAATACCGCCAAATATTATGATCAGTATGCTTGCCGCACCCACAACAAACACAAGCAATTTGGTTGCCCGCATTAATACTCCACCACTCCCACTAAATGGATTTAAATCCGGCGAGGTGTTGTTTTTATCCTTACAGATGGGCGATTCGCTTGCAGCGGCAGAGCTGGAACACGCACCGTCGAATGGCAGTACGGCAGCCGATGCAGGGCGAGGCACAGAAACAGCACCAAGAAGCCCCACAAAAAAACCGATGGACAAAGCCGCAATATAGCGTTTCACGACTTTACTCCGTTAAAGGCAAACTGCGTTATTGCATAGGCGGACATAGTTAAGACAAGACCGACAATTGCGTATATGATTGTTTCCTTTGCATTCTTGACTGCATTGCTATCGCCTCGCGATATGGTGTATTTAAAGGATGCAATGACGATGATTATAAGCGCAACAGCACCTGCGATGCCAAAAATAAATTGCAGCACTGTCTGAACCGCAGACTGATCAAGCGAAGCTTGTGGTAGTTTTTCTGCCGAAACGGCCATACGGGAATAGAGTGAGGTTATCATTGTAGTAAGTTAGCTCCAAAGTTAATACTAATTGTAGCAATTATAGTTATAGTCATACCGATAAGCCCATTGATGATGGTTTGCCGGGCAGATTTTGTAGCATCCGGCTGCCCCTGACTGGTTATATACTTAAATCCACCTGCAACTACAACACCGACTGTAATGAGACCGGCAAGTCGAAGCAATAGCTCCACTATAGCCAGTCCAATTAGGGCCAGCTTAGATGCATCAACCCCAGACTGCACATTACACGCGTCATTGGCGTTCGCGGGGTCACAGTTTAACTGTGGATCGCATCCACCCTTCGGGTTTATCTTTCCCGGAAGATACTTGTACCACGTCGGAAGCCCAAGTACGTTACTTTTCGGCTCACAATAGCTCGTATGAGTATCACAGGCGTGCTGAGCTTCGCTATCAGTTGTCCATGTTACTACTGCGCCATCGGGGCAGGTGGTCTCGCCGGCATACGCCTTTTGAACACCACCCAAGCTCCATATCGAGCCCACAATCGACGTAAGTATACCAACAAAAAGAAGTGTCCGTTTCATATACTTTAGAATATTCCTCCTGGCACAATCCACTGAAGCAGTGAGTATATGAATATGTATGTAATGAGCGCAATAATGGCGTTGGTTAAATGACCTTTCGCCGCCTGAACCTCTTGGGGGTTGGACCGGGAAAGGGAGTACCTTACACCGCCAAATACGACCATACCTAAGATAACTATCCCAACCACGACCGACAGTATATTTATGACCGTTTGGATATCGTTACTAATACAGTCTCCGTTCGAGGCAACACACTCACCAGCAGGATTCACAACAAAGTTGCCTGTGTTGCAGTACCCGTTTGAATCCAGTGTCTTTCCGGCGGGGCATTCACAAGAATAGGTCGGCTGCCCACCCCCCAGGTATTCTTCTTTCCATACGCCACCTGAATTTTCTGCCTCACATGTTTCTTCGGTGACTCCAGCGGCGTAGGTCTTTGGAGACGGCAGGGCAAAAACAGTTGCTGCAAGCAGAAAAATCGGGATGCCCGCAATTACTGCGCTTCTTAATATACTTTTAATCAAGTTCATTTCTGTTATCTTACCGCAAATAGCACCAGAGCGTCAAAGGCGTATTGCCCCCATTATTATCAATATATAACGATATACGTCTACGATTCTTGTGGTATATTTATATAAAGTAATGAAGTATTTAAAAAGAATCGGGTTGGGGCTTTCTGCATTTGCCGTACTTTTTAGCTTGGCTAGCTTAGCCATGCCCGCCAAAGCAGGAGCAACCGACCTTCCAGACTTCAATAGTATGGGCGGAGGTGACGCCGCCAGAGATAAACTACTTAACGCATCGACTTTTACTGTTATTAATCGTGCTCGAATTAATGTTGACATTAATTTAGATGAAAACGTCTTCAAGTCCGTAACTACGGGGTCAGTTACATATAAGGAGGCTTTTAGCGGAGTATATGTCGATACCGATATAGGCGACTCTAAAGACCAGTGGGAGCTGCCTAAGAAAGTTATTAAGTCTTGGGGAGAGACAAAACTTTACGCCAACGGCTATCTATATACTGAATCCGATGTACCCACTGTCGATACTTCGACTACCGACACCACTGCTTGGGCCACCCAAAAAGTTACCCTCTACTTACGTCTATACTTAGACGACAGCGGTGCGTTGGCAACCGATGCATATTCTTTCTTTGTTGACGAAGTTAATGATGGCGACTGCAATATGGGGTGGCATTCTCACACGTGCTCGGTTGGCATTACAACAACTTTCGATAGCAATGAAGATGTAATCGGAACTGATGATTATAGGGCGCCAGTTGCCAAGCTTACAAATCCTGAAGCAATTAAGATAGGGTATGCTTTTCAAAATAACACCATAGTTCGCGTTGATGACAAAGAGACATACTCTATCGCCGCCAACAGCACCGGTACAATTCAGCGCTTCTTCCAACCGTCTTCTGGGGGAAAAGTTTTGTTTGATACGGCGTGGAACAGCCTTACACAAGAGCAGGTACTCAAATTATTTGACTGTGATACCTGTACTGGCACTCTAGACGTTAAATACGGCGACGAAAATGGGTCCGAGAAGGTGCGGGTAGCCCAGGCAAAGTCAGTCGCCGCAGAAACTGACGGAGGAGACGGAGTCGGCGTAAGCGATGCCGATATCGACCTTAACTGTGACTTTTCAATAATCAATCCGCTCTCGTATTTTATCTGTCCGCTTATAGAAATGGCGTCAAGCGGCATTAATATGCTTGATTCACAAATTAATAATCAGCTTGCTGTGCCAATTGGTAAGGATTCCGCGTTTGACGAGAACAACGTGAAAGGAGGAAAGTCACTCTATACCGCGTGGGCATCATTCAGGACAATTGCTCTTGCTATTTTAGTGGTCATAGCTTTAGTTATGGTAATCTCGCAGGCAATCTCTAGCGGACCTTTTGATTCATACACAGTGAAGAAGGTCCTGCCAAGAATTGTTGTCGCAGTCATATTCATAACCCTGTCATGGCAACTATGTAAGCTCCTCATTGGCATATCCAACGACTTTGGAAAGGGTGTCGGGTCGGTCATTGCTTCTCCGTTTGGAGGACTCACCAATCCAACAATAGGAGCCCAGGGACAGTCCATTGGTACGGTGGCTGCGATCGTGGGCTTCTTTAGCGGGCTTGACTACCTAGTAGTGCTCAGTTTTATGCTTACTGGGCTTGCCGCAGTAATGATCGCATTCTTAGTAGTGGCATTCCGAAATATTCTTATAATTTTACTCGTTATTACAGCTCCGCTGGCTTTGGTGTTATGGATCCTGCCAAACACGCAAAAAGCCTGGGGTTTTTGGAAGACAAATTTCCAGGCGGCACTTTTAGCATTTCCTATAATAACGGCATTTATTGCTATCGGGCGCGTATTCGCAATTTTGACCAGTAACCTCCCGGCTCAAAACAGCAGCTCGCTTTTCCGGGACGTAATAGTATTCTTCTCTTACTTCGGCCCGTACTTTGCGCTTCCTGCAGCCTTTCGTCTAGCCGGTGGAGCAGTAGCGTCAATAGGCGGCATGGTTAATGACCGCGGGAAAGGGTTCTTTGATCGTAACAAGAAATTCCGTAGCACAAGAAAAGCAACCAACGTGGACAAGCTCAAAAACTTCAGCCGCTTTAGCGATCGCAGTCGGATTGGCCACGCCCTGAACACAGTAGGCGGAGCGGCTAATAAATGGGGCAGACAACCTTCTAGTATTATCCGTGGCCGAGCGGGAATTACTGCCGCACGTCAAACCGGTCGCGCAGCGTATGGAGCAGAGATACTAAAGAATGACGCAACGGTGCAAGCTCACGGACAAGATGATAACTTCCTGATTGCACTTACAGACGAACAGCTTGCAGTAAGAAAACTTAACGAGGATATTGCAAGACGCGACGCCGCAATGGCGCGAAGTGCTGACATGACCCTTAGCATGGAAGAGCGACGAGAAGCTCAAGACGAAGTTACTTCTCGCACCCAGTCCATCAATGCGCGCAGAAAAGGTCTTAATGCAGCACGTCAAGTCGCAGACAGAAAACAAGACAGTGTCCGACTTGCCGCCGCCAATGCACTTGCTAAAACAGGCTACCAGTTCAGCGCCGGCGAAGATGGTTACAACGAGCTGAGCAGCGTCATGAGAAGTATCGTCGGAAACGACGAGGGCGCATATGCTGCCGCCATGGACGAAGCGCAGTATCACCTGAAGAACGCGGGTCGCTTCGATCTTGCCGGAATCAATCACGGGGCTGGATATAGCCCAGAGACCGGCCTTGGTAAGGCTAGTCTGTACCAGCTTGCAAACTCCAAGAAACAATCTATTGAAGCCATGGCCGCCACTATCCCGACTGTCGGTCCTTTGACAGGAGACCAAATGGATAAGGCTGCCGTAATCTACCAAGAAATGCAGGCTATGCGACCTAATGCTACCGGGGCGGTGGCAGACGAAATCGACAAGCAGATGGAGATACTCCGTGGCCGTGGTGTTGCAAACTACAGCAACCAAGCTTCCGGAAGAATGGTGCAGGAGATCGATCCTCTCACCAATACACCGGTTATAGATCCCGCTACGGGCAACCCTGTTATGCGCCAGGCCACCGTTGAAAGGCGTGTCAACTTTGACGCTACAAACGCGGCGCATCTAGCCACTTGGACCCCTCAGGAGCAAGCGCGTGGCTGGAGGGCAGAGCAGGTTGCAGAAACTAATGGTGATATCGCCCGTGCCAAATCAAGAACCTACCAACCAGTAGATCCTAACAATATTCCATAAATATTAGATCAATATAATTGACATTTTATCATAGTTATGCTAATGTTTAATTATGACAAACCCAAACCAAAACGTGAACTTTCCACCACCAACAGGGCCGCCCCTCGCACCCCCGACACCCAATACTCATACTAACCCTTTCGCGCAGCCTCCTACTGGCCCAGCGGCGCTAAACCCTAATTTAACCCCTGCAGTAAATGTGGCCCCAAACCCAAATATAGTCACTCCACCCCCATCTCCTGGTGGTACTATTGCAACCAAGGGTTTGTTTTCTGTATTAGCAGAAAGAAAAGCATCCAGAGCTTCAAAAAGAGCAGAGACGGCTGGTCATCGACTTAACTTCTATAGGCACATCGGCGCAATTGCCACAACCGGAACAAGTTCGGTAGTAGAAATAAACCCAACAACAGGATCTCTAGAACATCCGCATGCACGGAACAGAAAAGAACGAGCTATTGAGCTGCGAGTAGCCGAGAAACAGAAGAACCTCATACTTGCAAAAACAACCGCGAACTTAGAGCGACAAAACTCTGGTGCATACACCAACCCAAGCGCCGGCATGAAACTCTCGAAACACAAAACCCGGCAAGCTCAGAGACAGATTCGTCGTGACTATGATAAAGGTCGTATTACTTTAGAACGCCGAAACAAAGCACTAAACAACTCGCTTGCTAAGCCCAAGCCCTCGCAGTTTAAACCCCGGCCATACCAGAAAAAAATGGCTAAAAATGTTCGTGTAGCAGAAAAGGATCTTCGTAAAGAAACAATAGGTTCACTGAGGCCGCTAAGCCGAAAATACCGTCGTTTAGAAAGAAAAACTCAAAAGTGGCAACAGAGGGCGGACAGCGCAGCGGTTAGACACCAGCAAAAACGGGCCGCACGAAGCACTACCATTGTTCAGCCTGGACAGATCGTTCACTTTTAGGCACTAAGTATACTTGCGATAATTGTCGTATTCGCCGATACTTAAATAAGTAATGGCGACGTATAAGGTTTTGCAGGATATTGAGGCCGAGGACAAGCTTCTTGGGCCGCTGACGTTTAAGCAATTTATTTTTGCTATTATTTTTGTGCTGATTGGATTTATTGAGTTTAAACTGGCTACCACTACCGCACTGAGCGTTGTTAGGTGGCCTATTGTTGTTGTGTTACTTATTCCTATGGTGGTGTTTGGATTTTTAGCTGCTCCTATCAGCAGGGATCAACCTAATGACGTGTGGTTACTTGCAAGACTCCGTTTTTTAGTGAAACCTCACGTACGTATATGGAATCAGGACGGCATCAGTCAACTTGTAACTATTACGGCACCGAGAAAAGTTGAGCATGTGTATAGCGACGGATTGAGCCAAAACGAGGTCAAGAGCCGGTTAAGTGCTCTTGCGAGCACGCTAGATAGCCGCGGCTGGGCCGTTAAGAACGTGGACGTAAACTTATTCGCACAACCAGGCTATCTCTCGACAGCGGACGGATCCGACCGACTCGTCGCACCAAGCAATCTACCCATAACGGAACAGGCAGGGGATATTCGCGCCGCCGATGACATGCTGGACGCAACCAATAACCCAACGGCACAACACCTCGACCAAATGGTTCAGGCATCAACTGCCGCGCATTTACAACAAGTGATGGCAAGCGTACAAAACCCAACCCCAGCAGGGCCTACGGCACCCCCAGCAGATTATTGGTTCTTAAATCAGCCAGCAAGTCCGCCCCAAACTCCACCCGGTATGGCAACCTTTACGGGCTCTACTGTGGTTAGTCCTGGCTCTAACATTGCTACCCCAGAACCGACCGCCGAAGAACAACGGTTGATTAAAAAAATTGAGGCGGACAAAGCCGATGACCCAACCTATACGTCCCACTTAAAAACTATTCAGCCGCTTTCCGTGCAAGGCACGAGCGCCCCACAACAGCCAACGACTGCCACACCCACGCCCACACCTGTTCCAATGCCGCCACCCGCAAGCATTCCAGTGCAAAACAACACTACTCCAACTAGCACCACGACCCCTAATCCTGCTATACTTAGTCTTGCGAATAATGACGACTTAAACGTGGCAACAATCGCCCGACAAGCTCAGCAAATAAGCGAGTCAGACGGTGAGGTGACGATTTCGCTACGTTAAACAGTAGCCAGCAGGGCACACCGGAGGGGGTGGAATAAATATTTATGGATCCAAACAGCATACAACCAAATCAGTTGCCAAATATCCCGAACCAACCAGCTGCTCCTGTCATCACACCCCAACCTCAAGTAACGAATCCACTTCTCACCCAAAATGCCCCCATGGGCTACGGCGCAATGCAATATACGCCGGGTGTTATGCCGGCCATGAACGGTCAGCCTGCCGCCCCAACCGTACAGCCGGTGCAGAGCAATCCCAACAGCACCCAAAACTCCTTACAGATTGCCGAAATACGCGACGGCATAGTGATTATGAACGACGGCAGTTTTCGCTCCGTTATTATGGTCAAAAGCATTAACTTTGACCTTATGAGTCCGCAGGAAAGAGAAGCGGTAGAGTATAGTTATCAGGGCTTTTTAAACTCCCTTTATTTCCCAGTTCAGATATTTACGCGTTCTCAAAAAGTGGACTTGAGGCCTTATATCGAAAAGCTGGACAAAATCCGCACCGAGCACGACAACATGCTACTCGCACTCCTGATGGAAGATTATATTGATTTCATGAGTGACCTTGCCACGCAGACAAACATTATGGATAAAAAGTTTTATGTGGTTATCCCTTATATTCCGGTTATCGACGCCCAAAAAGCCGTTGAGGCTGGCAAAAACTTCATCGGTTCACTCTTTGGCGTGTTCTCCAAAAAAGAACAGCATGTCACCATTAACGAGGCCGAACTCGAGGCGGCTAAGACAGAGCTTCGAAACCGTGTCCAGGCAGCGCTTGGCGGCCTGCTACAGTGCGGCATCCAGGGCTTACCCCTTGACACCCAGGAGCTGATTGAACTCTACTACGACGCCTACAATCCCGACACTGCGACCCGCCAACAGCTCAAGAATTTTAACGACCTAACCGCCCCGGTTATCACAAAGGGCGATGGGTACGCTCCGCAACCCAACCTCGAGAAGGAACTAGGATGAAAAAGAATAAGGTTCAAAACGACCCCGTTGCACTTGCACAGGCTCAGAAGATACGTGAAGAACAAGAGGTGCATGCCGCCTTTCAAAAGGGCGTTACCGCGCTGCGGGACTTTATTGCTCCAAGTTCTATCGAATTCCAGAGCGGCTACTTCCGTATAGGCACCCGCTATGCACGCACATTTTATGTGTACGGCTACCCAAGAAAGATCTTTACCGGCTGGCTCAGCAGCATGGTGAACCTAGACGAAGTAATCGACCTGAGTATGTTCATTTATCCGGTAGAAAGCCAGGTGGTGCTTGAGAACTTGCGCAAAAAAGTGTCACAACTTGAAGCGGGCATCCAGATAGATGCCGAAAAGGGCAGGGTGCGTGATCCAGGCAAACAAGCCAGCATTATGGACGCCGAAGAAATGCGCGATAAGCTCCAGGTGGGCGAAGAGCGCTTCTTCCGCTTTGGGCTTTACTTTACGGTATACGGCAACAGCCTTGAGGAGCTGGAGTTTGTGAGTCATAAAGTAGAATCCATGCTCGGCCAACAGCTCATATATTCAAAAGCTGCCAGCGCACAGCAAGAACAGGGGCTTAACAGTACTTTGCCGCAGTTCACCGACCAGTTGCAGATTAGACGCAACATGAACACCGGCGCTTTAAGCACAAGTTTCCCATTTACTTCTGCAGACCTAAGCCAAGACAACGGTATCTTGTACGGCATTAACATGCATAACTCAGGACTCGTGATTTTTGACCGCTTTAGTCTAGAAAACGGCAACTCAGTCGTGTTTGCGAAATCTGGTGCAGGTAAGAGCTTCTCCGTGAAGCTTGAAGCACTTCGCTCACTCATGTTTGGCACGGAAATATTTATTATCGACCCAGAAAACGAATACCAGCGTATGTGCGACGCGGTGGGTGGGGCATATGTACGGCTCAGCCTTAATTCGCAGACACGAATTAACCCCTTCGACCTTCCGCGAGTTATTGATGCCGAAGAATCTGACAACGCCCTGAGGAGCAACCTGATAACCTTGCATGGCCTGCTGCGTTTGATGATGGGCGGCGCGCAGTCACAAATACAAAGCACCCAAGGCGCGATGGTAGCCGCTCCTGCACTGAGCCCAGTAGAGGAGTCGGATCTTGACGCCGCTTTAATAGAAACCTACGCCCGCGCAGGTATAACTAACGACCCACTCACTCATCAGTCCCCACCGCCAACCATCAATGAACTCTACGATACTTTGCTTCACATGGGCGGAACCGGGCCGCAACTCGCCCAAAGGCTTCGCAAGTACACAACAGGGACATTTGCCGGTATTTTTAGTCAGCAAAGCAACATAAATATCAATAACCCGATGGTGGTGTTTAATATTCGAGATCTTGAAGATGAACTTCGCCCGGTAGCTATGTATATTGTCCTCAACTACATATGGAACAAAACGAAGAGTGACCAGAAACGACGTATCCTCATCGTAGACGAGGCGTGGCAACTGATGAAGTATGAAGATTCTGCTAACTTCTTGTTTAGTCTTGCCAAGCGCGCCCGCAAATATAACCTTGGCATCACCACAATCACGCAAGACGTTGAAGATTTTATGGGTTCACGTATGGGGCGAGCAATTGTTGCCAACGCCAGCATGCAACTACTACTTAAACAGTCCGCCTCTGCGGTGGATGTGCTCAGCGACGTATTTAAACTCACCAGCGAAGAGAAAAAACGACTCGCTCAGTTCCCGGTCGGACAAGGCCTCTTTTTTGCAGGTCAAAACCATGTACATATCCAGATTATTGCCAGCGGCACCGAAACCGGGCTCATCACAACCAACCCAGGTCAGGTACAGGCGATGGCGCAGGGAGACCTCAATCAACCGCAAGGAACGATCGACCTCAGCAACCGATTAACTCCAGGAATGTAGTTTTATGGCACCTAAACCTATATATGACCCCGACGACACGAGTCTCCGAGAACGAGAACGTGCAGCAGAGGAACGAGCCAACGCACTTGATAAGCTTGAACGCTACGATAAAGAGCTTAGAAACAAGGAAGAAAACCCGGAACGATCTGGCTTAGATTCTGTAGACAACTCTAGCGAAGAGCCTGAGGATATATATTCGGACGATGACGAGGATGGAGATGGCGAGGACGAATCAACAACAGACACAGACGAGCCAACTCAAGATGATACCCCGTTCACATACACCCGCGAACCGAAGAAGAGAAGACTGGAAATAAGAAAGGGTGTCAAGAAAAAACTGAAGCGAAAAACCACACTTTTTTTTGTTGGTTTTCTTGGTATTTTTGCTGTAGCAATCATTTTTATTTCCATGTATTTTAGTTCACTAAAAATCATACAGCTGGCAGAGAACATTACGGTATGGAATTTAGCGCGAAGCTCCAGATCTTTGCGACTCAGCCAAGCACAGATCTTGGAAGAGAATATCGCCAGCGAAACGATGACCGACTCGCGTTATATAACTCTTAGAGATCGTTTTTCTGCCACAAAAGTTGGCGTCGCTATAGATAAATTTAATGCACTCAGGCCCAGCAAAGTCTTTCAAAACCTGAACCGCGGTTTCGAGCCTGTTTATGTTACCGAAGGGCAAACAATCTTCGGAAAACCAAAAAAGGTGTTTGCCGGCTATAACTATACATCGACTGACGGTACTGTTACATTCATAGAGAAGAGTAATTCAAAGTTCTTTAGAGTATTTCAAAATAGCGCCGAAAGAGTGCGCTTCGCCGCCGAAACCGCCGCAGTGATAGAAAAAGATTTACAGGGCTACAAAACATACGTGCGCGGATCAGTGCTAAAAAAAATCCTTGCCGATAAAGGCATAAAGTTACGGTGGTGGGAAAAATACGGCAACAAGTACAAGGACCTGAAGCAACAGGCCGCCGAAAGGCTAGCTCAGCAAGACGAATATAATGCGTTGAAGGGCGAGGATAGTTCATGCCGGATTGTTCAGTCGGTTTGCGACGCGGCTAAAGAAACCGAAGATGCAACTAAGAAAGCGCTCAAAGATGCGGTCGACGACGAAAACGGCGGCGGTGCACGCAGTGTAGAAAATAAAGTGAACGAGACTCGTGCTAGAACACTTGATGGATCCGTAAAAGCAACAGGGGTTACAAGGGCTCTTGAAGCCGCATCTGTTGTATATGCAGTCGCCGTGCCACTTTGCCTCATATATGAAGGTTCTATTGAGAACTCGGCAGACATTATCGATCAAAACGAGCTCGCACTTCAAAAGCAGTACTTTAGTGTTGTTACAGCTGCCGATCAGCAAAAAGCGGGCGAGAGTATAGCTGAAGCGGTCGGTGCGTTTACGGGTAAGATCGGCGATATTAGTGATTCGGTTCCACAACTTCGTGCTTCAAACAAGATTGTTGACCCTTCAACGCAGATGAACGCTCTTGAGCTGCCGGAGTCTTCCTCTACGGGCAGTTACAGTCTTATTAATGTTGCCCTGGGAGACGGTGCCGCTGTTGACGCAATGAACAAGGTCGCTGACAAAGGGTGTGGGTTCATCACGGATCTTAAGGTGGGGATTACGGTAGCGGTTCTTGAATTCGCCGCCAGTTTGTTCACTGGAGGAGGTTCGGCGGCGAGCGAAGAAGCCGCCGCAACCGGCGTTAAACTTGCTATGCAAAACTTTGTAAAGCGCATCACATTCGCAAAGACAAGAGCTATGATCGAAGAAAAAGGAGTTGTATTTGCGTTCAAAAATACACTAGGAAAGTTTTTAGTAAAGACAGGATTGACGGTTGGAGCAACCCTAGGGTTGACCGAGCTCGCCAAAATGGCAGTATTAAAGCACGTGAAAGCAGCTAACGACGGACTCTCTATGGATGCTACCTTCGCCAATCAGGCGGATATGGGGGGCAACCTCCTCAACCGCGACTATGGCCAACAACTTCTTTATGGTCGCCCGTTAACAACACCTGAGGTTCAGGCATCCAAAGACAAGGATGTTGCATACATACAAGAACTAAACAGCCGTAAAAGTTTTTCTGAAAGGTATTTTGCTGTAAGCAACCCGTCTTCTTTTGTATCGAGAGTCGGCATGAGCATTAGTTCGTTTATGTCTAAGCCGGACACGCTTGCGGCAAGAATTTTCGGGAATCTGTCAGATTCTCTCAGCGCACTTTCAAACGCTTTTTACAAAGTAGTCTCTCCTAGGAAATTGTTTGCCGCGAGCAACACAGTCAGCGGCGCCGGAGATTATAATATTGTGCAATGGGTGTGGTCTGAAGAAGAAGAGGCGATCATTCTAAACAATGCCGATTACCAACCGATGGCTAACGAACTTATCTTGGACGCAAGCGGGAAAAAAGATGAGATTGAAAATAAATATAAACACTGCTATGAAGATTCGATGGGAACTATGTTAGCAAAAGGAAACATACAGCGCGAAGCAGAAGGACAGGTCATCGTAGATAAGGGCGACTGCTCACCTACAAAACTCGGAATTCAAAATAACGATGGCTATGGCGACCTAGTTTTTAGGTGGCGCTTATCCAAACGCAATAACAATGTGTACGACCATTTTCGTGAGTTACAAAACCCCGATAACGAGGTAAATTAAAGGATATGAAAAACACTGTTGCTTGGTTTGGCAAATCTTCCAGGAGACTTGCAGCCGCCGTACTGATGCTCTGTTTTATATTCGCCTTAGGTAGCCAGCATCTCTATGCGATCACCAGTAAGGACTTAAATGACGTCCTAAACACCTGGGCCTTTTACGATAAAACCGCCAAGGAACCTATCTGCGCTACGGGGCGAGGAGACGGAGTAAACGTAGTGGGAGTAGCGTCTGGCTCAAAAATTTATATGATAGGAGATTCGCTCACAGTAAACTCACAAACCGAGATACAAAACGCCTTTACCGAGGCGGGATTTGTGATAACAAAAATAAACGCCGACTCAGGCAGGGCAATACTCACCGATACATCACCTCCGGGATCTAGCGGTATAGCAGCCGCCGAGACAGATGTAAACTCCATACAACAATCTGATGTTGTTGTGGTAGCCCTAGGTACAAATAGTGGTGTAGAGGATTTGAACGTACAAATTCCGGCACTTGTTAGTAAGATTCGAACAGCAAAACCAGGCGTGCCTATTTATTGGGTGAATCTTTTTTACACTAAAGACGGCGGTCCGTCCGCACGAAACACTATCATTACCGACCAGGCAGCGCCCTCAAAATCCAATTATGTAATCATAGACACGGTGAATGCAGGAATCGAACTGGGAACAGATGGGACACACCCAACCGCAAACGGCGAAAAACAATTTGCCGACACAATCGTTGCAGGTCTCCAGACAGGCGCAACAAGTGCGCCGACGGGCGTAGACGAAAGCCTAAACGACATACCAGAAGACGGGAACCCACAACACATACTTACTTACCCAAGAATATCCGATGAAGTTGCTGCGGCTAATGCAATCGATGATTATATACGCGCAGGTTGGCCCAGCAGCCCGTTTGTAGGTCTGGGAAAATACTTCATTTCTGGCGGAAAAAGAAGCAATGTGAATCCCTTTTTAGCGGTCGGCCATTTGAGGCAAGAAAATGGTTTTGCTACCGCCGCACGAGGATGGCACACCCTGACTCCGCCTACTTATAACGCTTTTGGCGCTACGACCAGCCAACAACCGTACGCGATTTATCATGCAAGTGATCGAGACTACAAAGTACTTATATGGCCGTCATGGGAAGGCAGTCTAGACTCTACGATAGCAAACACACGCGAGGACTTCTTTGCGGCAATACGCAGAAAATATCTCAACCATGGAAGCATGTATGAATCACATGATTTCGCAACATATATCAGCCATTACGCCCCCGGAAGTGCTGCCGGGAACGATGAAGGTTCTTACGTAAACCTTCTTTACACCACTATAGATGAGGTTACGCGTGGTTTAGCGTTTGGTCCAGCTAACGGACCCGCCACAGCACTTTGCACATCAAATCTGACCGGAGGTGCAAACGGGGGGGCGGTAAGCATAGAAGGCTACTCTTTTCCAATTGCTCCGCAAACACAAGCGGTGGGCGGTATTACAATTGGACAAACAACTACAACCCACCACGACCGTACGCCTGCTTTCGACCTGTTTAGTACCGATAGCGCCACGGTTTATGCGTTATATAGTGGTACTCCAGTAACAATAAACACCAGTCTAGGGGGACAACAGGGTTGTTCTAGTATCCAGTTTAAGGCCGATGACGGCTTTTACTATTGGTACGGCCACATGAAAGATGTAGTAGTCGCAGAAAACGTGCATATAGCTGCCGGCACTGTACTAGGCAAGGTTGCCGATGCACGAAACTACACTTCTAGATGTTGGGGAGGTGGTCCACATCTACATATTGATCGCGGATGTAGTTTGCCTGGTCCAAATGGCGTCATGATACCTCAACGCGGCGGCTCGGATGACTGCCGTGATCCTGCGTTTATACCTTTCTTAAGTAGACTATACGAATCTTTGCCGAGGTAACTATGCAAGCAAAACAAAAGAGAAAAAACATATTCATAGCAGTAGCGGGAATAACAATTCTTATTCTGGTAATTCTGTTATTTCCTAGAAAAAACTCAATAGACCAGCTTCCGGACGAACCGACGTCTAACAACTACAGTTCGCAAGCGATTATAACCGGCGGAGAAGAGCTCATGAAACAAATGGAGAGCCTTAAGGCTCATGAATTTATGGCAAGCGATCTATTCAATTTTGCCAAAAAGAACTATCCAGCGTATCAGAACAAGGGGTCTTCTGTCGGCTTCAAGCTTGAATCAACTCCTCAGAAATCAGAAAAAATAATTCGTTTTAAGGGTAGGTATGGCGCACTAAAGAACACCATTACCGTAGAGGTTACTTTGTTGAAAAAAGAAAGAATCAAGATTTCTATAACCGACACGAAAACAAAACAAAACATCGACGGCGAGCTTTCTTCTAATTCGGTCCGGAATCAGTTTATAGGCACTCTTCCGCTCGAGAAGGACGGTTACAGCATTGATTATCAAACTAATTCTGATACTTTTCTAATCACTTCATATGACGGCTCTGCAAACACAAAATCGCTTGCCGAAAACTACTTAATGAACAGTCTTAAGGAGTCTTCACTAAAAAATATTCGTTACACTTATTTAGTGACTCGAAGTTCGGGCACACGAACATTTCCCGATCTAGACTAGAAAGTGATAGTGTGGGCGCGCTGGGAAAACTTTTTACCAACCACGTCTGCATCGGTGGTGGTTATAAATGTTTGATAATTTTGTAGATAGTCCGTTAGCGCATGCCGGCGTTTGCCGTCTAGCTCACTAAACACGTCATCTAGTAGTAAGAGCGGCTTCATACCTCGGACTTTTTCGAGCATCGTAAGTTCAAAGAGTTTAAGGGCGAGCAGGGCGGTGCGTGTTTCGCCCCGTGAAGCCGTTTCTGCCGCGGGCACCCCGTTAAACCGGAGCACTAGGTCGTCTCTGTGTGGCCCGATCGAAGTGAAGCCACGTATCAGGTCTTTCTCTAAAGAATTTTCTAATTGCTTTAAAAGAGTTGATTCGTACGTGTTGAGCGGTAAGCCTGATACATATTCCGCACCCACATCCGTTACTGAGCCGGCTATGCTCTTGTAGAGTCCTCCAAGCACCTCCTGAAGCTGTCCAACGAGCTGCGTGCGTGACCGAGCGATGTGACCACCAAGTTCACTCAACCTTACATTCCAAACAAACATCTGTTGGGTGATGTCCCGCGGCTGACGCTTCAATAGAGCATTTCGCTGACTTAGGACGCGGCGGTAATGGAGACGCAGGGAAGCAAAGCTTGGTTCTAGCTGCTCAAGAAGATCGTCTAGATAGGCTCGTCTCGCTTCAGGCTGTCCTATCAAAAGAAACATATTGTTGGGCTCAAACAGAACAACCGGGATGGTGTGTTGATGAGTAAGTCGTACATATGTTTTTTCGTTAAATTCATATGTTTTAACCAGTTTACTGTTTGTGGTTTTATATTTTATGGTCCTGGTCGAACCATCCTTCATAAGTCCATCTAGCCGCGCCCATGTTTTATTAAACTGCATAAGATCACCGTCCGAAGCTCGGTATGAACTTCCGCGCGCCAATACCAGTATCGCTTCGAGTAGGTTTGATTTTCCGCTCGCATTGGGTCCAATAATTATATTGACGCCATCAGAAAACTCAAATGAACTGTCTTCATACGAGCGAAACTGCTTTAGTTGTATGTCTATAAGCATGATCTAAGGGTAGTGAACTATGCCGTTATCAGCAAGCCTAACTCCGAAGCGGCATAATAATATGCTTGTATTCCTTAGACGAAGCGTCGCTGAGTAAACACGGGTCTAGTTTTCCGTTAAAACTAAAGGTAATCGAATTACCGGGAAAGACGTGCAAAGCGTCGAGCAGATAGCGAGAGTTTAGAGTTACCTCGCCACTGCCGGTAACTTCTGCAGCTGCGCTCGCCGTGTTTTCGCCAAGCTGTGAAGCGACCGAACGTATACTTACTTGTTTAGAAACTTCATCAACTTTAATCGTTACACTACCGGCGCTTTCTCGTGCAAACAACGAGGATACCTTGGTTATGTTGGTAAAGTCGCTACGGCTTAGTGTCGCAGACACTTCAAACGAGTTAGGTATAAGTTTTCGATAGTCAGGATAAGACCCTTCTATGAGGCGGCTTACAAGTTCCACCTCTCCCACCTGGAACAACACCTGTTGATCGTCGTGGGTAATTGTAACAATATCATCGCCGTCGCCAAGAATACGAAGCATATCCTGAAGAGCAGAACCAGGAACAAGCAAAGACACCTCGGCATTATTTTTTTGCAACTCTCGCTCGGCCAGGCGATAACTGTCGGTTGCAACCATATATAGCTTTCCTTCGTATGTGTGTAGATACACGCCAGTCAGAATCGGGCGAGCTTCATCGCTCGAGGCAGCCAAAACAACTTGTTGTAAACCTTTTTTAAACACATTCGAAGGAATGTTCCATGAAACACCGTCCGCAATAGCCGGCATAACCGGAAAATCTTCTGCCGATACGCCGTTTATGGTTGATTTATATTGATCGGTTGCGATATGTAGTTTATTTTCGTCTAGTTCTAGGTCAATTACTCCACTCGGGAGACTGCTGACAAAGTCCTGCATGAGACGAGCAGGTACGGTTATCGCTCCTTCTTCGGATACTTTTGAGCCTATGTAGTGAGTAATGGCAATGTCGAGATTAGTAGCTGCCACACTTAGCCGATTATCGACAGTTTTTAGCAGTACGTTACCTAGAATAGGTAGGGTGTTTCTGGTGTTTGCTATACGAGCTACCGTACTTAGTGCTTTAGAAAGATTTTCCTGGGTTACCTGAAGTTTCATACGGCCTGCCTTTCTATAATAGAATTATATATATTTAAAAAATCCTTGTTCTTATAGGGCCTGTGGAAGATGGGTATAAGTCGATAAAATGATCTGTTAATGTGCTCAAAAAGCTGCGCACAAAAAGTGGTTGAAGCAATGGGCAAAAAACGCACCATAGTGGGATAAGTGAGGGTTTTGTGCTCCATGTGTACGCCAAAGGCGGGGTTGGTGTGGGAAAAGCTAACTCTTATTCGCCGCTTATACGTGGGTGCATAAACAGGTTTTGCACAGGTTTTTGACATACCTGAACTACGCATATAAACGCTCCTTTATTTCGGATATGTGCTGACGCATCAACGAATCGAAGGCGAGCTCTTGTTCGATTTTTTCTACGGAATGAATTGCGGTGGTGTGATCTTTGCGTCCCAGTTCGCGAGCTATCTTAGGGAAACTTAAATGGAGCTCACTACGAAGGAGGTACATTGCTACCTGGCGGGGAACGACTATATCTTTATCTCTCTTGGGTCCCAATAAATCATCCATAGGAATCTGGAAGTGCTTAGATATTTTTTCGATCACTTGTCTTGCGCTCAAGTGCTTTGGTCTTGATTTGTTGGCGCTGAGTAGATTTGCGACCACCGTAGCATCGGGGTCAAGGCCTCGCATTTCACAAAACGCAATGAGTTGATTGAGTGCGCCCTCGAGTTCACGGATGTTGGTCTGGACGTGATTGGCAAGGTATTCCACGACGTCTGCAGGCAGAACCATGCCTTTAATCTCAGCCTTAGACTGAATAATGGCGCAACGCGTTTCAAAGTCAGGGTTCTGCATATCAATGGACATCCCCCAGGCAAAGCGACTTCTCAGGCGCTCTTCGAGAGTAGGGATGTCTTTTGGGGGTTTGTCGCTGCTGATGATAATTTGCTTATTTGCTTGATGAAGAGCGTTAAAGGTATGAAAGAACTCTTCCTGCATTTTCTCTTTGCCGGCGATAAACTGCACATCGTCGATAATAAGTACATCGGTCGTTCGGTAGTGTCCGGCAAAATCGCTAGCTTTTTTAAAACGCAGAGCGTCAACAAACTCCTGCACGAACTGTTCGCTTGTTACATATACCACCTTAGCATCTGGTTTGTGGGCAATTACGGCATTTCCTACGGCTTGAATAAGATGGGTTTTGCCGATTCCGACTCCGCCATAAATAAACAGAGGATTATATTTTGTTCCGGGGTTCGCGGCGATCGCCTGACAGGCCGCATATGCAAGTTCATTGCCAGATCCAACAATGAAATTTTCAAAGGTATAACGTTCGTTAAGACCCTGTCGGTATGAATGACTGAGTGAGCTGGTGCTGGTCGCATAGCTTACGGGCTGCTGAAACGAGGGGGTGTGTGTGCTGGGGTTTAGGGTTATGGTTTCTTCTGTGGGGACGGCTTTGGATAAGTCCGTGTGTATCTTGTATTCGATACGGTCGGGTGATACGTGATTTTTTGCAAGGAGTTCACTAATAAGGTCATTGTACTTGCGTTCTAGTTGCTGTTTTACGAAAACATTAGGGACACCAATGGTGAGTATGTTGTCCTTAAACTTCAGCAGGCGAGTATTCTTAAACCAGGTTACATAATTTCCGTGGGAAATGCTCAGTTCGATCTCGCCCAGTACTGCTTGCCACAGTCGATCGTCCTGCATTTTCTTTCCCCTCCGGTTTTAGTTCGTACTACGTACTATAGCAAAGAACAAAGACTTTTCCACAAGTTTTCAGATGTAATTTTAACGATACCCATTTTTTTGCAACTAAAGAGAGGAGTTATACACACCTAGGTGCCGTATCTAATAAATCTGGGGATAAGGTTTTGAAAAGAGTGGAAAACCTGTTAAGATATAGCAGTAATTATTGTCAATTTAACAAGAGTATTACTGTATACATAACAACATGTATACTTAAGTAGTCTCGTACATAAATAGGAAAGAGCAGAATGCCAAAACGAACATTTCAACCAAAAAAGCGCACCCGTGCAAAAGAGCATGGCTTTTTGAAGCGTATGGCAAATCGCACTGGCAGGACGGTGCTTGCGCGCCGCCGCGCTAAGGGTCGCAAGAAGCTAACAGTCTAAAAGCTGCATAGTAAAAGGTATGTAAAGTTCTTAAAGGGAAAGGTAATAGCTTTTCGCTTTATGAACTTTTTACTTTAAACTAAAAGTATATGCTTGCAAAAAACCAGCGTTTTCATGGTCATACCGCAGTACGTCAAGCGTACCGACAGGGGGTAACAATCCGCGGCGGAGCTTGTTCGCTTCATGTGGTGCGCGGTAGACGCATTAACACCACCAAAGTTGCGGTGGTGGTTAGTAAAAAAGTGCACAAATCTGCCGTACTCAGAAACCGTATCAGGCGCCGTATTTATGAAGTGGTTCGCATGTACCTCCCTGGCGTACAGGAGCCGGTAGAACTGGTTGTTACCGTGTATGCCCCTGAAACCGCCTTTATATCGAGCGAAGAATTAAACGAACAGATACAGTCCTTACTACGTAGAGCAAAGCTATAGACAGACAGAAGAGGTCTTGATCGTCTATATATGGTATAGTAGATCTATCAACTAAGGGAGTTTGACGTTACATCGTATGTTTACGACACTGATTGTTCGACCTATTTTTAACCTTTTGGTTCTTATTTATAATCTTTTGCCTGGCCATAATTTTGGCCTCGCAATTATTCTCTTTACTATAGTAGTGCGCTTGCTTATGTGGCCGCTCGTTAAAAAGCAGCTGCACAATGCCAAAGCGATGAGGGAGTTACAGCCTGAGCTTCGGCGTATTAAAAAAGCGGCGGCAGGGGACAGGCAAAAAGAGTCACTTATGGTAATGGAACTCTACAAAGAACGCGGAGTTAATCCGTTTAGTTCGTTTGGTATTGTTCTTTTGCAGCTGCCAATTCTCCTCGGGCTCTACTCGGGCATTCAAAGAATCATCAGCAATCCGCGCAATATAATTGACTTTAGTTACCCGTTTATCCAGAACTTCAACTGGATGAAGGAGCTGGCGGGTGACATTACGAAGTTTGACCACACATTATTTGGTGTGGTTGATCTTACCCGTAGTGCAATAGAAAAAACCGGCGGTATCTATTGGCCGGCTATGATCCTGGTGATCGGTAGTGCCGTAAGCCAGTATTATCAAAGTAAGCAACTTATGCCAAATGACAAAGATGCTCGCAAGCTCCGTGACATCTTAAAGAGTGCAGGGAAGGGCGAACAGGCCGACCAGTCTGAAGTGAGCGCCGCTGTTGGACGAAGTACGCGGTTCTTTATTCCTGTTATGATATTTTTCTTCACCGTGAATATTGCCTCTGCGCTTAGCCTGTACTGGTTAGTGAGCGGTATTGTCGCCCTGATTCAGCAGAACCGCGTACTTGGGCGGGACGAATCAGAAATTGAATCGAGCCTACACAGTAAAAAATCGACAACCAAAACCACTGTCCGGACAATTGTCGAGGGCGAAGTGGTAGAGAAGCCAAAACAAACACAACCGTCAAAAAAGTCACGCGCCAAGAAAAATAAGAAGAGGAGGCGCTAAGTGGAAGAAGCAATTTTATATGCAAAAAAATATCTAGAGGACCTGCTGTCTTTTTTTGGACTTAATACCGATGTATATGCCACGAATGATGAAGACATGATTGAGTTAAGTGTGCCGTCGACGCGTCTCAATGGTTTTTTGATAGGGCAGCACGGAGACACCATGAGGTCGCTGCAGTTTATTGTGAGCAATGCCCTAAAAAATAATGGCTACGAATATACTCGAGTGAACGTAGATATTGCAGATTACAAAAAGCAGCGCGCACATCAGCTTGCCGAAAAAGCAGAAGCTTGGATCAAGCAAGTGAAGGAAAGTGGTAAAGAGCTGGCTCTGGCCCCTATGAATGCAGCCGATCGGAGAGTGGTACATAAGGTGGCCGATGAAGCGGGTCTCATCACCACATCAGTAGGAGAGGGGAGGGAGCGGCATGTGGTGCTGAGGATTGGTGACTCAAAGGACATTGAAAGTACAGAAAAATAAAAAATATATATTTATAACAAAAACAACAAAAAAGCAAATATTGCAACTCCCCCGTTAGTTCGTATTTTGTTCAGCTGGGGATAACTTGAGTAAAAAAACTATTTTTTCAACACACCGTTATAAATGTCAAATGTCTGATTGGCCATGTGTTCCCATGAGAATTTTGCAACTTGTGTATGTCCGCGTTTAATACATTCTTTTTTTAATTCTGTGTCGGAAAGAATGCTACGTATAGCGTCAGCCATTCCCCTGCTATCCTTTGGGTCAAAGTAGATTGCAGCTTCACCATATACCTCTGGTAAACAGGTGGCGTTACTGCTTGCAACAGGGGCGCCATGAGTCATTGCCTCTAGCCCAGGAAGCCCAAACCCTTCACTCAGACTTGGAAATGCATAGCATGCGGTATGTTCGTACAGCCACCGCAGTTGACCGTCGGTTACAAAACCGGTGAACATAACATTTTTCATGCCTTTTTCGGTAATTGATCGTTCGTGCGCTTCATATAGCGCATCTTTCTTTCCGGCCAACACCAAGTACAGTTTCGGGTAATCTTTTTGAAGCTCAGTAAAAGCTTCAATAAGACGGGGGAGATTTTTGTGTGGTGTTGGGCGGCCGACATACATAATAAACTGCTTGTTCTCGAGTTCTTTTATGGCCTTAGGCTCTTCTTGTATTTTGTCGGCAGATTCAAGTGTTACGACGACCTTTTCGGCGGGAATGTGACAGTAATGGACGACATCACGCTTAACAAAATTAGTGGGGGTGATAACTACCCTGCTTTTATGCGCAACGCGTTTGTTTACCCATTTATACACCAGTTGTTTTACGGTAAAAATAACGGCGTTTTTACTGGGGTTTCTGAAGCGAATTGTTGTGAGATCGTGCATAGTGGTTACTACCTTGCCACGATACAGAACGGGCTGCTGCACCATGCCGAAATGAACTAAGTCGGGCTTTAAAGATTCAATTTGCTTTTTTAGGCCGAGCTGTTCGCCAAAACTAAATTCTGCATAAGGCGTTTCGGTCACCGTAAATGTGGGTGCAATCTCGTGCATGAACCCAACGCGATGTTTTTTTGTCAGAATCTGAATGTCATGATCGGTTGGTATTTTGTGCAGATACTCGACAAGTTTATCAATATACCTGCCTGTGCTCGTCCCCGACTCCCGCGCATCAATCAGAATTTTTGCCATATGCATATCATACCGCGTCTGTTATCCTAAAACCATAAAAATACGGAGGTATTACATATGGAAGGCGCACTTCCAAATCAACCCACAGAACAAGTCGTATCGCCGCAAGAGACAAACGAAATTAGGACCGATCAAGAGCTGGATCCAAATATTGCGTACTTTCAAAGGCGCTTACGAGTTGGGATGGTCGCCGCCGCCGGAACTTTTGAAGAGGTCATATAGCTTTCTGGCAACAGAATCCCAAGAGTAGCTTTTGACTTGGCGGTTTCCGCGACGGATAAGCGAGTTGCGTAATTCCTTTTTGGTAAGCAGCTCGGTAATGGTGTTTGTCATATTCTTGGTATCTTTTGGGTCTACATATGCGGCAGCGTTTCCACACACTTCGTGAAACACCTCAATATTGCTTGCAATAACCGGCACATCGAATGCCATGGCCTCAAGAAGCGGCATCCCAAAACCTTCATAAAAAGACGGCAACACAAATAAACTCGCATGGGCATACAGTGACTGGCGCATGGCGTCGCTCACATATCCTGTGAGTACGATCTGTTCATTTTCTTCTTGATACTTTTTTATTTCTGCGAGTTCGCTGTCGCTATTCCAGCCCGTCCCTCCCGCAAGGACGAGTGTGTAATCTTGTTTTAGATACTCCGGTAAATGAACATACGCCCGAGCTAGAGATATGAAATTTTTTCTTGGTTCGAGTGTACCCATAAATAAGATATATTTTTTATCTCCAAAAGGCTGCGAATGATCGGCGCTCTTTTCAAGTACCGGGGGTATTGGGGTGACAACGATATGGTTGGCGGGTACGTTGTAACACTTATTAATTGCGTTTCGGGTACTACCAGAAATAGTAACAACGGCATCTGTGTGCTTAACGGATGGGGGTACGAACTTTTCTAAAAAATGTCGGTTTGCCGGCTGAACATACTGAGGAAATTCTTTGTAGCAGAGATCGTGAATGACCACAACTTTTTTTAGCTTTTGAAGTACGGGTAGTGTAACGAAGTTAGGGAAAAATGCCACCTCCCCCCTTCTTTTTATGAGCAAGTCAAAGGGAATTTGCAGTCCGAATCTACGAAGTAATGAGAGAAATTTAGGATGAATAAGTTTTGAGCTTGTATAACTAATATTTTTAGCCGAGGGAAGGTCGGAGAATCTTTTTCTGCCCAGAAAATTAAAGTAGTGCCCTACAAGCTTTATCTCGGTTGGGTAGGTGTTTGCTAGGGCTTCTATAACGCCCTTTGTGTAATATCCTACGCCCGACTTAGCATTAGCAATCAAGGGGTTTGCATCGAATAGTACGGTAATTTTTTTATCTTTCATGTCTACATGATAAGATATAATGCAGCAGAATAAGAGGAGAATTATGGGAAAAAAAGCACTTATCACCGGTATTACAGGTCAGGACGGGAGCTATTTGGCCGAACTGCTTCTTGAAAAAGGCTACGATGTATACGGTATTATCAGACGCGCAAGCTCTTTTAACACACATCGCCTTGACCATATTTATCAGGATCCGCACGAAAAAGGCGCACGCCTTCATCTTATTTACGGAGATCTGAGCGACTCAAGTTCTATAAGCAACATCTTGCGCGATGTCGAACCGGACGAAATCTATAATCTGGCTGCACAGAGCCATGTGCGGGTGTCGTTTGACGTTCCGGAATACACGGGTGATGTGGTAGGCTTGGGCGCTACTCGTATCCTTGAAGCGGTTCACCGGCTTGGTCTTAAGTCTCGTTATTACCAAGCGTCCTCTAGTGAAATGTTTGGTAAAGTGCAAGCTGTTCCTCAGACGGAAACGACACCCTTCTATCCTCGTTCACCATACGCGGTGGCAAAACTGTATGCCCACTGGATTACCACAAATTACCGCGAAAGTTACGGTATGTTTGCGTGCAGTGGTATTCTTTTTAACCACGAAAGTCCACGTCGCGGTGAGACGTTTGTGACCCGTAAAATCACCCGTGCTGTGGCGCGCATTAAGGCTGGCATGCAAGACAAGTTGTACTTGGGCAATATTGATTCGAAGCGCGACTGGGGCTATGCCAAAGAATACGTTGAAGCTATGTGGCTCATGTTGCAGCAAGATAAACCCGATGATTACGTCATTGCGACAAACGAAACTCACACCATTCGCGAATTTCTGGAAGCAGCTTTTGGTCATGTTGGCTTGAAATGGGAAGATTACGTAGAGATTGATCAGCGCTACTTCCGCCCAGCAGAAGTAGATTTGCTCATAGGCGATCCGGCGAAGGCGAAAAAGCAGCTTGGATGGGAGCCAAAAACAACATTTAAAGAACTTGCTGAGCTTATGGTGGATGCCGATATGAAAGAGCTTGAAGAAGAGATGAGCGGCAAGGTAAGAGAAGTTCGCGAAGTTATTTAGAGTTAGTGTGGTTCTCGAGCGTAAGCAAAATACGCTCGGCAGTTTTTTGCCAGGTAAATAGTTTTGCCTGCTTTTTGCCCGCCTTTGCTAACTTTTCTCGGAGGGGTTTATTGTTTAGCAGTTGCTCTACTGCGTCTGCAAAAGAATCTTTGTTTTTAAGTAAAATGGCGGCATCGCCTGCCACTTCGGGTATGGACGAGTTTGCATATGCAACTACCGGACATCCGGCTGACATTGCTTCTAAAATAGGCATACCAAAGCCCTCATAGTGACTAGGAAAAACAAAAGCGCTTGCGTGATTGTAAATATATGCAAGGTCATTCTCTGACAAGAAACCAGGTCTGATAACGTCAGTTGCATAGTCTGGGTGGCTTCTTAGTAGTTCTGTCCAGCCCAGATCTTCAAGTTGACTGGTGAGTTCAAACTCTTTCCCGACAGTCACGAGTTTTAACTCGGGATGATTTGGCTTAAGTGCAAAAAAAGTTCGGAGGAGCTCTATGATATTCTTCCTGAGATCTATGCCGCCCACATATAAAAGATACGGCGAATCAACAATTTTTTTTACCAGCACAGAAGCACTGCCCTTGCTTTCTAATGCTCTTACGCCATGCGGTATCACGCTTATTTTTGATGCTTTGACGCCACGCACATACTTAATTAGGTCGCGCTTGGACGCTTCTGAAATCGCAACAATATGTGCGGCGTTTTTATATGTATTTAGCACGCGCAGGTACTTTTTCCAGTACATTGCTCCGGCAAGCTTGTTTTTGTACTTACGTAGTCCTGCTGCTGGTATCTTTTTTTCTTTTCCGCGAAACAAATAAGGAATTAAATCGTGAAAAACAACGAAGGTTGGAATGTTTCGGGGTACTCCGAGGGAGGCGTCATACTGAAGGAGAATGTCTATGTCTTTGTGCGATGGACGAATGGGGGTGTATGAAGGTAATACTGATCGAACGTAGCGCATTCTGCCAAGCGGCGAACCCTTGACGCGTATTATTTTAGATTCAGGGAATAGTTTAGTTATGGGCGGGACCGCGAGTGTTTCATCTACATACAATACGTACGAGTGCTTCGAATTTTTCATTTCACTTATTGTTTCTAAGAAAAATTCCAAAGATTTACCAATACCCCGAAACTGTGTTTCTCCTTGCAATGGGCGCAGATCAATACCGATCCTCATGTTTTTCTCCTGTCTATAGCAACTGATTCAAGTACGGCCAGCGTCTGAGAAGCGGTACTCTTCCAGTTAAATTGTGCCGCTTGCTTCTTGCCCTTTAATCTTAGTTCGTTGCGTAACTTTTTGTCGGATAATAACTTACAAATAGAAGCTGCCATTGAACTGCCGTCTTTGAGTACGATCGCCGCTTTCGACGCCACTTCCGGCAGAGATGAATTGTCATACGTGATGACGGGACAGCCGGCCTGCATTGCTTCAAGCAAAGGAAGTCCAAAGCCTTCATAACGACTCGGAAATAAGAATGCTACGGCGTTTTTGTATAACCATGCCAACTCTTCGTCGGTCACAAAACCGAGCAAGTGAATTTTTTCTGGATGAGAAGACTTCGCTCGTGCGGCATGGAGTTTTACTGTTTCGGGAACGCGCACATCAGTAACCTCTTTGCCGGCCAGGATGAGCTCGGCCGAAGGCTCTTTCTTCCAGACTTCCTCAAAAGATTCAACCAGGCTAACAAGTCCTTTCCGTGGATCTGCGCCGCCTACATAAAAAAAGAAGTTTTTAAAGTGCTCTTGCTTCATTTTAGAAGCGATCAGGGCGCTTACTGGCGGCAGTTTTCCTGCGGCCAAAGGTATAGCAACGACATTGTCTGCGTTTAGTCTAGGTACAAATGACAGCAGATCTCGCTTGCTGTGTTCTGAGATACTTATTACTTTTGCAGACTTTGCATATCGCTGCAACCACCTTTCTAGGACGATCCACTTGAGCCGCATGCGACTGTAGCCAATGAGATGACCGGGTGTGTATCCGCCAAGATGTACATGCTGATACTGCTGCTTATAGATATACGGTATAAGGTCATATACTACACTGACAACCGGAGTGGTCTTTGCTCGTATGGGGTAGGAGGTGTCAATATGCAAAAACACGTCTACTCCATATGTATCGACTTTAAGTTCGCGTGGGGTGATAAATATAATCCGTATATATTTAACACCGCGCAGACCCTGGCCCTTACCATGGGCGTAGGTAGCGGAAAAGTTTTTTACTAATGCAAGTGCGGGAGTTTTTACTTTTGGATGTGAAAGAAAAAAAACATATTCGTTTTTTGTATCAATTTCACTTAAGGCGTGAATAAGGTCTGACGCGTAACGGCCGATTCCTCGATGTTGAGCACCATCTTCGAGTGAGCGTAAATCAATGCCTATCTTCATGCTATTTCGATAACTCTTTCATGTGAATTTGTTTACCAAACATTTGTCTGAGAAATGCGGCGCAGAGCCCCTCCATAAAGTAGTAGCTGCGCTTGAGGCGCACTTTTTTGCCAGGCACCTGGCAGTATTCACGGTATTTTTTTCGTAGTGCACGCGGCAGCAAACCAAGACGTACATTTCGAATGGTAAAAAAAAGCTCGTTACGATAAAACAGTCGGTTGTCATATATGTGCCCTTTTACACGCGACTCCACTCCACCGAAATGTGCGGCGAGGTGAAGAAGCTCAGCTTTAGGTTCGTAATATATCTTTTTTCCTCTTCTGCTAAGTCTTATGGACATGTCGCTCTCTTCCCTAAAGGCATTTCCGTAGAATCTTGTGTCGTATCCACCTGCATCCAACGCGTCGTCTACGCGGATGGCGTGGTTGCCGCCCGGGAAGGCATTAGTGTAGCCTGCTTCAGTGGCGGTAAAGACGCCGTGGGATATTGCAAATTCATCAAATGTAAGCACGTCTTTTTTTACTGGGAAATCCTTTTGCATAACTCTTCCGCCTACTGCACTTACTTCTGGGTGTTCTGCAAACGCTTGTAGATGTGCTTTCACCATGTCCTTTTTGAGCTCTACGTCATCATCCAAAAAAAGTACTATTTTAGAAGCTGCGTGATGCAGAATAAAGTTCCTGGCCGCCGGGAGTGAAGCTGGGCCGGTTCTGTAATAACGAAGACGCGGATCACGGATCTGCGAGAGTTTGGAGATAAAATCCGCGGATGGTTTTTTTGTCTGGTCCGCAACAATGAGCTCGAGATTTTTATGAGACTGCTTCAGTACGTCACGAATAGTGTCCAGAAGAATCTCGCCTCTATTTAAAGTAGGGATTGCGACGCTAATATCTGGCTGCTTTGTATCGTTTATCATTTCTTGCCACTCACCTTACGTT
Organism: uncultured Candidatus Saccharibacteria bacterium; assembly: GCA_964431415.1. Lineage (GTDB taxonomy): Bacteria > Patescibacteriota > Saccharimonadia > Saccharimonadales > JACDBH01 > CAYSJS01. The sequence goes on along the minus strand of CAYSJS010000005.1, from coordinate 30,993 downwards.
TAATAGTACCAGCAATTTTACGATACAGGAGAGGATTCTTGGCTAAAAGTCTGGTGTTCTTCAGTGCAAAACGAATATCTTTATCCTGAAGCGATTCTTTAATGATCGTTTTGATATTGGCGATCATTCTGTCAACTTGACGTTTGCCGTCAGGAAGATTTGCGTAGTCCTTGAGCCTAAAAGCTTCACGCTTCACAAAATCGTTCCGTTTTGCCCATGCTCTTTCTTGGCATCGCTGTAAAGCGTCTTTCTGTAGTGCGCGATTTTTTGCAGAAATGCTGCCCTCGTGTTCTCGGTATCTGTATAGGCATTCATCTAAATTATGAAACTTTCCGACGCTGCCAAGACGTATCCAGAGCTCATAGTCTTCGGCAGGCCAATAATGAGAATCATAGCTACCTGTTCGTTTGAGTGCTTCGGCACGAATCATGACTGAGCCATGGGCAAACGGTGAGCGTATAAGTAACTCATGTTTAAGTTCGGCGTTATTTAGCAGAACGTGATGTTCGTGCAGTATAGTACCTTGCGTGTTCATGACCTGTATAGAACTGCCTACAATAGCAATTCTCGGGTTGCTTTCCAAGTACTCTATTTGCTTCATGAATCTATCCGGGTGTGAAATATCATCGGCATCGTGTCGTGCTAGATATACACCCTTAGCAGCGGAAAGTGCACGATTTAAAGAGGGAACAAGTCCCCTGTTTGCTTGTTCAAAAAGACGAATACGAGGATCGGAGTAGGACTTAATTATTGCCGATGATTCGTCGGTGCTGCCGTCGTTAATAATTATAAGTTCAAAATCGGCATATGTCTGGGCAAGAATGCTTTCGATAGCAGCGCCCACATACGGCGCGCCGTTGTATACGCTCATAATAACGCTAATCTTAGGTGAGCGCGCTCCCATGATATTTATAGCCTTACCCAATTATCCGGGACAATATCGATCGCATTATCTGCAGCTTTATCTTGAAACCATTTCTTTGGCGCCACCACAATCTTGTCTTCGTTTGTCGCAAGCCACGCACCCCACCAGCTAAAAGTGCTATTCGCCATAACGAAATGTTTACAATGTTTCATGAGTCGCATATCATCTGAACCATGCGTATTGCCTTCCACATATACGACAGGAATATCAAAGGATATGTTCTTCTTGCACCACGAAATGTCATTTGAGAATACAAAGATTTTTAGATCTTTTTTGCGTAGCTTTTTGCTTATGTATTCCACTCCCTTTTTGTAATAACTGATCGGAAGAATACCATGGAAAGCGTTTGCATTCTTGTTGGTTACATAATCGCCTCTTCGAACGTGGATCGCAATTGAGTCATGAGAAGTAATATCTTTTAAGTATGCTTTGTTTTTCTCGGTTAGAGGGGTGGTTGGTTCAAGTTCTTTTATAAGAATATCGCGGATATCCGAGAAATACTTTTCGGACTGCCAGAATCCAACCATCATAGTGTTGTCGGGAATTCGGAGGAAGTCTTGATGAAACCCTTGACCCTCCTCGTGGTGCACCCATATTTTTTTAGAAAGTCTGACTTTTTTGAAGAGCACATCTTTTCTGCTGTGGGGGTGTCTTGGGTCGACAATCGAGAGTTTTTTTGGATTAACTATCTTTGCTTCCAAGGGATAACAGCCTAGCTCATACTCTCGGATTGAATCAACTTGCGGCACATCTTTAAACCAGTCGATGTCGAGTCCAACCGTAGTTCTGCGTTCAATGGCAAGCCGACGTGCAACTGCGTACTGAAAAAGCTGGTTACTGTGGCCGCCCTGGAGTTTAGCGATGATCACTTTTTTGCTCCCTTTTGTTTCAGCAATTTTTCGTAAAGCTTAATATAATCGTTCGCGAGTTTTTCCCAGGTGTATTTCTTTTCCCACATCTTTCTGCCCATTAGCCCAAGCGCCCTGCGCCGTTCTGGGTTTCTTGCCATTTTTGTAATATGCCAAATTGCACTGTTAATATCTCCGGCAACGCGCCCGTTTGGCATCGGCTTGGTTTTTACGATGACGCCATTCTTCAGCCAGCTGCCGATTTCTTCATTATTGCCGGCAGCTGTTGCCACAAAAGGCAGACAGGACGCAGCTGCTTCAAACATGACTACCGGGCTTGCCTCAATATTAGACAGGAACACAAAGATGTCTGCCGACTTCATGGCTTTTACGATTGTCGGTCGGTCTGTGCCGTCAATCATTACGACACGCTTGCCAAGATGTTTACGGCTATGGTTGATCTTCCATGCCTGGCGTGCGAACTCGTCAAAATATCCATCGTGCTGTTTCAGTGTTCCTGCAGAGACAAGAGTTGCTTTTGATACGGGCAATTTACGAAATACCTCAAGAAGTTCGCGGTGTCCTTTTTCGCCAGTATAATTTCCCACGGTAACAAGTGTCAGGCCGCCGATTCCAAACAGATTCCTGAATAAGCGCTTGTCTTCTTCGCTCATGATATCCATAAACTCATTCTCATCGGCACCGTTAGGGATAAGAATTGTGTTAGTTATTTTATGTTCACGAGCAAAATTAATGTCTCGATAATTGTCGGATAAATAGACGCTTACGTCATATTTATTAAGGATGTCTGGCATATGCTCGAAGTAGGTGCCGTAGGCGGGATCATAGAGTGCCGAATAGCCACAGGGCACTAGCACCTTTACTGCACTGATTTCGTCGATGATTTCGTTGAATGCGTCAACCGTCCACTGCTGTGCTGCATAATTCATGACAACATCAAACTTGTTTGCTCGCAAAAAGTCCTGGTACTTTTTCTTTTCACCCTTAATTCCTCGCACGGTGTTGCCGCTAACCGCAAACTCAACAATTTTTACACCATTGTGCATCAGCGACTCGCGTTCCGGAAGTCTTGAAGTTGCTACAGTGACGTCGTGCCCAGCTTTTACCATACGTTCGCTTAAATGTCGTACCACCTCTTGCGCTCCGCCGCGCGACGGATAGTAGAACTCGACTGTGTGTAGTATTTTCATAGTTTGATCCTTGTAAATTTAAGTATTCCAACTAATATCGGTTTAATAAATAGTGTATATGAACGTGGCTTAAGTCGTATAGCTGCATATGCAGTGAGCAGTCCCGGTTTGACTGCGCCGGTGTTTAGGAGTGCTTTAGCAATATCTATTTGGTGCGCGGCATATTGATCAAAGACGAGTGAAGCAAAGGGTGATTTTAGATTTTTATAATACCTCCCGTCTGCGACAATCGCAGCAGGCGATTTGCCATAGAAAGGCTTTGCCCATTGCTCAGAAATTATCTTTGCCGTGTTAGCGTGCTGCACCTCGGTTTTGGTATGAGAAATACTGTTTTTATTAATGCGATAGAGATACATACTTTTTGGGATAATCTCGATCTCCCAGCTGTCTGCCACGCGGCGCCAAAGTTCAAAATCTTCAGTGGGTCCATATGCATTTGTATAGTATCCGGTTCTGCTAAATATTGATTTTCTGTACATAGCAGTGCCGTGGCCGATTGGGTTAGTTATATATAAAGCACGTTTTATATCTATGCTCTTAGTTGGCATACAAATTGTTATTCCGGGCTCTTCGCTATCTTCATCTATATAGGTGAAAAAAGTTCCGACCAAGCCTAAGTGGCTATTTTTATCAAGGAGTCGCACCTCTTCTTTGAAGCGGTCTGGCAAAGAAATGTCATCGGCATCTTGCCGAGCAATATAGCTTCCACGCGCGAGCCGTACGCCTTTATTGAGAGAATATACCAGTCCGTGATTAGCCTGATTAATAACACGCATACGCGGGTCCTTATACGATGCGAGTATGTTGGCCGTACCGTCGGTGCTGCCGTCGTTAACAATGACAAACTCAAAGTCTTTGTAGGTTTGTCCTAGTATCCCCTCGATCGCCTTCTTTAGGTGTTTTTCGCCGTTATATACACTCATTACTACCGAAATTTTTGGACGTGTTTTTGGTGAAAGCTCGTTACATAGCCGCGACCAGTTTTCTTGCATGTTCGCTAGCATAGCTTCTGTCATTGATCTGTGTTCTGTGCTTAAGCCTGCGTAATCTAATAGAGTTTCTTGTACGGTACAGAGGCGTTCGACCGCAGTAAGGTCGTTTGTCTTGCTGATGTTTTGGTCATGAACTCTGTAATAGGCTAGTGTGTCCGGTACATGCTTTAATCCTTTAGGATAGGAGGCTGCAATCCGAAGCCATAATTCATAATCTTCAACTGCACGCAGACCGTCTGTCTCGTTAAAGAAACCAGTTTTCTTAAGTATATTTGATCTGATCATGACCGTTAATGTAGAAACAGTGTTTTGACTTAATAAACCTTCAAAACTTTCAGCATTAATTAAGTCTTCCGTTTTCAGGGTTTGTTTATCTGATTTTTTACCATCACGATCCATAGTCTCTGTGTTGCCGAAAGACATAACAATACGCTTATCTTCAAAGACCGGAAGCTGGTGCAGGAGCTTATCTTCTGCCCAAAGATCGTCTGAATCTTGGAAGGCAATAATATCGCCCTGAGCGATCTTTAGGGCTTCGTTCCGTGGTGTGGCGGGCTTGCCGCTATGAGGAATTTTTTTGTATGTTACTTTTTTGGAAAAACGGGACATTACTGTATCGGTATCGTCTTCCGAGCCGTCATCGACAACAATGACCTCTAGGCGAAAGTTCTTGGGCAGCCGCTGGTTCAGAACGCTATTTATCGCAAGCGGCAGATAGTCTGCCCGGTTATATGTCGGGATGATGACGCTTATAAGTTGCTTCATTTTTTCGCGGCACACACCTTGTACTGTTTGTCGAATTCTTTAAGCCATATTTCAAGCAAGGAGGTTTCAAATTCGCTTTCATTCAGCGTGAAGTTGTGTAGGTATTTTTTTGTGAGTTCGCGTGCCTTTTTGGCGTCAATTTCGCGGAGACCTTTTTTGGCTGTAACGATAACATTTCTGGTAGCCAGATATGCGGTTTGTTCGATTTTGATATTCTTAAAACCAAAAAGCCGTAATACTTCAGTTAATCGATCGGCTGACCAGCCTTCATAATGGGTTGCCCAAGGCGCTTCATTTGATCCAAAAATGTGCCGAAGAGCCACTTTTCTGTCGCGATCCGGTGCTTTCGGGTCAAGTACAAGTTTTGCACTTTCGTCAAAATCCGGAACTTCAATATGAATTTTGCCGCCCTTTTTAAGCCAGGTATGCCACGAGGCGAGCAGAGCGAGTGCAACGTTACGCGGAAAATGCTCGTACACATGATGGAGTCGAACTTCGTCTATGGTCTTTGCCTTGTACCGTAACTTAGTAAGGTCGTGAAATTCGTCGGCAACGCTTTTTTCTTGTACGGTATGTTTGTCCAACGGATAATCTATATTTATATAGCCCTCTAAATAAACTTGTCCGCAACCTAAATGCAGTTTCATTATTCGCTACTCCTTTACTGTATTAATTCGTGACCAATACCTGTCGGCCGTTTTATGCTTGTCTTTGAAAGACTTCACTACCCAATCTTCTTTAGGCATGCGCAGATGTTGCCAGCGACTTTCGTAAACACCCCAATCTTCCTTTTGTCTTGTCTGATTCGAGGCGCGCACTTCTGTGTTGGCATCCGAATAGTGCTCTACGTATGAGTCTGGCGAGTCTATGCAGGTGTAACCGGCCTCCCATATTCGTAGGCTCAGGTCTCCGTCTGCATGATAAAAAAAGAAATTTGTATCATCAATGAAGTTTACTTTCTGTAGGGCTTCTCTCAGGTATAGACCATGATTTACAAATAATCTTTCTCCCCACGCCACGCCAACCCAGTAATCTTTTTGCTCGGGCCAGTTTCTCCAGTAGAAAGCCGTGGCGCCTACTCTTTCCCCTTTTTTGGCCATCTTTTCGCTGTGCTGTATGCCTTTTGTGATCGCTCCGGGGATGACAAGACAGTCATCGCTGAGCATACAGATATATTTGCCCGACGCAGCGCGAAAACCGAGGTTCATAAAGTAGCCCCAACTCTTTCGCTCGATCTTTTTGCCATGCCATTCACCGCGGTTGTGCTGAATGACGGAAATGATATCCTTTTGGCCGACAAGCCACTCAATAGTTCCATCATTCGAACCACCATCTACAACTATGATTTCATTGATGGTTTTTTTAAGCTCTTTTCGGACGGTATCAATAGTAGCCTGCAAAAATGGGAGACGATTATAACTCCCGATGACGACCGATACGGTTATGTCAGACATATCTCTTATTTTATCCTAAAGCTTAGCGCAAAAGTAGTGAAAGGGTAATTATTACATCTTCGAATGATGATATAAAAACGAACGCTTCCTGTACAATGATTCCAAATGAGCCAATTTAGAAAATACATGCAGATGTATAAATACTTCATCTGGGCCGCTCTTCTCTATGTTGCCGGGTGTGTTGTCGCACTTCATTGGTATAGGTACGCTATAAATCCTGATGGCGTATCCTATATTTCAATCGCACAAAAATATGCTAGCGGTAATTTTAGCGAGGCTATTAATGGGTATTGGGGGCCGCTACTTTCTTGGTTGCTCGCGCCCTTTATATGGCTTCATAAGGATGCTCAGATAGCAGCAAGACTTATATTTATGGGTTCTGGGGTTATTACGCTATTTCTTTGTGTGCAAATTGCAAAAAAATGGAAAGTCAAAGCAAGTATTGAAGCAGCGTTACTTTTTAGTTTGGTGCCGGTGCTAGTTTTTTGGTCCGCCGCCGGACCGATTACGCCAGATCTACTTGTCCTGTCTCTCTATCTTGCTTACTTATCGCTACAAAACCGAAAACCGTCATATATGAATGCGGTGCTGCTTGGAGGTGTTGGCGCTATCGGGTACTTTTCAAAAGCCTACTTTCTCCCTTTCTTTGTTGCGCATTCTATATGTATGGTGTTGTATCGTATAAAGTTTGAGCGTACGGGCGTACGCGAGATACGGTATTGGTCTGTATCGATCATTGCTTTGTGTATTTTCGTATTACCATGGGTTGGTATGATAAGTGCTAAGTATGGTGAGATTACGTATTCTACGAGCGGAGCATATAATTTTTCTTTACTTAATCCCGCAAAACCAGGTCACCCGCTTAATTACATAGGCTTGACGGCACCGTTCACGGATTCTGCACTTTCTGCTTGGGAGGATCCGTCGTACATACCGCGTGCTTCATGGAATCCATTTTCTTCAAAAACAAACATAGCTGCGATGGTGAGAACGGTGTTTGATAATGGCAAGAGAGTGGGTGCGGCACTCTTTGAGTTCTCGGCATTTAGTATGGCTTTTTGGGTTTTTGCACTGCTGGTACTTGTACAGAAAGGCCGTAAAGCACGGAGTTACCTCTTCCTGTATATGAGCGCAGGCATGACATATGTACTGGGATATCTCGTTTTATTGGCGGAGTATCGTTACTTCTGGCCAATCTTTGCGTCGCTGACTATCCTTTTCTGTCTTATGCTTAACGACGTACGTGTGGCAAAATATAAAAAATCCGTAGCCCGCAGCCTGTATCTTTTAGCCGTATTATCGATTGTTGTAACACCGCTAACACAGCTTTACTACCAACGGAACAAGCACATCCCACAGTATTACCAGTCTATGGTGATCAAGCCATACCTACCTAAAGATGCGCGTTTGGCAGCCGATAACTTTGATGCCATAAAACACTGTTACTATCTACGCCTGCACTGCTTAGGAGTGATCAATCCAAATAATACTGTTCACGAAAACAAGGTTCAACTAAAGGACAAGAAAGCCGATTTCGTGTTGATTACCGAAACAGACAGTACTTGGAGGGTTCCTGGGTATCTTGAGGAATATGAAGAAGTGACTACGGTAGGCAGGGCAATTTTATTCAAAAGATCACTATCGGAGCGCTACTAAAATAGCCTTTTTGAGTTGGTTTTCAAAACTCTTAGACGAGTGATCCTTAAGAGCTACGCGTCTTGTTCTTCTAGACAGAGCTCTTACTTCGTCGGCGGACATAGAAGCTGCTTGTAGCACGGTTTGTCTAATTTCTTGGATTGAAGATTTTAATAATGTGAAGCCATAATTTTTTGTGTCTAGTCGGGTTTCTTTGGACACTATAGGTATGAGTCCCTGGTTCATGGCCTCTATTACTGAACCTGCCTGTCCTTCGCTGCAAGAAGGTAGGATAACAAATGCACATGTATTCATCACCTCATAAAAAGGATCAGTTCGCATGCCTACCTCGCCAAACAAATGAATATTTGGCCGCTCCAGTTCCTTTTTAAAGACCCTTAGTACATCTTTGTCGGTATGCGCAACAATGTACAGGTGCTCATCAAGGTCCTTAAAACTATCTATAAGGAGATCAAGACCTTTGTGGATGTTGCCGCTGCCTGCAAAAAACAAAAAATTATTCTTTGCCTGGCCATAGTTCTTTTTGTGGGTGTCAAAATGGTCGTCTGGATAGCTGGCGTTGTTAACCGTCAAAACCTTTTTATATTTTGATGGATAGGTTTCTTTCATGGTTGGGTCGCCAAGTACGATTATTGCTTCCGCGGCTTCGTTTACTTCGTCTTCGGATTCGTATATATATCTGTCTCGTGCGACAGTTACGCCATGGCGCCTAGCGAAATCCTTCAATCGCTTATCTTCCTGGGAGTTGTTGAATTTCCAGTAACTACCGGTAAGCCAGTGTATGATTTTAGGATGGTTTTTTAGAGCGGGCATTATATTACTGAAGTTCTTCCCCCCATGAAAAATGACAAGGTCGTAGTCTTTTGCAGAAGAATAAGACTTATTGTCCCAATCAATAATATCAACGATATATCCAAGTTTGTTTAGTGTTTTAGCCCAGCCGACCGCAAGGCCGTGGTTGCTAAAACGAACTAGTTTTTCGCCTCGAAGATCACTTACTACGGGCTCTGTAAGGTAAGAAAGCAGGGCGTGTCTAGGCTTTTTAAGAGACAGGCGCGGCAGATATTTATCATAATTGCGTATGATAGTCTGTCCGGCCTGGCTAGACACCGAGTATCTACTTCTTTTTCTGGCTTGCACTTCTTTTGCCCGACCTTACCGGCTTTCTAACGATTGCAACTTGGTGATGTGGATGAAAAAAAGGAATTAATGAAAAGGTGTTTTGCATAAAAGAACCAAAGAACGTTGGTTTGAACTGAAGATTCTCGTATTTTACAAACTTATGTTTAGGATTGAGTTCGTGGTACACACCATCAATAACGGCGATTGGATTATGCTCCACTACTTCAAAACCCTGCTTTTTAATGTTGTTGATAAATTCTTTTTTTGTGAAGCGATACTCGAAGAATTCTCCATAGGTAGGATAAGGCCAATATTTATATTTTTTTAATGTACGATTTGGTGGCGTGCCGCCGTTCTTTCGCCAGTTTTTGGTTGCTTCTTTTTCGGTTACAAACTCATTCCACCATGTCAGTTTTTTTAGTTTTCTGACAGTATTTAAGCATGGGGCGGTTATAATTGCGTATGCCCCTGGCTTAAGAGTTCTGTATATGTCTTTAAGTGGCGCCTCGGGTCCGTCGATCCAGTGCTCGATTACCCCTAAGGAAATGATTCCGTCGAAATAGTTTTCTTTAAACGGCGAGTTGGCGCTGTCGCCTTGCACGGCATTTACTTCAGGCCAATGCGCTTTTACCATGTCGACCGTTTCTTGATCCCATTCTAGTCCGATAACATCCCATCCGCGGTCATGTAAATATTTTACGTAGCGACCGGCGCCGCAGCCAGATTCCAGCACTCGGGAAGGTGCGGGCATATACTTCTGTATGTAAGGCAAGACGCCGTCGGTCTCGCAGGTTGCAAGTAGCGCGTCCATGTTGTTTTTGTCCCACTTGAAAATAGTGCTCATAAAACTCCTCTCCTATGAAGATAATAAGGATAGCATTCTTTTAGTATACGCCGGCCAAGACACAAATTCAGAAAGCTCTTTTTGGGCCGTGAGCGCAATCTTCTTAGTTGCTTGTGGATTGTCTACAATTTCCTTAATTGCCTTAGCGACTTCAGCTGGCTTTTGGGGGTTAACAATCCATCCAGTCTCGCGGTTTTTTATGATATCCGCCGCACCTATATTGCTGGTTATAACTACAGGGAGTCCTGCAGCTATAGCCTCAAAGACCGAGATTCCCCACGTAAAACCATCATTAATAAAAATGAATGCGTCACTTTTTGAGTAGAGATTTAGCATCTCAGAGTCGCTGACATAATTTATGAACCTAATATATTTTTCGACCTTTAGACTTTTAGCAAGAGCCACGAGCATTTGATAATAGTCGGGCGAGAGATCTTGCCTGCCAACGATGGTTGCGGTAAGGGGTGAACCGTCTTTTCTTGCAATTGCCACAGCATGTATAAGATCTTCATATCTTCGATGAGGAAAAAGCACGCCTACAGAAAGAACAGAGTACGCTTTATTGTGTCTGTAATTTCTATTAGCCGAAAGGGGTGTAAATTGTTCCAGATCTGCACCTGCGGCCACAAAATCTGCCTTACGTCCTAAGTTCTTCTTGACCAGATCTCCGTTTATATGATCATATACGGCAAAGTTCGATACTTTTTTTAGCCCTTTCCTCATTAAGCGTACCCTTAAGGCATTATTGCGAACGTCGGTACGCTTGTCTTTTTTAGAACTATATTTTGTTTGTAATATTGGCAGGAGTTCGCGTTTATAGCTGCCCAGATTATCAGGAAGTTGGTTGTTCAACATCCAGACTATTTTCTTTATGTTTGTTTTAGGCAGTGCTGCGACTCCGATTAGACTCAACTCGTCGTGAATAATAAGCCCCTCGGTATTTGGATCAATCTTCGAAACAAGCTCCTTAAAACGAACAACCAGAGATTTGTTACTGCCGTTCTCGATAGTGACAATCGGGAGGTTGTTTATACTTTCCGGATAGCATTTCTTTTTGTCAACGACCGGCGAGTATACGACAACATCATGCTTCATATTCATAAGTGTTTCTGCTAGACGTATAACGAGCTTTTGATACCCTCCGCTCACCTCCAGATTGTTTACGAGCATAGCTATTTTCATGGTTATTTAGAGAGTTTTTTTACGTCACCAACCCATAACTTAAGCAATTCAACTTCATTTGCTTCTACAATGTTTTGTTTCAATAATTCTTCGTATGCAATTATTAGTGCGCTGCCTAAGTCTTTTTGCGATAAGTCAACCGAACAAAGCGTATCAATGACCTTTTCTGAATGCAGAAAAACTGGTATTTCTGATTCAAAATCCCGTAAGTAATTATGGGGATTTCTTTTTTGCACGACGGTTGCAGGGCCTATTCCTAAATGAAGCCCGCTATTCCACATGAGGGGTTGAGCCACGAGTCCTCGTAAGATATCGGTAAAACGAAATGTCACGAAAGAGGGGAGATAGAGCAAGGGGAACAGCTCTTTCGCAAAAATCGTATTCTGTGAGTTGAACGGCGATACAACTCCTTTGTCTAAAGCCAGATGTCTTTCTTTCGAAAAAAATATAGGTTTATTATTCGTAAGCCTATATATCGCATCAACATCAGGATCTTCATCTGCAAGTGACTGCCATATGCCTACCGGAGCTTGGGTATCGGTTTCGCTTGGCTGCTCGGTTTCCAGAATTCGGTTTAAGGGATATCCGCGCGGCCAAACAGTTTCTTTAGTGAAGTATCTATAGATATTAACAAACTTGCAACCTGACAGAAGACGTAGCTTTGTTCCGTCTTCTGGAAGTTCGGGCCAAGAGTCGTAAGGAATATTATCGTCATCGGAATCAGCAATTAAGTCTGCGCCTTGTTCGATGGCATATAAATAACCAACCATCTTTCGGCAGTAATGATTCCAGGGCAGTAGCTTTAGTGTGTCGTAACCTAAGCTCTCTTGGTCTTCCGGCCCCAGATATGTAACATTTGGAAACCTCCAATCGGCAGGAGATTTCTTGTCTCCTACGACGACAAGATTCCAATCGCTTATTTGCGAGAACTTTTTCACCGCCTCTGTAGGTGGAAAAATTGAAGTTATTACTATAAATTTTTTTTGCATTAGTCCCTTCTCTCTATATTCCATTCAATTTTGTCGGAAATGTAACCCATGTACTTTTTATCAAAGTATTTGCTTCTTACGTCGTTATCATTTTGCCTAACCCGAAGCGGAATGTTTTCGCGCACATCATGAGCCACCTTCCCTGGTGACTGGATTGAGCATCGAAGGTAGTAAACGCCGGGTACTAAATGGAAGTCGTCGAACTTAATGAGAGTCTCGTACTTTCCGGGCTCTAGCGTTTTCATGCGTTTCAGATGATCGGTGTCGGATGTAAGGTATATAGGTTGTCCGTCGTTATTAAGCAGCTCTACGGCTACAATGGTTCTTTCGCACGCCTCTTTAATACGATACTTAAGGCGTAGCTGCCACGACTCGTCTAGATCGAGAGCTTCTATCTTCTCACCTTGTTCATTCTCTATCTTTATATCGACAAACTGAGCATTTTTCTTTGGGCTTTCTTCAAAATGCATCTCAACCACAGCGGGCATATTTTTTTCCAGATATTTCTCGGTTGCGAACTCTGTTTCGCCAATATATTTTGCTCGGCCTTTTTCGAGGTACATCGCACGGTTGCATACTTGTTTGACGATAGTCATGCTGTGACTAACAAATAAAATAGTTTGGCCTCTTTTTGCTCCGGACAAAATTCTGTCCAGACACTTTTTCTGGAACTGTGCATCTCCGACCGCCAGAACCTCATCGATTATGAGAATGTCTGGGTCGAGGTGCGCTGCAACGGCGAAGGCAAGACGAACATACATTCCGGATGAGTAAAATTTAACCGGAGTGTCGAGGAACTTTTCGATTTCGGAAAACGCAACGATGTCGTCAAACTTAGATCGGATTTCCTGACGGCTCATACCGATCATCGAACCATTAAAATAAATGTTTTCCCTACCCGTAAGCTCTGGATGAAAACCAGTACCTACTTCGAGCATGCTGGCGACGCGTCCGTGCATACGAATGCTTCCCGTGTCTGGATCGACTATGCGGGATAGTATCTTGAGCATAGTAGATTTACCTGAACCGTTCTTGCCGACAATCCCAAAAACCTCGCCCTGATATACTTCAAAATTTATATCTTTAAGCGCCCAGAATGTCTCGTTTCTTTCGTCGTCTTTTTTGCCGGAACCAAGGATTGGTTTTTTTATAAAGTTACTAAAACTGTCTTTAATGGTACCGTAACCCGGCTTTGTTTGATGGCTAATGTGATAGCTCTTGCTGATATTTTCGACTTTAATGACTGGTTCTTTGTTCATATGATGTCCGCAAAATTCTTTTCAGTTTTCTTGAAATACCAAATCCCAATACAGAGTGCTAAGACCGTGCTGATGCACGAAAGTCCTATACCTTTCCAGTTGATTACATCTCCAAACATAGCTGCCCGAATGCCACTGATAGCACCTGCAGCAGGATTAAAGAAAGCTAGTAAACGATATTTTTCGGGAATTGAAGTGATCGGATAAATAACCGGTGTTACAAACAAAAGAAGTTGAGTAATGAATGGCAGCGCTGAGCGAACATCACGATATTTTACGTTAAGGGCAGCAAAGAATATGCCAATTCCTAGTGCTGAAAATACGAGTAGCAGAAGGGCTGGTATGAATAAAAGCAGACCTTCTATTTCGGGTGGAATACGATATACCAGCAGGAAGACAAAGAATATGGAAGCGGCAAAGAAAAAGTCGACGACGCTTAAGGCGGCGGCTGCAAGACACGGAATAAGGCGAGGGAAATAAATCTTTGTGATCACTCCCTGGCTGGCAACGAGTGAGTTTGCCACGGTGTTTATACAAGAGTTGAAACAGTTCCAGTACATGAGACCTAAATAGGCAAAAACAGCGTAAGGTATAGCTTGATTGCCGGACTGAATTCCGGCTACTCTATTAAAGAATAAGGTGAATACTCCGGTCGCTAAAAACGGCTGCAGTATGGCCCAGCTTGCTCCTAGGGCGGTCTGCTTGTAGCGTACTTTTATATCGCGCCAAGCAAAAAAGAAGAATAGTTCGCGGTACAGCCACAATTCCCTGACACTAAGGCTCTGTCGTTTATTTGCCTCAATATAAATATCCTGGGTAACACTACGCATGCGCCACCTTTTCTTTGTACCAGTCTATGGTTTTTTGGAGGCCTTCGCGCAGTTCGATCTTATACGTCCAACCAAGAGCAGCCAGCTTTTCGGGGCTCATGAGCTTTCTTGGCGTACCATCCGGTTTTGTTGGGTCGAACGCAATTGTGCCTTTAAACCCAAGAAGCTCTTTTATGATTTCGGTAATTTCTTTGATGGTTATGTCGCTGCCGGTGCTGACGTTCAGGTGAGTATTGCGGATTTCGGTCATTCCTTTGGTGAGATCGCCAAAGTTGATATTGTTCATGACAAAAATGCAGGCATCGGCCATATCGTCAACATGCATGAACTCGCGGTACGGTGTACCGGTGCCCCACACCTTCAATGTGACCGACTCCTCGGATTGCTCTATGCCGTATTTTGCCACGGTTTCTAAGACTTGCTCTTTTGATTCAAAAGAAAGACCCAAGTTTTTTGCAACGCCGGCGTAGTCGCCTTCTTCGAGCAGGGTGCACAAATATATCTTTCGTATCAAAGCAGGAAGCACGTGTGACTTTTCTAGGTCAAAGTTGTCGTTTGTGCCATATAAGTTGGTAGGCATAACCGATAGGAAGTTTGTGCCGTACTGAATATTGAAGCTCTCGGTGAGCTTTATGCCGGCGATCTTTGCGACGGCGTAAGGTTCGTTTGTGTATTCGAGTTCACTGGTGAGGAGACTGTCTTCGCGGAGCGGCTGTGGCGCGAGCTTTGGGTAAATGCAGCTGCTGCCAAGGAACAGGAGCTTTTTGACTTTATATGTATAGCTTGCGCCGATGACATTGTTTTGAATGCGCAGGTTGTCATAAATGAAATCTGCCCGGTATGTATTGTTGGCCATGATGCCGCCGACTTTTGCGGCTGCGAGAAATACATATTCTGGCTTTTCTGCCTCGAAAAATTTTTCGGTTGCCGCCGTGTCGGTAAGATCGAGCTCGTCGGATGACCGAACAATGATGTTTGTATACCCTAACGCCAAGAGCCCTCTGTGTATTGCGCTGCCCACGAGACCCTTGTGTCCAGCAATGTAGATCCTGCTTGTCTTGTCCATATAACCTCTATTTTAGCAGAAGTCAGTATAGCACGAGCGATAAATCATTACTTTATTTCGGGCCAGAGGGAGCGCCAGAGGGTGTATACTGAACTGGAAAGAAATGGGGTTTAGGTGAAAGAAAAAATCGTGAAACTGGTTCATGCGGGCAAGACGGTAGCCGGCAAGGAGCCGCACCCAAATACATATGTTCAGCTTGTACGCAGTCTTGTCGTGTCTGTGGTTGCGCTGGTGTTCGACTTTTCAACCATGGTGTTGCTGAAAGAAAAAGCCGGAATCAACTATCTACTGGCAGCAACCGTCGGTTTTACGGTGGGGGTTACGGTTAATTATTTTCTGAGTGTGTTCTGGGTGTTTACTAACCGTAAGTTTATTTCGGCAAAGATAGAATTTATCTTATTTGTTGTTATTTGTACCATTGGATTAGTTTTAAACCTAATTATAATAAGCTTGTTAGTTGAGCAACTTCGGGTAGATTATCGGTTAGCAAAACTTTTTGCTACGGTGGCTGTTTTCTTCTGGAATTTCATAGCTCGTAAGAAAATACTATACTAAGATATACAGCTTGCGTTTCAAGGAGGGTACCAGTAGTGGCAAGATCTAAAAAAGTAGTTGCGGTTATAGGTGCAGGACCGGCAGGAGCGACGGCGGCATATGCACTGGCTAAAAAAGGCGTAGAGGTACATCTGTATGAAGCTTCGCCGCACGTTGGCGGTATGGCACGATCAATAGAAATGTGGGGGCAAACAGTAGATATCGGTCCGCATCGTTTCTTTAGCAGTGACACGCGAGTTAACAAACTCTGGCTCGATGTTATCGGTAAAGATTACAAAATGGTTGACCGGCTAACGCGTATATTTTTTAGGAATAAGTTTTATCACTACCCTATTAAGGCATTCGACGCGCTAAAGAACTTAGGAGTATGGGAAGCGACGCTATGTATGCTGAGCTATGGAGTGCAAAGACTAAAGCCGGGCAAAGAAGACTTGGGCACTACCTTCGAGTCCTGGGTATCGGCTCGTTTTGGCAAACGTTTGTATAATCACTTTTTTAAAACCTATACCGAAAAACTCTGGGGTATCCCGGCGACCGAACTCGACTCAGAGTTTGCCACTCAGCGTATTAAAAAACTTTCTTTGTGGGAAGCTGTAAAAAGTGCGTTTTTAGGCGGCGGCGGAGAAAAACACAAAACTCTAGTGGACCAATTTGCATACCCGCTTAACGGAACCGGTGAAGTATATAACCGCATGCGGGACTACGTAAAAAAGAACGGCGGAAAAGTCTACCTACGTACACCAGTGGCCGAGCTTGTGACGAGCGGTAAAACCGTTCGCGGCATCAAGCTAGAATCGGGTGAAGTGCGAAACTACGATGAAGTAGTATCTTCTATGCCGCTTACTCTACTTGTCTCACGGCTAAAAAACGTACCAAAGGATGTGGAAAAAGCAAATAAGAGCCTGAAATTCAGAAATACGGTAATTGTGTACCTGCAGGTGCGGGCGCAGAACATTTTTCCGGATAACTGGATCTATGTACACAGCAGCGAACTAAGAACCGGAAGAATCACAAACTTTAAAAACTGGGTTCCCAGTATAAATAACGGCAAAAAAGAAGCCATCCTAGCCCTTGAATATTGGTGTTTTGACGAAGATGACTTCTGGCATTGGACCGACGCACAGTATGTGGCGCTTGCAAAAGAAGAGATTGTAAAAACAGGGTTAATTAAACCAAAACAAATACTGGACGGAAAAGTTGTACGCGTTCCGAAATGTTACCCTGTCTATAGAAGCGGCTATAAGCGCCCTCTTAAAAAAGTCGAGAAATTCCTTAGGCAATATAAAAAGCTACAAATTATTGGTCGGTATGGTGCGTTTAAATACAATAACCAGGATCACAGTATATTAATGGGCATTATGGCAGCAGAAAATATTGTCGATAAAGCCGGTCATGACCTTTGGAATATCAATAGCGACTATGAGTACCAAGAATCTTCAACCATTACGGCTTCTGGCCTTGTCGACAAATAAATGAAGTGGTTCAGTGAAAAACTGCATTTTAGTACCTGGCGGTTTTTTGCGGGTCTTATTGTGGTTCTTTCTTTTTCAGTAAACATACTGTCAACTGTAAGCGTTTACAACTTTAGTGCCTTCCAAGCAGATTCCGAGCAGCTGGTTCGCAACGCTTTTGATTGTCAAAATGCTCGAGGCGCGGGGTCACACTCAGGATTACTCATTATTCATGCCGGAGAAGGATGCGGCACAGGCATGGTGCCATATTTTTCGCAGTCGGGTGGTCCTTATTGGCTTATGGGGCTTTTATATCCTGCGTCCCATGGGCTGCAACGCGCCTATGTGCAGCTCATTAAAACCTCGCTAGCCATAATATCGGCAGTAATGCTTATTTCCATGTGCCGAAAGATGATGGGTAAGCTGGAAAAGAAATACGAGCTTTTGGTGTATGTACTATTGGCGTTATCTCCGTGGCTCGTGGTTTTTTCCGTTAACTTGTTTTGGCTGCTGCCGCTGCTTCTTACACCGCTTTGGTTTGCCTGGACGTGGTATGACAAGCTGCGGCTTAAACCTGCTGTATTTTTTGTTGTTTTGGGACTGCTATTTATGGTCAAGTTTCTAGCGGGCTATGAGTATGCCTCGACCCTTGCTATAGGCACTCTTTCGCCGGTCGTGTGGCATGAGCTACATAAAAAAAGAAAGTGGCGAGATATTGTGAGGCGATGCGCATTGGTGCTTGTGTCTGCGGCTGTTGGTTTTTTGTGTGCTTTTTCGATAAACCTCGCCCAGGCTGCGCATGAGACCGGTGGTTTAGGAAAAGGATATAGAGTGATATACGAAAGGGCTAAACTTAGAACATATGCTGCAGTTGACCCGAATATAGGCGCCGGAATCATGAATCAGCTTAAATTACTTAAGCCGTTAGACTACGAGTTCTTTGAGTGGAACCTGCATCTGACGAATCATATTAGCGCCAGCAAAACAGACAGAGTCTGGCAGAATGCGGTAGTTTTATATCAATATATTGCCGCTCCGGCCATCACTACCCCGGTAGCATTTGCCTTTCCCTACAATGTCATTTTTGCGAGTACAGGCACCTTTATGGTTGTTATTGCGTCTATATGTATAGCGCGCTATAGAAAGTTCAGAAAGAAATTTGCATATAAGGAACCATTACTTTTCTCTACATTAATTGCGCTTGTTGGCGGCTTTAGCTGGCTGGTCGTAGGATATGGACATAGCTTTATACACACGCACATAAATTCGATAATATTCTATCTGCCATTTTTGCCTCAAGCGTATGTGGTTATAGCTCAAGAACTTCAAGCAAAGCTAAAGAGGAGGCGTCATGTTTTTAAGTCTTGGTAGAGCATTAAGAAGTATAAAAAGTTTTTTCTTTGGCACTAAACTAAGGACGCTATACACAGTCTTGGGTCTTTATTGTGCCATATTATATATCCCCTATCTCTTTCAAGGCGGCCTCATATATGACGATTGGGCAGTTGCCAAGTTAAGTAGAGACTGTGAGGGGCTGGCGCATTCTATCTCTTGTTTCTGGCCTGGATACCCAGATCGTCCGCTCGCCGCATTGTATTATTCGGTTATGTCCAACCTATTTGGTGGGTGGGCGGGCGGGTATATCCTGGTGACAGTTGCCGCTTGGATTACTGGAGTGAGTATCCTTTTTAACATCTTTAAACAGCGTATCGGGATCCGTTTTGCGACAATATTTTTTATATTCGCGGCCGTGCCAAGCGTTTCTACGACGGTAATCTTTTCTCCGGCTATGCAGGGTGTCGGGGCGATTGCATTTCTTATGTGGAGCCTCTCGTTCTATATGTTAAATAAATATGTTGATGCGCGAGCGAAGTCGCGGTTTATCTTTGGGTACGTTTTTATGCTCGCCAGTTTGGCTCTATATGAATCGAGTTTGCCGCTTTTTGCGCTTAGTGTGATCTGGCCGCTATATGTCCTTAGGCCTGGGAAAAATAAAGCAGCATTCTTTCGTGATTATGTAAAAAAATACCTGCTGCCGGTAGCTATCGTTCTGCTGATTTTAGTATGTTACCAGCACTTTTATGTTCAGCAATATTATGACTATATCTCTAAAGTACGCTTTTCGAGTATGAACGGGCATCTATTCGATTTCGTACTGCGCGTTCTGTTTAACACCGGGTATGTATTTATCGTGAGTACGAGCATGCTTGTGCTTGCAGCATTTGTGCGGCTGAAAAATTTAGGTTGGGAATATATTCTAGGAGCTGTGGTTTGTGTTTGGTTTGTCGCTCGTGCGCTTGCACTTAGCGGCCTTACCAAAACAGTAAAAAAGATCAAGTTTAATAAAAGCGCAGTGCTGTTTTTTGCGATTGTTCTGATACTGCTTGGTGTGAGTGTGCTGCATTTTGTTGCCGTTTCGCCGCCAACGTCAGTTGGCTACAATAACCGCGGAGTTGTCGGGATATCGCTGGCGGTCTCGCTGTCTATGGCGCTACTCGGGCAGGCATTTATTGGCAAAAAGAAATACATAACGGCTTTATTTGTACTGTTCGGCGCGGGGTACATCCTTTCTTTTGTAATTCAGAGGAACAACTATATTGCGGGCGCAAAAATACAGTCGGACATTAAGTCTCAGGTAATTCCGCAAGTTAATAAAGCAAACCAAGATGCGATGGTGGTCTTGGCCGAAGTTCCTACCTATACAAACAAAAACTTTAATAACGAAACGATCTTTAGTGACGAAGTACTCGACTGGGGTAATTTTTTGCGCGTACACAGTAATGTAAAGAGTATCCGGGGCATTTCTTTATCTCCGGGCCGCGTAAAAAGAGGTGAAGTGAAAGTGGTAGATGGCAAACTGAAGGTTATGACTTACCCTGAAGATGTGCCTATAAGTATGGTTTGGTATTTTGACGTAAAAAACATGCATCTTCAGAAAATAGCAGACGAAGAAGAGCTTGTGCGTATTATTGAAGATGCCGTAACTCACCCACTCCATGAGTATCCTGCGCCTGTTGATGCGCGTGTCAGGAATGACATTCGAAACTGGCTGGCAAGCTACTGAGAATTAATATAGATATTAAAGCCTGGGTCGTTTAACCATGCCTGACCTTCTGCGACGAGACTAAATCTTTCATGGTAGCTGCCTGGTATGGCTGGAGAGTTGGCGATGAAGGTGAACGTGCCGGTTCCGCCCGGAGGGACGCTTGTTTCGAGGAGGCTTACCGGACGAGCTCCCGACAGCCAGTAGTCGCTGTAAAAAGCCGAATTACGATTCAGTGGTGCAACGGTAGCAAGCCGCATATTGCTTCTCCAGGTGATGTTGCCGGTGTTCTTGGCCTTCACGGTCAAGCGCAAACTTTGACCGTGAGGAATGTTCGCAGTATTGGTGCTATGAGAGACCCACAGAGGCTCCCAGGCGTAGCTGCCACCGCTTAGCCAAAGTGTCGGCGGTGTGCCGCTCATCCATTCCTGACCCTCTGCAACGAGGCTGATTTTTTCAAAGAAGTTTCCTGATGCCGGTACCGAAACCTTAAACTGAAAACCGGCTGTTTGACCCGGCGCAACCGTAGTCTCGTTCATTTGGGTTATGCGTATATTGCTCGGCCATTTGCCGGGATCTGGATAAGCTACTTGGCTAGGCTTGCCTGGCTCCCATGTGCCAAGCCATATCGGCGGGCCGGAGACTTTGCTCCAGGTAATGTTGCCGGTGTTCCGTACGACAACCGTCATATCTTGCGGTACGCCCGGCTCCATTACGCCCGAGCCGTTGCTGTATATAATGTTTTCTACACTGTACTGGTACGGGCTTGGTGCGACCACTACGGTAGGGCTAAATCCGGGCCATGACATCCACTGGCTGTTTTCTACCACTAAGTTCATGGCCTCAACAAATGTGCCGGCTGTGCCTGGCGTTATGGTGAAGGTAAAGGTTCCTACTTCGTTTGGCTGGACCACACTTTCTTGTAATGTGGCATAGCGTATCCCGCCGTTAAGTAGCGGGCTTGCGTGATCTGCGGGCTGCCATGAGCCAAGCCGCACAGGGTTCAGGCCTCCATTATACCATGGGTTTCGGCCTACGTTTTTGGCTTTAAGCGTGAGTGTTTCGGAGTAGCCTTTGGTGAGTATGTTGTCGCCGCCAGAATATGAAAAGTTGTCGATGAGCCATGCATACGGAGAGCCGATAGGATTGCCAAACCATTGCCAGAACTGCCACCAGAAGTTGATGTTGCCATATGCACCGCAGGTTACAGTTTGGCCATGGGGTGCAGCGAGTACGGCGGGGTTTGGCTGATATGGTGTGTAGTTATAGAGGCCGGCCGTCGCCTGGTTTTGAATGGTAACCGTGCTTCCGCCGCAGCCGGGGTCTGGATTGTACTGGATGTTTGTTGTTTGACCCGCTCTAAAGTTAAAAAGTTGCGGTTGCTTTGCATATTTCTGGTATTGGCGCGCACCGTAATACACCTGGTAAAAGAAGCCTTCAAACTCGTCGTAACAATTGTTGTTGTTGGCATCGACATCTGCCGGAAGATCGGAGTCGGGGCAGCCGAAACCGGTTGCCTTTGTGTACTGGGTTGGAAGCGGCCAGTCGTCGGTAATCAGTATCTGTTCTTTTTGAAGCAGCACGAGAATGACCTGAGGGTTAATGTTGCAGGCAACGGAAACCTCTTTAATAATAGTCGCTGCAGATTTCGAGCCACCGCCAATCGCTCCACAAAAAGCGTCGGCTGCAACAGAAGGTGTGGTCATAGAATAATCTTTCAAACATATAAATGGCGGATTAAACCCGTACCCGCTCGCGTGGTATGTGTCGCAGACAGGAACCTTGCTGTTTAAGAAGTTCTGAATATCCACCGAGCTCATGGTGTGCGGATTAAAGAAAACGGAGTCGTCTATGATTCGTGCCGCGTTGAAATCGCTATTAGCGAGGGCGCTGGCTTTTTTTGTAGGTAAAAAGCTGGACGTAAATACGGAAAATAAAAATAAGGTCGTGGCAGCGATAAAGAATGTGCGTGATACGTACTTATTCATATTAGTTTACCTTTATTTTAGTCACTGCCGATGTGCCGGCGGAACGTGTTGACGAGTATGAAACGGTTACTTCCCATTCGCCCTTTATGTTGAGTGGACTTTGCAGGGTGAGCGGCTCACAGCTGGTGTAATTTGAATTCTGAAACCCTTTGCTGGTCTGTGTAATTTTGTTGTCTTGATACGTAAATGTGGCCGTGCACGCACCGCCTTCTTCAAAAATACCAGGGACGTATGCGCTAACCGTAGAAGCATCTGCATAGGAGATAAGCGGCGTAACCGCTTTGCGGCCATCTGTGGTAGTGGTGGTTGGCGTTGGTTGCGACTGGTTTTTTTCTTCCTTTTCTTTTTGTGTTTCTTGCTTTTCTTCTTTGGTCGGCGGAGCAAGATTAACAGAGTTTGGCGTATCCGTGGGAGAAGGATTGCTCTTTGGGGAATCGTCTTTGAGTTTGGCGTACGCAAATGCACTACCAGCTATGAGCAAAAGAATAGCGAGGCCTATAAATAGGTTTCGACGCTTGCTTCGACGATTTTTAGTTTGACCCTTCAGTGTAATTCCTATCTTTTAACACACTTATTATATCACAAAAGCCATAAGCTTATTAGGGGAGATGCTTAGCCGCGTAACCAACTGACCTATCTTGGCCGTAATGTAGTTATTTTGTATTTTTTCGTTTCTTTCCCATGATTAAGGTGTAATTCCCTGATATTATGAACGAGTGAAGAAGAGCGAGGGTAATAAGGGAAAAAAGCGGTCGCTTGATGTCAAAAAGAGCGCTTATAATCCTTTTCTTGATGTATTAAGGGGTGTTGCGATACTGCTGGTAGTACTCGGGCACTCCATAGAGTCGTATGCGCAAAATGGCGACTTTGACAGCAATGTTATTTTTAGAGTGATTTATTCTTTTCACATGCCGCTTTTCATGTTCTTGAGTGGTGCTGCGGCTACGTATAGTTCAAAACCAATGAACTTTGAATTCATAAAAAAGAAGTTTTACGCACTGGTTATTCCGTTTATAAGTTGGGGGCTGCTGAGCTTTTACCTCAATGATAATTACCGGTACATGTCTCTATTTACACACATAAAGCGGATTGTGGTTGCGCCGGATTATGGGCTTTGGTTTTTGTGGGTGTTGTTCCTGAACTTCTGCGCCCTTGCGTGCATGAAGTATTTAACAAAGTGGCTTCATTTATATAGCTACCCTCTTGTTTGGCTGGCCCTGTTTATTATTCCTACGGGAAAATATGGCATAGGTCACATGCGCTGGCATTTGCCTTTCGTGGTCGCTGGGTATCTTATCTATGCATATCGTGATCGCCTCATGCGTTACCGGAGAGTGGCACTTGCGTTCAGTGTAGTAGCTTTCCCTCTGCTCGTAGTAAGCTGGCGCAGACTAAATGTGCCTGGCTATATGGATTGGTTTGAAACCCGGCTTATTGCCCACGGTTGGGCACGGCTTGAAATTGGGAATCTCATAACTATACATGTGAACCAGTGGGTGACCTTGTTTTATAAGTATCTCGTACCCTTTGTGGGAATTGGTTTTGTGTATTGGTTCTTTAGCCTTCCTTTCCAGAAAAAACTGTACCCATTCTTTGCGTTCCTTGGTTTGTATACGCTGGATATTTATGTAACACACATATACTTCCTGCGGTATACATATGGTGATTCGATGTGGTTAATGATTTTTACGGGTGCTATTTCCGGTCTTCTATATTCATTTGTGCTCGGCTTTGTGGTGCTTAGAAATGTAGATATTCTGAACCGCCTTTTCTTGGGTGGGCGTACGGTTTCTGGCCGCAAAGCAGGGGTACGAAAATGAGAGGATGTAAATGTCGCGCGTGAAACTGTCCGAATACCGATCCAAGACACTGCTTAGCAAGGCACTGGGCTTTAGCTATGGTGGTAAAGGCGTTGATCTAAGAGCCGAGCTTGAGCCGCAGTTAAAACGTTTGCCTGTCCAAGGCGTGTACGTCGTCAAGGTTGACCAGGCAGTAAAAAAACGCAATAAACTTGGCCTTGTGTTTCTGAATCGCACAAAACCACAGGTTATAAAAGATCTTAAGTTCATAAAAAAGAAAGGCTACGACTGGGCGCTTGTTGAGCCATTTCTAAAACATGAGCAAAATACTGAAAAATATGTAGCGCTTGAACGTACGTCTAACGGAGTTGAATTAACATACTCAGAAAAAGGAGGCGTCGATATAGAAGACAATAAAGATTCTCTAGAGCATTGTACGTTGGATGCTTTTATTTTTGACCCTGCCGCAAACAATACGGCACTCGACAATGAGATCTTAGAGAAACTGTACGAGCTATTTCAGGCACACCATATGACGTATATGGAAATCAATCCTGCTCTATTCATAAAAAGAAAGTTTGTAGCATTAGATGCGGCGGTAGAAGTTGACTCATCGGCACAGTTTTTTATTTCCGACTCATGGACAAACGACGACGTGCGGAACGCCTCACGACCTTGTCCTGAAGAAAAAGCCGTTGAAGAGCTTGCCAGTAAAAGTCCGGCATCATTTAATTTAAAACTTCTCAATAAAGACGGCAGCGTGTTCTTGCTATTATCGGGCGGAGGCGCGAGCGTTGTAGTGGCTGACGAATTTGCTTCGCAAGGGTTTTATGACCGCATTGCTAATTATGGAGAATACAGCGGTGGCCCTAATACCGAAGAAACATATCTCTATACCAAACAGGTTCTTGCCCTGCTTATTGCCTCTAAGGCGAAGCAGAAAGTGCTGTTTATAGGGGGTGGTACCGCGAATTTTACCGATGTTGCCAAGACCTTTAAAGGCGTGCTTCAAGCAATGGGCGAAGTAAAGAGCGAACTTAAAAGACAAAAGGTTGCAGTTTTTGTGCGGCGAGGGGGACCTAACCAGCAAAAGGGTTTGGAACTTATGAAAGCTTTCTTAGACGAGGCCCGGCTAGTGCATGAAGTATGCGGCCCAGATGTGCCAATAGCGCAGCTGGTGAAGCGAGCAACAAAGGAGCTGGGATGACGTTTGACATTGTGAGAATGAGAAAAAACAGAGAGCTCGGCGTAGTGCTTTTTGGTAACCACCCAGGCATAATCCAGTCAATGCTCGACTTTGACTTTATGGCCGGAAAGCCAAATCATTCGGTACTGGGCATAGTGGGTGTGACACAAAAGAATTTTCGGTACTTTTGGGGTAAGAAAGAAATAATTATTCCCGGTTTTTTAACTGCCACCGACATGCCAGAAGACATGAGGCAGAGGGTAAATCTTTTTGTTGTTCTGCAATCGGCGCGAAGAGTGCTCAACGTGGTTACGAAAGTGGCGGCGGATTTCCCTTCCATGCTTGGTGGGGTCATTTTTGCTGAAGGCGCACCAGAACAGCACGCGCTAAAAATACGTAGAATTGCGGAAGAAAGCGGTCTGTTTGTGTTAGGTCCTTCAAGTGTAGGGCTCGTTATTTCCGGAAAGATAAAACTGGGAGCGATCGGGGGTGTGACGCCTGAAGGCATAGAAATGGCAGGAATTACCGAAAAAGGTTCGATTGCAGTTATTTCTTCGTCTGGAGGCATGGTTAATGAGCTCATTAATATGGTAGCAAAAAATGGCTTTAGGGTTTCTTTTGCGGCGGCACTCGGCGGAGAGAGATACCCTGCTACCACACCCTTGTCTGCGATCAAGGCGGCACTTCGTGATACGCAAACCGAAGGAATATTGTATTTCGGAGAGCTTGGCGGTCAGGATGAGTACGATATAGCCGACTATATGCAGCATGCAAAAGAAGCAAAACCGGTGCTCTGCTATGTTGCGGGTACGGTTGCAGAATATTTTGACACACCACCCCAGTTTGGTCATGCCAAAGCCATGGCAGGCAATAAGCTAGAGACTGCGAGCGCCAAGAAAGAGGCACTACGAGAGTCTGGAGTCTTTGTGGCAGATAGTTTTTTGGATTTAGAGCGGAAGCTCAGGCGTATTTTTACGCACAAGAAGTTGCCGCCTACGTTATCCGCACAAGCAACGGCTTTAGCAGACAGGCGAGCAGCTTTATTTATTGACCGAATCTCTGCGGATAATGGCGAAGAGGTTACGATTTTGGGTGAGCCGCTTCTTGCAGCAGTTGATAGCAACAGTTTTAGTTCGCTGGTGCTCAGTATGTTGCTGGGCTTTCGTCCGCGCTCTGCAGAGCTAGGGGAGCTTTTTGACTTCTGTCTCCGCCTTCTCGTAGATCACGGTCCTCAGGTTTCTGGCGCTGTGAACACCATGATCACGGCTCGTGCCGGCAAGGACCTGGCAAGCGCTCTGGCTAGCGGAATGCTTACTATAGGCCCGCGGTTTGGCGGTGCTATAAACGAGGCTGCTCATAACTGGTTTTCTGCGGTGGAATCTGGCGAGACTGCCGGAGAGTTTGTGGAACGTTTCGCTCGTTCGGGGAGGTATGTAGCGGGAATCGGCCACAAGAAGTACAGCTTAGATAATCCTGACCCACGCGTGCAGGCATTAATTAAAAAGTTCTCAATCAAAGGACCCTATCTGCGCTTTGCAAAAAACGTTGAAGCGATAACTACCGCCAAGAAAGCGCAGCTGATACTTAATGTTGATGGCGTGATAGCCGCACTTATGCTGGATCTATTAGTAAAAAAGGAAGGACTCGAAACAAGAGATATACGTACTATGGTTGACTGTGAATTCTTTAATGCTGTATTTATTCTGTCCCGCTCAGTGGGGTTTGCAGCGCATTTTATGGAGCAGAAAAGGTTAGACGAAGGACTATTCAGATTGCCGGATAACCTCATGGGTTCGGTTTAGGCATATAGTATTTAACACTACGATAACATTTGTATAAAGAAAGTCTGGTAAGATAGAAAAATGATTACAGTGATTATTGCCGGAGGGTCGGGGACGAGATTATGGCCGCTTTCAACTCCAAATTACCCAAAACACTTATTAAAGCTTACTAACGAAGACAGTTTGCTGCAGAATACGCTCGCGAGAGCAAGAAAGCTCACGAACGACGACAAGATACTTGTTATAACCGATGCCTCTCATAGTCACCATGTCGTAGAGCAGTTGGCGGATTTTGATGCTAACCATATATTGAGCGAGCCAGCCCGTAGAGGTACGGCCAGCTGTATTCTTTTGGGTATGCAGAAGATTAAAGCCCTCGGGCTTGATCCCTCGGAGCCTGTTGCGTTTCTGTGGGCTGATCATTTAATTCGAGATCAAAGAGGTTTTGTAGCAAGTTTTAAGCAAGCGTCGCGGCTTGCTCAAAAACATAGCAAAGTGGTGTTTATTGGTGTGGAGCCAACCTACCCTTCGAGCGGTCTTGGCTATATGGAACATGGAGAAAGGTATGACGGAGAAGAAAACGTATACGAGCTTAATAGCTTTCACGAAAAGCCAGATCTGCAGACTGCTCGTAAGTATTATTCGAGTGGCAGGTTCTTCTGGAATACGGGCTATTTAGTAACGTCTTTGTCATGTTTTGAAGAGGCTACAAAGGCATATTCGCCCAATTATCATGAGGCTTTTTTGTCGCTGTGTAATGCCGAGGATGTCGACAAAGCGTATCTTGATCTCGAGAATATAGCGGTTGATTACGTGTTCTCGGAAAAAATAAAGGGTGCGCTTGTGATCCCTGGTAACTTTGATTGGGTTGATATAGGCTCATTCAAAGACTTACATGAAATAAGCCCACAAAACGATGACGGAAACCACATCAAAGGTGAAAACATAGAACTCGAGAGCACCACAAACAGTTACGTGCGCAACGAGTCGGATGTGCCGGTAGCGGTGATAGGCTTAGACAATGTTGTGGTGGTAAGTACTAAAAACGGAATCCTGGTGACGAATAAAAACTACGCGCAAAAAGTGGGGGATGTAGCCAAAAAACTGCAGTCGTAAACGTGAAACATTTACGCTAGTTTTTGCTGCCAGTTCCAAGCGTCCTTGCAAGCGTCACTGAGGCTCTTTTCGGCCTTCCATCCAAGTAGTTTGTTGGCTTTGGAACAGTCGGCATATGTGGCGACGATATCGCCGCTTCGCCTTTCGCCGAGTACATACGGAACCTTTGTGCCGGTTGTTTTTTCAAAAGTATTAATTACTTCAAGAACCGTATTGCCGTTGCCCGTTCCTATGTTGAAAGTGTCGTAAAAACCGCCGGATTGTTTTTCTAGATATTCGAGCGCTTTAATGTGTGCCTTAGCAAGATCGACTACATGGATGTAATCTCGCACGCAGCTGCCGTCCGGGGTATCGTAGTCGGTGCCAAAAACAGTGAGCTGGTTCCCCTTTCCGGCAACCGCTTGAGTGATAAGCGGAAACAAGTTGCTCGGCCTTCCGAGAGGCAGCTCGCCAATGTTGCCGGATGGGTGAGCGCCAACCGGGTTAAAATACCTAAGCGCTATTGATTTCAAGTTATGATTCGCGCGCGTGGCGTCGTGCAAGATTGTTTCGTCCATTTGCTTCGATGCGCCGTATGGGGATTCGGCCGGTTTGAGCGGTGCGTCTTCGTTTACCGGGAGCTGGTCCGGTTCGCCATATACTGTGCACGACGACGAAAAAACGACAGGTATGGTACGAGTTCCGCAGACATTAAGGAGTTCAACAAAACCGGCTACGTTATTGCGGTAATATTCTAAAGGCTTTTCGACCGACTCTCCCACTGCTTTTAAAGCGGCAAAGTGGATAACGCCGTCAATCTGGTGCGTTTTGATAATTTCTTCAAGCTTTTTTACGTCGGCAAAATCGTTTTGATAAAAGGTAGGCTTCTTGCCCGTGATCTTTTCTATGCCGTCGATTGCTGAAGCCAGAGAATTGCTTAAGTTGTCGAGTATGATAGGGTTGTAGCCGGCATTAAAAAGCTCTACGACGGTATGGCTACCAATGAAGCCCGCGCCGCCTGTTACTAAAATATTTTTCATACTTTCCTCTCAATTACTTTCTTAACAAATTTTTTGAAGGATTCTTTAAAGACTTCGTCACTAAACTGAACTGCAGACTCACGAATTGTTTTTTCGGAATAATTCTGCGCATTAAATTTCTGCAGGGCTGCACAGAGAGAAGGAACACTTTGCACGTCAAAGAATTCGCCGTTTACACCAGGCTGAATGTAGTCAAGTGCGCCACCTTTCTTGTACGCTATGACCGGAGTTCCGGTTGCGAGCGCCTCCACCGGAGTAACGCCAAAATCT
The DNA here is from genome assembly GCA_964431415.1 of uncultured Candidatus Saccharibacteria bacterium. Taxonomy (GTDB): domain Bacteria; phylum Patescibacteriota; class Saccharimonadia; order Saccharimonadales; family JACDBH01; genus CAYSJS01. The sequence continues at coordinate 1,642 of CAYSJS010000005.1, read as the reverse complement.
TCGTAGGCAGCAAAGATAAACGCTTCGGCACCGGAAAACAACCTAGGCATTTCTTCGTCGGTTACGTTGGTTCTAAAGGTTACGGTGTCGCCGGCTATTTTTAATAAGTTGTTATGTTCGGGGCCGCGTCCGATGACGGTTAGGGGGAGCTGGAGTTCGTTGCAAGCTTTTATAATTAGGTCGAATCTTTTTTGAGGCACCTGGCGTGAAGCGGTCACAAAGCCACTCCGGGGTGACTTTGAGCCGTGTGAAGCCTGGAACCGTTTTATGTTGATTGGCGGGTGTATAACAACCGAATTACGTCCGTAAAATTCCTTGATTTCACTTTGGATATGGCGCGAGTTGGCGATAAAAAAGTCGGGTTTCTGTGCTGCCTTATAATCCCAGGAACGCAGCGGTCTAACGAGCAGGCGGAGGCCGACGCGCGCAATTGGGTTAAAAAACCCGAAGCCAGGATTTTTCAGGTACTGCTTATAAAACCTCCAGTAAAAGTGAGTAGGAGTGTGACAATAGACAATATGCACTGCATCTTTTCTGGTTTTTACACCCTTTGCCTCGCCGTTGCCTGAGCTGCTAATCACAAGATCATACTCGCTAAGGTCCAAGCGAGAAAACCACCATATGCGGCCCAGCGCTAAAAATTTACGCATCTTGCCCAAATGCTGCAGCCAGCCAGTTACCACTTTCCCGTCTAGCTTGCGTCGCCATTCATCGCTGCAGTACGACGTAAATATTGGAGCATCCGGATAGAGTGCGTGCAGCTCTTCAACGACGCGCTCCGCGCCCCCGCCGACCAACCAGTCATGCACTATCGCAACTTTCATCTGGCTCCGCGGTGAAATAAAACAATAGAGGCGGTTTTTGCGAGAATTACAATATCTCCCCAGAAGCTCCAGTTTTGCACATAGTAAAGGTCAAGCTTGCGTCGTTCCTCGAACGGTATATCTCGTCTGCCGGATATGGCGGCCAAACCGGTTAGGCCTGTCTTTACGCTTAATATAAGGTTTTTCTTTGCATACTTTTCAAGCTCAAAAGGTTCAAGCGCTCTGGGGCCAACTAAACTCAAGTCCCCCTTTACGACGTTAAAAAACTGAGGCAACTCGTCTAGAGAGGTTTTGCGCAGGAACCTGCCAAACCGGCTGATGCGTGGGTCGTCTTCGAGGAAGTCGCCATTTTCACGGTATTTTTTCGCAAGTTCTGGCCTGCCCATTTTTTCAAATCCTTGCTCTGGAGTCATACGGTTATAGGCGTGGCGATAGGTGCGAAATTTGTATATTTTAAAGGTTGTGCCAAAGCGTCCTAATCTCTTCTGGGAAAAGACAGGATCGCCATGATCAAAGATGACGTGGATCATATAAATAACTACCATAATCGGTAGCGCAAGCAGTAATAAAATGCTGCCGACCACAATGTCGAAGAGCCTTTTTACGATTCTGCCCCAGCCAACAAGTGCCGTTTGGTGGACGGCAATCACCGGTATTGAGCGGAACAGATCAACCTCAATGTTGCCAACAAACAGTTCGCTGTTGCCTGGCACGAAGCGGTAGGCGATATGGTTTTCTTGGGCAAAGGTGAGTATTTCACTGTTTTCTTCTGTGCGAGCATAGAGAAAAACAGTGAAATACTCACCTTTGCCCAAGAA
>CAYSJS010000004.1:26032-89660 GCA_964431415.1 uncultured Candidatus Saccharibacteria bacterium | reverse complement strand
GTGACAAGGTAAAGCTCAAAGTAAACCGCGACGGCAAAGAACTAGATATAGAAGTAACGCTCGAAGCCGCCCCAGAGCAGTAGGTGCTCAGGAGTTTTTAGGCATAATACTTGAATACCTGTATAAAGTCGGATTCTTTAGCCTCTTTATAACCGTGCTCTTCTGCAATTTTACGCAGAGTTCGATGCTGAAAAGGTAATGACTCGGTCAGTACAATCGGTTTCCCGCAGGCTCCCGCCGAGAGTTGCGTAAATAGCGTGCGGTACAGATCAAGCCCATCAGATCCGCCGAAAATGGCATGATGGGGTTCCTGCATGGCGGCCTGATTGATCGTGTGGTTTTCGGGTACATAGGGGAGGTTGCAGAGCAGGACGTCATAAGGCATGGACCAAGCATCAAGCAGGTTGCCTACGTAGTACTGACCTTTAATGTTATGTTGGCGGGAGTTGTATTTAGTAATAGCGAGCGCGTCCTGGTCTATGTCTATAAAAACCGGCTGTATACCTGGTCTTTCAAGGGCGGCGGTTATGCCTAATGCGCCGGAACCGCAGCCTATATCACCCAAAATTGCGTGTTCCGTCAGAGAGATTGACTTAAAAAGTTCAATCATCGTTTCGGATTCAGGCCTAGGTTCGAGCGTGTGGGGACTTACCTTAAACTCTCGGCCATAAAACTCGGTTTTGCCACGAATATAGGCCAGGGGAATATGCAGTGCACGTTTTTGGACCATTTTCTGCAACTTTGTTGCAATTTTTGTATCTAGCTCAAATTCGGGGTGTGCAAGCAGCCAGCCGCGGTCTTTGCCAGTTACGTCCTCAAGCAATACTAAAACGTCGAGACGTGCCGTAGCAATCCCTGCCTCCTGTAAGAGCGACGATGCGGCGCTGATGAGATCGGAGATAGTCAAACTAAGTCTCCTGGTTAAGGAGTTCGTGCTCGGCTTTGTGCAGTTCTTCTATAAGGTCATCTATATTACCGGCCATGGCTCCTGGTATGTTACTGCGGCTGTAGCCGATCCGGTGGTCGGTAATGCGGTCCTGCGGGAAGTTATAGGTACGAATCTTTTCGCTCCGGTCGCCAGAGCCGATAAGGCTTTTACGCTGAGCAGAGAGTTTAGCGTTTTCTTCATCGATCTTTATTTGGAGCAGTCGAGATCGCAGAATACTGAGCGCCTTTGCTTTGTTTTTGATCTGTGATTTTTCATCCTGGTTGGCAACTACTAAGCCGGTGGGCAGGTGCGTTATGCGAACGGCAGAGTCGGTGGTGTTTACGCTCTGACCGCCATTGCCTCCAGAGCGGTACACGTCGACACGGAGATCTGAGTCTTTTATCTCAATATCGTTTTCTTCGGCCTCTGGCAAAATGGCGACGGTGGTGGTGCTGGTATGGATTCGTCCTTGGCTTTCGGTAACGGGCACGCGCTGCACGCGGTGCACGCCCGCTTCGAACTTAAAGGTGCCGTATGCGTCAAGGCCTTTTATCATAAAGCTTATTTCCTTAAAGCCGCCCGCTTCAGACGGGCTTTCGTCCAGCAGCTCTGTTTTAAAGCCGTGCGTTTCGCAGTAGCGCATGTACATTCGGTATAGTTCGGCCGCAAATAGGCTTGATTCGTCTCCGCCGGCTGCAGCACGGATTTCGACTATAGCGTTTCGTTCGTCATTTGGGTCCTTTGGGGTCAAGAGTTCGTTTAGTGTAATCTCTAATTCAGCAAACCTTGAGCGTTCTACCTCAAGCTCTTCTTGGGCAAGCATTGCTAACTCGTCGTTTCCTTTTGCAAGCTCTTCGGCTTCATGAATACGTTGTTGGGTTATGTTACGCGTATTTATAACTTCTATAATTTCTTCCAGCTGACTTATGCGCTTCGCGACTTTGGCATAATCGGGGCGTGTATAAAAACCAGGATCCTGTTGCTCGGCCTGCAAGGTACTGAGTTCGTTTTGATATGTTGCTGTGCGTTCTTCCATATTGTTTACCTTTTAAAGTATATACAAAAAGCCGCCATTCTAGTATGTGTTAGAACGACGGCTTAGTTTAAAACGTAGCTAGGCTTCTTTAGCGGGGGCAGCACCCAATTTTTGTGGGGCTTCAGCACTCTTGCGGGGCTTCTTGGCTTGCTTTGCTTCGCGAGCTGCCTTTGCAGCTTCGGTGCGGGCCTTAAAGCGATCAACGCGGCCTTCAATGTCGACAAGCTTTTCTTGGCCGGTAAAGAAGGGGTGTGAACTGCTGGAAATATGAACTTTAACGAGTGGATATTCGTTGCCGTCTTCCCATTTGATGGTTTCTTCGGCAGCAACGGTTGAGCGCGTCAAAATACGCGTGCCGTCGTTGAGGTCTTCGAATACGACCGTGCGGTAGTCTTTGTGGTGGAGGTTTTTCTTCATATCGGCCTATTATACCGTATCTGTAGTGATCTGGTCAACAGGAGTCTTTGCATTTGCCGACAAGCGAGGTATATTGAAACGAATAGCAACCAGAAGCAAAGGGGTAAAAAGATATGGGCGGCGAGCGGTCACCAATTTCAGAAGTTACTGTAACAGCAGCATTCTTGCTTAGCGCAAGTTTAGGAGGGGCGGCCCTTGCAGAAGATGTGGTAGTACGCAATGTCTTACCAGACGTTGCGCCGGCACAGCCGGTCGGCTACATAAAGGAAGACCGGCCCACCAAAGATAACGAAGTTGTCATAGGTACTGATCTTATAGGACTAGGCCCAAATCGGGCGCAGCGGCGCGGTACCTTAACTCGGTTTGACCGAACGCACACACATAGAAGCATATGAGCCACGCCAGAGTGGAGCTTGCATAAAATCAGTACCTCTGTTAGAATAACTGGGTAATAAATTAAACAGGGCGGAGCAAGAATCCTCCTGATTGTATCCATGCAGGACCAATCGGGTTAGCACCGTACCGAAGAACAAGGAGTTCACGACTATGGCTACAGAAGTAGACATTAAAGAGTTATTAAACGCTGGCGCGCACTTTGGTCACAAAACAAGCCGTTGGCATCCAAAAATGGCACCGTACATTCACTCTAAGCGTAATGGCAGCCACATTATTGACCTTACAAAAACGGTCGAGAAGCTCGAAGAAGCGTTGGCTTTTATCGAAAAAACCGCAGCTACCGGTAAGCAGATTCTGATTGTAGGCACCAAGCGCCAGGCACACGACATTGCAAAAGAACTGGCAGAAGAAACCAAGATGCCCTACGTTGTTGAGCGTTGGCTCGGTGGAATGCTCACGAACTACAATACGATCAATGTTCGTATCAAGCATCTAAAAGAGCTTGAAGCACGCATGGCGAGCGGCGAGCTGGCAAATAAGTACAACAAGCTCGAGGTGCAGCGCTACCAAGAAGAAATAGACTTTATGAACCACCAATACGGCGGTATTAAAGAAATGCATGCAAAACTCGGCGCAGTTTTTGTATTTGACCCAACCGAAGACAAAAACGCGGTGCTGGAAGCGACTAAGCTTGGTGTGCCGGTGATCGCTCTGTGCGACAGCAATGCAGATCCAAGCGCTGTCACGTACCCAATCCCAAGCAATGATGACGCAATTAAGACACTCCAGCTCATCGCCGGCTACGTCAAGCAGGCAATCGAAACTGGCCGCGCTAAAGGTGCAAAGCCAGCCGACAAAACCGAAGCAGTTAAAGAAGAAAAATAAAATGAGCCAGGGTGATATTCCCTCGGAAAGAATAATGCACGAAGCGCTCGAATTATTTATGAGCGGTGAATTCCGGGCAATTAACCCCGGGGCAACTGCAGAAGAATTGGCCCAGGATGCTGCATCATTTGCCATACTGGATGCAATAACTAGGGGCGAAAAATATCCAGGCATAGTCGATACTGCCAAACAAGTAGAAAAATTAGCTGATCAAACGAAAGGTAATAATTAATATGGTATCAATTGAAGAAATTAAGAGACTAAAAGATCTAACTGGTGTTGGATTGACCGACGCTAAGCAAGCGCTCGAGGCAGCCAATGGCGACTTCGACAAAGCGCTCGAAGAAATGCGTAAAAAAGGTATGACCAAAGCCGACAAGCGCGGTGAACGCGAAGCGCGCCAGGGCTTGGTGGGCACATATAACCACGATGGACGTATCGGTGTGCTCGTAGAGATTAACTGCGAAACCGACTTTGTAGCTCGCAACGAAATATTCGTTAACCTCGTCAAAGACGTCGCGATGCACATTGCTGCCAGCAACCCAGAATTTGTTTCTGCAGATAACATCCCTGAAGACGTACAAGAAGCAGCGCGCAAGGAATTTACCGAAAAGGTTAGGGCTGAAGGCAAGCCTGAAAACATGATCGAAAACATTGTGAACGGCATGCTTAAGAAGCATTTTGCGGAGAAGTGCCTGCTTGACCAGCCATATGTTAAAAACCCTGACATCACTGTTGGGCAGTATGTTAAAGAACATGGCGCTCGCTTGGGCGAAAACGTTGTGGTGCGCAAATTTGCCCGTATTGGTTTAGGTGAAGTTGCCTAAAGAGCCCTTAAGCAAACGGTGAAGTATAGTAAATGTCTGAGAATATCTTTGAAGTGCAGCCCATCAGTGTAGATGCTGAGAAGTCGGTGGCGCGTGTTATGCTGCAGGGTATTGGGCCCGCTGTCGAAAATTTTGGTTCCGATACTACATATCGGGTACTTGAAGGCAGAGGCGTGTTTAGAATGCTTAAGAGAGACACACTCGAGCTGGTCGTGATCCCCGTCGAAGCGGGCAGCGAAGTGCATGTACCTCGTGGCACCATTTATGCCGATATGGGTAATATGGTTATGGAAGCAACCTGTGTGCCGCCCTTTGACCCGGATAAAGTCCGCATTGTTCAAGATATAGTCTAAGATATCCTTGCACGAGGTAAACAACTCGTAGGCGCTTGAAGGGCAAAAAACCTTAAAAAGTGCTACTATAAAAGTGATATTAAACAGGTGAACGTATGCAGCCATCACAAATTCTTTCGGAGTCCGAATCAAAATTCAAAAGCGCCCTCGCGCACTTTGAAGAAGAGCTTAAGAAAATTAGAACCGGCCGTGCGCACCCGGGCATGCTTGACGGGGTGATGGTGAGTGCTTACGGCGCATCTATGCCGCTTATCCAGGTAGGTAATGTAACCGCTCCAGAGGCGCAGTTGCTCCAAATTACTCCGTTTGACCCAGGAAATATTCAAGCGATTTCTACGGCGATACGCGACAATCCGAGCCTTGGACTTAATCCGAGTGACGATGGACGGGTGGTCCGAGTGCCTATACCTGCATTAACAGAAGAGCGTCGCCGCGAAATTGTAAAGCAGCTTGGCGGAAAAGTAGAAGACTGTATGATCGCAATGCGCAGTGTACGGCGCGATGCTATGGATGCTATAGACGCTGCAAAAAAAGACAAGGCCGTATCCGAAGATGAGGCAAAGCGTCTCCAGGCTCAAATAGAGGACATGATGAGTAAATACAAGACGCAAACAGATACACTCGCTTCCGCCAAAGAAGCTGAAGTAATGAAGGTGTAAGGGATCGCATTTGGCATAGCGTATCTAGTATTTCGTGTAGATAAGTTCCGATTCAAAAATGACAAGATGCAGGTGGTTCAGTTTTTAATTTCTTATTATAAAAACTCTACTAAAACCTAGCGCCTATGAACTATAACCTTGTATACTAAACGGATATGGCTATTTTTTACTTTGTACTCGGGTTATTACTCTTTATTGGTCTTGTGGTGTTTCATGAGTTTGGGCATTTTATATATGCGCGGCGTAACGGAGTAGAAGTTGAAGAGTTCGGCGTTGGCTTTCCGCCGCGTGCTAAAGTTCTTGCGAAGCGCAAAGGCACAGTGTATACGCTCAACTGGCTGCCGCTTGGCGGTTTTGTAAAGCTTAAGGGCGAGCACGACTCGGACACAGAAAAGGGTACGTTCGGAGCGGCCTCAACATGTGCTAAAACAAAAATTATGCTTGCCGGTGTAGGTGCTAACCTTATCGCTGCCTTTTTGTTGTTCACGGTAGTGGCGCTCATGGGCATGCCGAAGCTGCTGGATACACAATATACCGTCGCCAGTGACACTAAGATTATTAAACAAGTCGAAAATAAGGGCGTCGTTAAAATTGACCGAGTCATAGATGGTTCGCCTGCCGCTGAAGCAGGGTTCAAAAAAGATGACCGCATCATTTCTGTAGATGGCGTGACAATAGACAAGCCCGCCGCGCTCTCCAGGGCGACGAGTGAGAGCGCCGGCAGAACCGTGCCCGTGGTGATCGAACATGAAGGACGATGGAAGACGTACGCGGTAGCGCTCCGCGAATCCTCGCCGCATCTTGGTGTAGCGCCGTATTCAGCCGAAAAGGGGCTCGAAATCCGCCGCTCAACCTGGTCGGCGCCGGTAGTGGCCGTTGGTGTCATGAAGGACTTTACGGTAGCTACATTTAAGGGCTTGGGTAGTGCGCTCAAGGGCTTGGGCTCAACGATCGCCGGCTTCTTTACGGGCAACAGAGAGGCTCGGCAAGCCGGTCAAGAAGTGGCAAGCAGTCAGGTCTCGGGACCGGTCGGCATCTTTACTGTACTATATGAGATTTCAAAGCAAGGCTTTGGTTTGGTTCTATTCGTGATAGCGGTGATTTCACTCACGCTTGCAATCATGAACGTACTGCCAATACCGGCACTTGACGGCGGCAGGCTGTTTGTAATGCTTATATACCGGGGGCTCAAGAAAGAACTAAAGCCAAATGTCGAAGAGCGGATTCATGGCACGGGCTTTGCAGTGCTGATGCTCCTATTCCTGGTAATAACCGTAGTCGATGTACGCAGATTTTTCTAAAAACATATTGTGGTCTCAAGAAATGGTATATTGAAACGTGAAGTACGGCATGAATAAAATAGTAGATACCATCAAAAAGAAGCAAGATACAAGACGACCGTTCTATAAACACGACCCGGTTACAAGTGTATTACTGATTTTGGGTGTATTTCTGCTAAGCCAGCTTGCTGCCGGCATACTTATTTCACTATACCCTTCACTTAAAAACCGGACAGCAGACCAGGGGAGTACCTGGCTTGAAACATCTGCAATAGCACAGTTTATATATATTCTATTAGCGGAGGTTTTTGCAGTTTGGCTTGTCTTCAATCTACTAAAGCGTGCGCGGGTTGATAAGGCAAAGATAGGCATTATACGGCCGCATGCTATGGATATTATCTATGCGTTTGCCGGTTATGCAGCATATTTTGCGGTTTATATAGTCATCATAGTGGTGGCGTCACGAATGAGTACGTTGATTGATGTCGACCAGCCACAGCAAATTGGGTTTGATGGAGCAAGTGGCGCACAGTTATGGTACGTCTTTTTGTCGCTTGTTGTCTTGCCGCCCATTGCCGAGGAAATTATGTTCAGAGGCTTTTTGTTTAGTTCACTCCGTCAAAAGTACCGTTTTCGTGTTGCGGCTGTGCTGACCAGTATATTATTCGGCATAGCACACCTGCAGTTTGGAAGCGGCGCTCCGCTTCTCTGGGTGGCGGCAATCGACACGTTTGTGCTGTCGGTGGTACTTTGTTATCTCCGCGAAAAGACAAACAGTCTTTGGTCCAGCATAATGCTGCACGCTATTAAAAACGGCGTCGCCTTTGTGGCGCTGTTTCATTCACGCTTCTAAAAAACTTCATATTTAAGCAGACAGATCACCTTGCAATGGTTCGCCTAGGGTGTTATAAAAAGAACATGATTTCGCATCGAACACGTTTCTACATCCCGATGCCGCCCTTTTAAGGGTTATTTGCTATTACTTGAAAACGTATATCAGATGCCCCTTCACTAGAACAGAAGGGGTTTTTAAATGGGGAAGAATAAGATGGAACTTAAAACACGCATAGAGGGGATGTTTATGCTCACAGAAGAGGACAGAAATGTGGTTGCGGATGTCGTTTTTTCGCAGGCTCAGGTTGAAACGGATGCGGCATTAAGCGGTGTACGGGCACGACAATGCCCTGGGCTGAAGGGCGTAATACGAGAAGCGCTTCTGGCAAATGACGAAGCGTTACTTGAAGAATTGACGATTGTTGCGCAAAACCAAGCAATAGATGGGCTATACCGAAGATTATCCGTATGGAAACTACGGTATAACCGGTGAGTATAGTAAAATATAAACAAGGAGAATTTTAATGCGTGTATCGCAGTTATTCACGAAGACCAAAAAAGAAGCGCCTGCCGATGAAGTAAGCAAAAACGCACAGCTTTTAATTCGCGCCGGATTTGTCCATAAAGAAATGGCCGGCGTATATGTTTTTATGCCTCTGGGGCTGAGGGTGCTAGAGAATATTAAGCGCATTGTTCGTGAAGAGATGGACAAGATTGGCGGTCAGGAGGTTCGGATGACCGTTCTCCAGCCAAAAGACATCTTCGAAAAGACCGACAGATGGGATGATAACAAAGTTGATAACTGGTTTAAGACGCGCTTGGCAAACGGGAATGAACTGGGCATGGGACTTACGCACGAAGAACCGATTGTGGATATGCTGTCAAATTATGTTAGCTCCTATAAAGACTTGCCAATCCTCGTGTATCAGATACAAACTAAATTCAGGAATGAGTTAAGGGCCCAAGCGGGCTTGCTGCGTGGTCGCGAATTTGTGATGAAGGACATGTATAGTTTTTCAAAAACCCAGCAGCAGCACGAAGAAATCTATGAAAAAGTAGCGGCAGCTTATGTGTGCGTGTATGAACGGTTGGGAATTGGCGATATTACATACAGGACATATGCAGATGGCGGTATTTTTACGCCACGATTTAGCGATGAGTTTCAAATGCTCAGTGAGGTTGGCGAGGATACGATCTATGTCGATGAAGACAAAAAGTTTGCAATAAATAAAGAAGTCATAAACGATGCCCGTCTTGAAGCACTGAACGTAGATAAGTCAAGATTACGGGAGTTCCGGGCAATCGAAGTGGGTAATATTTTCCCGCTCGAAAGCAAGTATACCGATGCGCTAGGTGTCTTTTATTCAGACGAAGAAGGAAATAAGCAGAAAATCATTGCGGGCTGTTACGGTATAGGGGTGAGTCGTCTCGTGGGGGCTCTTGCAGAGCACCTTTCGGACGAAAAGGGATTGGTATGGCCGTTTAACATCGCGCCTTTTCATGTATATCTGGCACCTTTAGGGAATGATGAGGCGGTGGTAAGCGCTGCGGATGCTTTGGCGAAGGAGTTGGAGTCTGCGGGAGTAACTGTCCTGTATGACGACAGAGACGTTCGACCGGGCGAGAAATTTGCCGATGCCGATCTTTTGGGTATTCCATATCGTGTGGTAGTGAGTCAAAAGACCGTTGCCGAAGGAAAGGTGGAGGTAAAAGCGCGCACTTCATCTGATGTCACATTAGTCACGACAGAAGAACTAAAAAAACTATTGCAAGAAAAGGCCGCTTAGTTGATACTGTAAGGGCGCTGGCAACGATACGTGCCAGTATTTTTTTCACCCTTTTGATTTAGTATGTAAAGGAATACGTTCATGAAAAAACAATTTCATTTGACGCAGGAAGGCTACGACGAGCTTGCTGCAGAATTAAAAACTTTAGTCGACCGGCGCAGCCAGCTTGCAGAAGATATTGCGACCGCACGTTCCCAGGGTGATCTTGCAGAAAATGCTGAATATCATGCAGCAAAAGACGAGCAGGGCCGCCAAGAGGCTCGTATAGAAGAGATCGAAAACATTCTTCAGTACGCAAAAATTATTACCGCCCCGAAAGACGACAATAAAGTACGCCTTGGCTCAACCGTGAAGCTTAAGAGCGAGGACGGCAAGACCAAAGAGTTTCAGGTGGTAGGTACCGTAGAAGCCGATCCTTTGAACGGCAAAATTTCTGACGAATCTCCTATCGGCCAAGCACTGATGGGCAAAAAGGAAGGCGAAGAAGTAGAGATCACAACGCCGGCCGATACGACCACATACAAAATTGTCGACATCGCCTAAGCTTAATTTGGCGCATTGTATTACCGTCGACTGTGCAGCTCCCTAGGGCGCATGTATGAACCGGTCATTTTGGGCTGTAAACTGCCTACCTTAAACTGTATACTATTTTCCATATGGCTACACTACAAGATTTTAGAGATGAACGTCTTCGTAAGCTGAACGAGCTAAAGACGCTTGGGATAAATCCCTATCCGGCCAAAGCTCACAGAACGCACGACATCGAGACGGTTCATTTGCAGTTTAATGAACTCGAGAACCAAACTGTCACAACGCTTGGACGCATCAAATCCATACGTAAGTTTGGTAAGTTGGCCTTTGTCGTAATTCAAGATGACGGCGGCATGACGCTGCAACTATTTATCCGTCACGACGAAAATGCAGCGGCACCGGATCGTTCAAATAGCGAGCTTGTGGTGCCGGCCGAGCTAACACTTCTTGATACAGGGGATTTTGTTGAGGCAACCGGTCCAGTTATCAAAACCCAGACAGGGGAAATATCTGTTGATGTCAGAAATCTTCGGATAATTTCGAAAGCGCTCAGGCCTATGCCGAGCGAGCAAGAGGGTTTTACCGACAAAGAGCAACGTATGCGTCGGCGTTATATCGATATGAACGTAAACCCCGAGATACGCCAGCGTTTCATCCGCCGCAGTAAGTTTTGGACTGCTACCAGAGATTTTCTGAATGAGCGAGGCTTTTTGGAGATTAATATTCCGGTGTTAGAGCACACGACGGGTGGCGCTGACGCAAATCCTTTTGTAACGCATATGGACGCACTCGATCAGGACTTTTACTTGCGTATTAGCCATGAGCTGCCCCTGAAGCGACTGATTGGCGGAGGTTATGAAAAGGTTTACGATATTGGTCCGCGCTTTAGGAACGAAAACTATTCCGATGAGCATCTGCCGGAGCACGTGGCGATGGAGTGGTACTGGGCATATGCCGACTGGGAGCAGGGAATGGCTCTCATGGAAGAGATGTTTCGGTATGTGCTTGAACGAACGTTCGGCACCCTGCAGTTCAAAGTAGGGGACAAAGATGTAGATATGAGTCGTTCTTGGGAGCGGTGGGATTATGCTGGTGTGATACGTGATCACTATGGGATCGAAGTGTTTGACTGTACCATTGAACAAGTAAAAGAACAGCTCAACAAGCATAGATTAGAAGTTGAGAAAACGGAGAACATTGCTCGTGGAATTGACAAGCTGTGGAAGAATATTCGTAAGGATGTCGTGGGACCCATTTGGTTAGTAAATACCCCAGCTTTTATTTCGCCGCTCGCGAAAGCCGACGACCATGATCCGCGTATAGTGCAGCGGTATCAAGCGGTTATTGCTGGCTCGGAACTCTGTAACGGGTACTCTGAGCTCAACGATCCGATTGATCAACTTAATCGTTTTATAGAACAAGAAGCGATGCGTGAGGCGGGCGACAATGAAGCAATGATGCTAGACATTGATTTTGTTGAAATGCTTGAATATGGCATGCCGCCAACGACGGGCTTGGGTTTTTCGGAGCGTGTATTTTGGATATTTGAAGGAGTGACGGCGCGCGAGGGCGTACCGTTTCCGCAGCTTAGAAACGAGACGGATCAGGTAACCAAGTCTATCTATCCTGAAGTATTCTCTGTTGAAAAGATGAGCAACAAGCTTGGAGCTAGCCGTCCGCAAGATTTTGAGCATCGAATAATAGCGGTGGTTCGTAAGGATCTAGAACCCTGGCGTATTGCTAATGCGGTTGCACATATGCAAGCAATTATCGGCAATAAATTACCAAAGCAAGTTTTAACAAGCGGTGATTACTTTATTGGAAGTGATGGCGTAGTGTTGCCGCGTAACAGTCAGTACCCAATCATTATTATGAAGGGCGAAGAAAAACAGCTCCACAAACTCTACGAAAAAATACAGAGTAAAAAGTTGGTGAGTCATGTATTCATCAAAGAGATGCAAGATACAAATAGCGACGCCGAAATCGTAGACCGGCTTAAGGGTCAGGCAATTTCAGAAACAGAATTTTACGGAGTAAGTTTTTATGCCGATAATGAAACTGCCAAGGATCTAACCAAAGATTTTCAGCTTTGGCAGTAGATAGACTTACTTGCCGATCTTGAGAGTTTTGCCGCCTAGGTTGCGCGCAAAGTAGCTGTCGTGAGAAATATATATAACCGCGCCGTGGTATGGCTTTAAAGCGTTTTCGAGTTCTTCGATGCTGGGCAGATCAAGGTGGTTGGTGGGCTCGTCTAAAATAAGCAGGTTTGGCTTGTTTATAAGCATTCGAATAAGCTGCAATCGCGCTTTTTGGCCGCCGCTCAAGTTTTTAACTAAAATTTGCGAATCGACAGCAGGCTCAAACAAATAGTCACCCATGCTGCGCATAATGTTCTGCGGATTCACGGGCAGGTCAAAGTCGCGGTAAATACTTTCGATAGCCTCATAAAGAGTAAGATCAAGCAGCTTATCGCTCATTTCTTGCTCGTACATATTGAGGCGTATATGATGGCCGGGGGTAATCGTACCTTTTAGCAGGGTGGACACGTTATTACCGCGCACTGTTTCTGCGACTGCGCGCACCAAAGTTGTTTTGCCGGCGCCGTTTCGTCCGATAATATGGAGCCGCTCGCCAGAAAGCAAAGAAAAGCTCACGGGTGCAAATAGCGGCGTTTCGCTGTAGCCCAGCTGTACGCCGTTTAGGGTAAGCAGGGTAGTTTCGCGCTCGCCCTCGGTCTGGCGGCTGATTTTAATGTTTTTTGCCTTAAACTTTTCGTAATTTGCAGTGGTTTTAGGGTTTAGAGCTGCGGCAGATTCCTGATCTATCCAGAAACTCGGTTTTGGATTAGCGGCCTCAACCTCGGCTAGCTGTTTTTGAAGCCGGTCACGCATGACGATAAAAGGGTTGTTGGCTGATTTCCCGGCGTAGCCTGGCGCGCGGGCAATGGCGTAGGCGATCTGGTTTTTTAAGTTGGCGATGGTTTTTTGAGCTATTTCATAGCTTTGCAGCTGATTGGTGGTGCTGGTAGTGTTTTGCTTCAGGTATGCTTCGTAATTTCCTTTGTATGGAAAAGCTTTTTTGTCTTTTATATCTATAATACGGTCAACGCTCGCCAACACATCGCGGTCGTGCGTAATAATCAGGCAGGCATGTTTGGCGTTTTCTAACCATTCTATGAAGGCATTTTTTGCCACGTAATCCATGTGGTTTGTTGGCTCGTCAATCAGTGCGAGATCAGGCTCCGAAAACTGCACGAGTATCAGCTCAACAAAACGTTTCTGACCACCGCTTAGACCTTGCATTGGCATCAAGGCTTTTTGTTCATCAATCTGGTATTTTGCGAGTGCCTGGAGCAGCTTATCTTCTACTTCGTAGTATCCTTTATTTCCAAACAACTCCAGTGCCTCCGAGTACTCGTGGATCTTGCGCATATTGTCGCCCATAGTTTCGGGATATGTATCGATAATATTTTTTAGCCGCTTATATTCCGGTAGCCGGTCAAGTATGTACTGTAGAGCGGTTATATCGCCCAAGCCATGGTGCTCCTGGGCGGTGGCGATCATGCGGAGGCCTTTTTTTAGGTCGATCGAGCCTTCAAATTCGGTGTCCGTGCCTGCTAAAACATTAAATAAGGTAGTCTTTCCGACACCGTTCCGGCCAACAACTCCAACTTTTTCGTTGTCATCAACAAAAAACTGCAAACCATGCAGCAGATGCTTGTTGCCGATTACTTTATCTTCAATATTTATGCGCAGTAACATAAGCTACTAGTATAACAGATATAAACCCTGACTTTTTGTAACGATACAGCTCGTTATGGCTATTCTAAAAAAATTTCATCCAATCAAACTGCTTTTAAGGTATGATTTAATGTAATGTCTCTCGCAACTCGTAATATTGAACGCCGGTATTTGTTTTACCAAGCCACGCGCAACATGTGGCTCGTGGGGGCAATATGGCTTTTGTTTTATAGATTGTTCATGACAGATCAGGGAATTGGAGTACTGGATGCGGTGTCGTTTGGTATTGGCGTGCTGGCAGAAATACCTTCCGGTGCAATGGCGGACCATTTTGGTCGTAAGAAATTGTCCGTTATAGGCGTTATACTTTCGGCATTTGGCATGAGTATGCAGGGGCTGGCAACCGGCTATTCACTTATTTTTATTGGCCAGGTGTTGCTGACGGTTGGTTTCGCATTTAGTTCTGGTGCTGACGAAGCATTTTTTTACGATTCGTTGGATTATAAAGAAAATGAAAGTGCATGGAAAAAACTCGTCGCAAAAGGAAACCAAGTAGGAACGCTTGTTAAGCTCGCATCATATGCGGTTGGCGGGTATTTATATACCATATCGCCTCGAGCGCCATTTATTGCAAGCGTTGTAACGATAATTGGGGTACTTGCTTTTTGGAATATGCCTGAAATCTCAAATAGATCTGTTGATATAGATAAATCGCTTAATAATTATGTGAACTCTCTGAAAGACGGAGTCAAGGAACTGTGGCACAAAAACGTCGTAGGGTATATTCCTATTATTGTAATTGTAGCGGGTTTTTATTTTTCGTTCGGCTATGGGTTATTGAGACCTATCTTGCTCACAAGATTTAATTATGGCGCAAGTGCGGGTGCGTGGGTGCTGGTTGTCTGTGGATTAAGCGCGTTTATCTTGCAGAGCCTGCAGGCTCGATATATGCATAAATTTACTGAAAAGTTGAGTGTAGGCTTTATAGTTCTGTTCACGGTGGTCTCACTCGTGGCTGGCAGTTTTGATATTGGCAAAATTGGGCTCCTCGTTATCTTAACTATATACGTAAGCGAGTATCTGCTGCAGCCAGTGCTGAGCGATGGTTTAAATAAACACATCTCGCCGAAACACAGGGCGACGAGCTTGTCGGCCGCGTCCTTTCTGAAGTCTTTGTCATATGTGGCTTTGGCGCCACTGATCGGATTTTTGAATGTTCGAGGTAGGCTACATATTTACCTCATAGGAATGGGGCTACTTTTCATGCTTTCTTTGTATGTATATTACCGATACGAAAACAAGCCGGCAGTTGCGAGGTAGGTGTATACTTGTATGTATGATAGAAGTAAAAAATGTTACGAAAACGTACGGGAAAAAAGAAGGGGCATTTACCGCCCTTGCTGGGGTTAATCTAGAGATCCCAGACGGTTCAACAGTGGCTATAATCGGAAAAAGCGGCTCAGGCAAGTCAACACTCATGCACGTCATGAGCGGGCTTGACCACCCAACTTCTGGTAGCGTGACCATAAATGGCAAGTCGCTCTCGAGTATGAAGGCGAAAGCAGTTGATCGGTTTCGGGCAACCGAAATGAGTTTTATATTCCAGTCTTTCTTTATAGAGCCAAAGCAAACGTGTTATCAGAACGTAATGCTGCCGCTTGAGATCGCTGGCGTGCCGCGCCGCAAGCGTCGGCAGATGGTCAAAGAGGCCCTGGAAGCAGTAGAGCTTGCAGATAAAATCGACTCCACTGCCAATAATCTTTCAGGAGGCCAAAAGCAGCGTCTCGCCATTGCGCGCGCCATTGTTAATAAGCCGAACCTTATTTTTGCCGACGAACCAACCGGCAACCTCGACAGTGTAACGGGCGATACGGTGGTGGGTCTTTTGTTTGATATGAATAAAAAGCTAGGTTCAACACTGGTGATTGTGACACACGACCATGACCTGGCGGCACGCTGCCAGATGCAGGTCAGTATCAAAGACGGTATTGTTGAGCCGGTGAAGAAACCATCAGGAAGGAGTCGGTCATGACATTTAGTGATATCGTGAGGCGAAGTGGCCGCAGTCTGCGGTCGGCTAAAGCGCGTACTATACTTACTTCGCTAGCTATTGCCGTTGGTGGTTTTACGCTTACCGCGACACTAGCCGCTGGAAACGGCGTGCGTAATTATACCGACCAACTGGTTAAGAATAACTTCGATCCGGCCGAAATATTGGTTGGGAGAGATAAGGAAATTTCGAATACTGGTGCGCCGCTTACTGAGCCAAAAGAATATGACGAGTCAATTGCGTCGATGTCCGTGGGCAATGGCGGTTCGTTGCAGCTAAAACAAGTGACCGATGAAGATGTCGCAGCACTTAAGAAGCTCCCTTATGTTGAGCAAGTCAGGGAGAATTATCAGTTGATGCCGCGCTATATCACCCGGGAAGGGCAGAAGCGGTACACGGTTACCGGCGAGGCGTATAACCCGGCACAAAAACCGGAGATTAAAGCCGGTTCTATTCCTGCTTCTGGAGATCTTCCGGCCGGGACGATAGGTATGCCAGAAGGATACGTCAGCGTGCTAGGATTCTCGAATCCAGAAGATGCGATTGGCAAAAAAGTGACACTTAACGTTCAAAAGCCTTTTGCCGACACATCGGCTGCCGAGGTACTTGAGTTTTTGAAGGCCGGGAAAGATCCCTCAACACTTGCGCCCGAGAGAAAAGACGTGGAATTCACTATTGGCGCGGTAACAAAGCGAGCGGCTACCAGTATCAGCTTTGGCGCACTACCGGTCTTGCTTTCTTCAAAAGAAGCGCGCGAAGTCTATGACTACACCACTAAAGGGACGAGTACATACGGCAAATACCTATATGTCTATGCCCATATAAAAGACGGGAACGATGACAAGAATATTAAAGCCGCTCAAGAAGATCTGAAGACCAAGGGTTACTACACGCAAAGTAGCAAGGATATCCAAAAACAGATCACACAAGTCGTGAATATTCTGCAGGTGCTCGTGGGTGTGTTTGGCATGATAACGGTGGTCGCATCAATCTTTGGTATTGTAAACACCCAGTACATTAGTGTACTCGAGCGAACCCGCGAGATTGGCCTGATGAAAGCGCTTGGCATGCGCAGCCGCGATGTGCGTTCACTGTTTATGCTTGAAGCCGGCTGGATCGGCTTCTTGGGTGGCTTAATAGGAGCGGTAGTGGCGCTCATTGTCGGTGCACCGCTTAACCCCTGGATTACGAAAAAGCTTGACCTTGGGGAGGGCAATAGTCTGCTTATTTTCAGACCATTACAGGTACTTGCGCTTATCGGTTCGCTGGTATTGGTTGCGATGATAGCTGGGTATCTGCCGGCGCGGAAGGCGGCCAAACTTGATCCTATCGAAGCGTTGCGTACCGAGTAGTGTCCGGCTTTCATGCTTGGCACATCCTAGGCGTAAGCCTGCGCTTCGATGCTCACGTATCATGAAATACGCTGCGCGTCAGTGCTCGGCTTCCATCCTAGGCTGCACTAGCAGATTTATCCCTCAGCCTCTCGTAAATTGTTAGGGCAAAAAAAGACTCCGCTCCGTTACTTCATGTACCAACATGTACACTTCGTAGCCGTTGCTCGTTCTTCAGCCAAACTGAACTAAAGCACTGTAACCACTCGTCTCGCTAGTTCTGCGTTATAAGGCATTGACTCCCTTTGCTATTTACTAACTGCTGTCTACTTGTATACTTATTAGTATGAAAGCAATTTGGAAAGACAAGGTGGTTGCAGAGGCGGACAAAGCCGATTTGATTTATATTGAAGGCAACTGGTATTTTCCGCCCGCTTCGGTTAAATCAGATTTCTTACGCAAAAGCCCTACGCCGTATACGTGTCCCTGGAAAGGGGTGTGTCAGTATTTCGATGTGGGCGAGGGTGAAGACTGGGCTAAGGATGTTGCCTGGAGCTATCCCGAGCCGAAACCGAGTGCAATCGACATAGTGAAAAAAGACTTTAGCAACTATGTCGCCTTTTGGCGGGATGTAACAGTTTCAGAATAAAAAAGGAGTACAGATGAGTGAGGTGGCAGTTTTTGCGGCGGGTTGCTTCTGGGGCGTTCAATACTATTTTGATCAGGTGCCGGGTGTTATCGAGACAACCGTAGGATACACTGGCGGAAAAACAGAAAAACCCACATACGAAGAAGTCTGCTCACACACAACCGGACATGCCGAAGCGGTCAAAATTACGTTTGACCCGAGAAGAGTGAGCTACGAAACGCTGCTAAGACAGTTCTTTCGTATGCACGACCCAACGCAACTAAACCGGCAGGGCCCTGATGTGGGTGACAGTTACCGTTCGGCTATTTTTTATACGACCGATCAGCAAAGAGAACAAGCCGAAGCAGCTAAAAAGCGTGCGGGCGCTGAACATTCCGAACCAGTTGTAACGGAAATTACAAAAGCTTCCGATTTTTGGCCCGCCGAAGACTACCACCAAAAGTTTACCGAACGCACCGGACGAGGCATGTGCCATATTCCATATAAAGCGGTGTAGCGCATCGGGAAGAGCAGCCCACGCATCCGGCTTTGCCGGTGCATGGCGCGATGAGAAACCCCGAAGGGGTGTCTTATGGTGGATACTGCCACCAAAAGTTTACCGAACGCACCGGACGAGGCATGTGCCACGTCGCTTATGCTCCGATAGATAATAGGTAGGAATTAGGAAACGGCAATAAGGGAGACGTGGTATTATAACGGCAATGGTACGGAATAAAATTATCGGGATGAGCAGCCCACGCATCCGGCTTTGCCGGTGCATGGCGCGTAGAGAAACCCCGAAGGGGTCTCTCTAGAAAATGAATTATATTTTTGACTTTGACGGAACGATTGCTGACAGTCTTGAAGCATTGATTGCCGTCTATAACAAAAATATTCGTGACAATAAAAATCCACTTACACCGGAAGAGATTCAAGCCTTGCGCGGTATGAGTTCGCGCCGGGCGCTTCGGCATATCGGCGTGCGCTGGTGGCAGCTGCCAAAACTTTTGCTGCACGGTATGCCTGATTTTAGAGCGTTGATACCGGGTCTTCGTACTTTTCCGGAATTGCCGGAAACACTCGAGGCACTTAATAAAAGAGGTGACCGGTTATATATTGTTACATCGAATACACTGGGCAGCGTGGAGCAGTTTTTGGATCTTCATAAGCTGCGCGGCTATTTTACGGAGATAGAGGCCGGTGCGGGCGTGTTTAATAAGGCAAAGTATATACGGGCGTTGATGAAAAAACAGCGTTTAAAGCGGCGCGAAACAGTAT
Source organism: uncultured Candidatus Saccharibacteria bacterium (assembly GCA_964431415.1). Taxonomy (GTDB): domain Bacteria; phylum Patescibacteriota; class Saccharimonadia; order Saccharimonadales; family JACDBH01; genus CAYSJS01. The sequence goes on along the minus strand of CAYSJS010000004.1, from coordinate 70,700 downwards.
ACATTGGGGACGAAACGCGCGACATTCAGGCGGCGAGGCTTGCAGCTGTCAAAATAGTTTCTGTGTCATGGGGTTTTAATACGCGGCAAACCTTAAAAAAAAGGCATCCTAACTTTCTTGTCGACTCTCCTAAAGAGCTACTTACGATCTCTCGATAGTAAATCCCTTGGCAGGGGTTTATACTGAGAGCAGGTAGATTTTAAAGTAAAAAGGGGTAATACGTCTTATGGACCAAGAAGTTAACCATCATGCCGCAATGAGCCACGGTGCGGCAGCAAGAAGCGATGATCGTCCGGTGCCGGTTGTAAAGGTGCTTAGCGTGCGCGGCGTAGAGTATGCCATGATGTCCTTTGCTTTATGGATAGGAGCCGCTTCGCTCATATGGCTGTTGGACTCACTCATAATGGGGTCGGTGACGTTTATGGAAGTTTCGTATCCGCTTTCTGCGCTCATAATCTCGCTCCCGGTATTTGCGTTGTTGTTCCTGCGGCTAAAAAAGGCAGAAAAAGCAGACAGCAGTTTACGCTTTGATGCTTCGAAGCGTCGTTTTTCCCAGATTACACAGTTCGTTGCCTTTCTTGCCAGCTTCTTTAGCGTGATCACTTTTGTGTATGCGCTTATCAATACCGCCGGTGGTGAGGTGACCGGAAGTGAGCTTGGTAAAACTGCCGGCACGACTGCCGTGACTTTGGTTATTGCGGGAGGAATCCTACTGTACTACTGGCGTGACGAGCATAAATTCACTAAAAAGGGCTAAAGGACATGAAAAAATACTATATTGGATTCTTGGTCCTGGCTGTTATAACACTGGGTCTTACGGGCTATGTGATTAAGCTTGGCGCCGATTCTAAAAGCGACAAAAAAACCGAAAGCGCAGCGCAAGATATAGCAAAAAAATTGAACGAATACGTTGAGACAAAAAGAAAAGTGCCAAACAATCTTTTCGACGCGGGCGTAGCTAGTGTTCCGTCTGAGATTAAGTACACAAAAAATTCGGAGATGTCCTATAGTTTTTGTGTGACATACAAGACGAACCGCGGGTATGGTGGCGGGGTAAACATTTCCTCTATTGTGAGTGGTGCGGTCTCGTCGTCGCTCAGTTCGTCATTTAAGGACTCCACCACTGACTATAAGCCGACGGCCTTGTATCTGAGCTACATACACAAAAAAGGCGAGAACTGTCAAACGGTCCAACCGGTTTCGGTTATTAGTACCTCTGAGTCCCCGAGTAGTACCTCAAGCAGCTCGACTCAGTCTTTGATAGACGAGTACTGCAACCCGTCGGCTGAGTACTATCAGTACTACAAGTCGTACTGTGAAGATTTACCCTCATCATCCGTGAACTAGTTTGCTACACTACTACTGCATGAGAGTACATAGATTTTATGTTGCGCCAAAGGAAACAGAGCTTACCGAAAGTATCTGGCTGGCTTCAAAAGAACTGCGCAACCAGTGGCTTAAGGTATTTCGCTACCGGGCTGGTGATGAAGTGGTGCTGTTTGACGGTGTAGCTGCCGAGCGGCTATATAGGATTGCGGAAATAGCTGATGACGCGATTCATCTAGAGCTGGTAACTGAATTTGAACGAAAACTGCCAAAAAGACATGTCTATTTATTTTGGTCACTGCTCAAAAAAGATAAAAATGAGTGGGTGATTCAAAAATGTACGGAGCTGGGTGTTACTAACTTTGTGCCGCTTATTGCTGAGCGTAGTGAAAAGACCGGTTTTAACAGTGAGCGAGCTGAAAAAATTGCCGTTGAAGCGGCAGAACAGTGCGGTCGGAGCGACATTCCCCATATTCGCGAACCCATCAGTCTAAAGGAAGCGTTAGATGAATATACGGCCAAAGTAACGCTACTAGTTGCCGAAGCAGGTTCTGGGCAGGGAGAAGATAATGCGTACCTTCGAGGAGAAAAACCGGTAGGTGTTTTGGTAGGGCCAGAAGGTGGGTGGACGGAAAACGAACTCGAACTATGCAAGCAAGCAGGGGTGCGCGGAATCGAACTTGGGCACTTAATATTACGCGCTGAAACGGCGGCCGTTGCTGCGGCGACCAAACTCGCAACCTGAGGCTGTGAATTCAAGGTCTGCGCTGCTACAATAGGCAGGCATGACGAACAACTACTGGAGGGAACGATCGCAGCCATATAAACCGGGTCAATTGACGCCGTTTAAGGTATCTCGCTCAAAAATTGAACTATATATGCAGTGTCCGCGCTGCTTTTGGCTGGACGTACGTCTTAAAATTACCCGCCCGAGCAGCCCACCGTTTAACATTAACAAAGCCATCGATGAACTGTTTAAAAAAGAGTTTGACTCATATCGCACAAAAGGCGAGCCTCATCCGCTGATGGTTGAGTTCGGTGTTGATGCTGTGCCTTTTATGCACGAAAAATTGGATGAGTGGCGCGAGAATTTTGTTGGTGTGGTGGCTATTCATAAACCGACTAATTTGCACATTTTTGGGGCGATTGACGATCTTTGGGCAGACAAGCAAGGAAACATTATCGTAGTCGATTACAAAGCTACGGCAAAAGATAAAGAAGTGAACATAGATTCTGAATGGCAGATTGCCTATAAGCGGCAGATGGAAACATATCAGTGGCTGCTGCGGCAAAATGGGTTAACCGTGCTCGACACCGGCTACTTTGTATACACAAACGGCCGAATGGATCTGGATGGTTTTTTTGATAAAGTAGAGTTTCGTACAAAAATTATTCCGTACACGGGTGATGATTCGTGGGTAAAGCCAACAATAGTAGAGATGAAAAAGTGTATGGACGGCGACATGCCGGCGGTTGGTAAAAGCGCCATGGGTGGCGACTGTGAGTTTTGTGCGTACGCCAAGGCGCGTACAAAACTAACGTTGGCTGCGATAAAGAAATAACAGAGTGATGCACTTTATTTTTTATTATGCAATGATTTTAATTGTTGTCGTGTGTGCCGGGTTGGGAGTACAGTATGATCCATGAGTGAAAATTACCCCACACACGAAGAGTTAGAGCAAACATTAAATAGCGACCTGAGCCTATACGGCACGGGCGTGGTAAGTATAGCTGGGCTAGAACTAGCTGACTTACGCGATGAACCAGAACATGAGGAGTCGTTGCTTACTGTTACGTACGCAGACCTGAGATGTCTTGAAGAGCATGGAACTCCTTTTGAGAAAACGGATGCCGAATATCGAGGTTTTGGTGACTACGACACTGATGGACATGATGCTTTTGGTAATCCTGTATTCGGTAATCAGGTTCCATTAGAAGTGGCCGCGTGGAAGAACTTCGGTCCAGAGGACATGGTAAGGTAATACTAAATCACTGTGATCTGCTGGACTCTCGGGGTATACTATTAGCATGTTAGACATCCAATTTATCCGAGACAACCCAGAGTTAGTGGCAGAAAAGGCAAAGCAAAAAGGCTACCCGGTCGATATCGCAAAGTTATTGCAGCTTGACGGTGAACGTCGGGAGCTCATGGCTGCCGTAGAGGAGCTTCGTCAAAAACGTAACGAGAATGCCTCAAAAATACAGGCTTCGAGCGGTAAGCCCGATGCGGATGTCATCGCAGAAGGACGTCAGATTAAGCTTGAGCTTTCTGAACGCGAAGGCTACCTGACAGAAACCGATGGGCAGTTTACTGCATTGTTAAAAATGGTGCCAAATATGCCTATGGATGACGTGCCGGTTGGCTCCAGCGAAGAAGAAAATGTCGTTGTCTACGAAAAGGGCGAAAAACCCCAGTTTGATTTCGAGCCAAAAAATCACGCAGAAATCGCCGAAGCTCGAGGCTGGTTGGACAAGGAGCGAGCCGCAAAAGTGAGCGGCAGCCGGTTTGCATACATAAAAGGTGATTTAGTGAAGCTGCAGCTGGGTCTGCTTAACTGGATCACAGATTTCTTAACGGACGAAGAAGTCTTAAGCCATATTGCAGAACATGCGGGATTAACGGGCGTATCCACGAAGCCTTTTACGCCGGTTTTGCCGCCGCTCATGCTTAAAACCGATATATATGACGCAATGGATCGGCTTGAGCCGCGGGATGACCGATATAAGATTGAGGACGAAGAGTTGTGGCTGCAAGGTAGCGCCGAACATGTGCTCGGCAGTATGCATGCCGATGAAGTTTTAGCCGAGGATCGGCTCCCGGTTCGTTACTTGGGTTTTGCGACCAGTTTCCGAAAAGAAGCCGGAACATACGGCAAGGATATGGAAGGCATTATTCGCATGCATCAGTTCGACAAGCTGGAGATGGAAAGCCTGACAGCTGCCGCTGACGGGCCAAAAGAGCACGAATTTTTAATTGCTATTCAAGAATATATTCTGCAGCAGCTAAAACTGCCGTATCACAAACTCAGAAAGTGTACGTATGACATCGGCAAGCCGAATGCAAGTGGCGTGGATATGGAAGTGTGGCTGCCGGGTCAGCAAAAATACCGCGAAACCCACACGGCCGACTACATGACCGATTACCAGGCACGGCGTCTTAAAACGCGTACCAAACAAGGAGATGCGCTTGGCCTGGTCCATACAAATGATGCCACAGCGCTCGCAATGGGACGAGGCATGGTGGCTATTATTGAGAATTACCAGACGGCTGACGGAAAAGTCGTTGTTCCGGATGTGCTCCGGCCATATATGGGCGGGCGTGAGATCCTTTAAAAGTTATTAATTGGAGGGCCTTAAAATGGACATGATTAAAAAAATCGAGATAACTGGGGTGCATGCCGACACGGACGAAAAGCTAAAAAAATATGCAACTAAGTCAGTTGCCAAACTGGAAAAGTATATGCCGAGGAAGGCGCGCGAAAGTGTACATGTCGAGGTAAAACTTAAAGAAAACAAGGGTCAAAGTGACAAGAAGTGTACCGCCGAGCTCGTGGTTCGGATGCCTCACGAAACACTGAATGCTAAAGAATCTACCGTTAACATGTTTGCCGCGATAGATATCGTAGAAGCAAAACTGGCAAATCAGCTAAAAAAATACAAAGAGACACATACAAATCCGCGTTTGCTCCGGCGCTTAACCGGTCGGCTGCGCCGCAAGTCTGCATAAGGGCGGTTTGTCTGACGAAATAAGTCAAAATTACATCTGTCTCTTGCGTGCATTATCGGGTACAATAAAAAGTACTGAATTACAGGGAGATAGACTGATCGTATGAATAACCGATTCTTAAAGCGTGTTTTGGGTGACCCGCAAGCAAAAACTATCAAGCGTTTAAAAAAGCGCGTTCTCGAGATAAATAAACTAGAACCGAAGTATAAAAAGCTGAGCGATGATAAGCTCAAGACCCAGACTGACATACTGAAAAAGCGGCTCGAAAAGGAGTCTCTTGATGCAATACTGCCTGATGCGTTTGCGCTGGTGCGCGAGGTTGCAAATCGTACGCTCGGCCAGCGGCATTTTGATGTGCAGCTGATCGGCGGTATGGTTTTGCACGAAGGCAAAGTCGCAGAAATGAAGACCGGTGAAGGTAAAACACTGGTGGCGACCCTGCCGCTGTATCTCAACGCACTCACCGGCAAGGGAGTGCATCTAGTGACCGTGAACGACTATCTGGCACGTATTGGCGCGGGATGGATGGCGCCTATTTATCACTTCTTGGGCATGTCTACTGGCGTTATTATGCCCGACCAGTCTTACATATATGACCCCAGCTTTTCCGATGACAGTCACGACGACGCCCGCTTTACACACCTTAAGCCATGCACACGGCAAGAGGCATACCAGGCAGATATTACATACTGTACTAACAACGAGCTTGGCTTTGACTACTTGCGCGACAACATGGCGCGCGAAACGGACCAACTGCGCCAGCGAGACCTTCATTTTGCAATTGTCGACGAAGTGGACTCGATTTTAATAGACGAAGCGCGCACCCCGTTAATTATCTCTGCGCCCGCAACTGCAAGCGGCGCCAGTTATGGTCAGTTCAGCAAAGTAGTCAAGCAACTAAAGAAAGACCACTATGAAATTGACGAAAAACGCCGGTCAGTGGTACTTACGGACAGCGGTGTTGAAAAAGTAGAAAAAATCCTTGGCCTGAGCAATCTCTATTCAACCGAAAATATTCGTACAATATACCACCTAGAGCAGGCGCTGAAAGCAGAGCTGCTGTTTAAGCGCGACAAAGATTATGTGGTTAGTAACGACGGCGAAGTAGTGATCGTGGATGAGTTTACCGGCCGTATGCTGAAGGGGCGTCGTTACAACGAAGGTTTGCACCAGGCGATTGAGGCAAAGGAAGGGGTTGAAGTCCAGGAAGAATCAATGACGCTGGCTACCATCAGCTTCCAGAACTATTTCCGCTTATACGAAAAACTGAGTGGTATGACAGGAACGGCCCTAACTGAGTCTGAAGAGTTCCATCAGATCTATAAACTGGATGTAGTCGAAATACCGCCGAACCGCAAGGTGGTGCGTGTTGACCGTTCAGACCGAATATACAAAACCGAAAAAGGCAAGTTTAAGGCTATAGTAGGTGAAGTTAAAAAACTGCACACAAAAGGGCAGCCGGTACTGATCGGAACAGTTTCGATCGAAAAAAACGAAGAGTTGGGTCGTTTGCTTACTAAAGCAAAGGTACCGCACCAGATATTGAACGCCAAAAATAATGAAAGAGAAGCCGCTATTGTTGCTAAGGCCGGTCAGAAAGGGGCGGTGACGCTTGCCACCAACATTGCCGGACGCGGTACGGACATCGTGCTAGACGAAGAATCGAAGAAACTAGGCGGCTTGTTTGTGCTTGGTTCTGAGCGCCATGAGTCGCGCCGCATTGATAACCAGCTGCGCGGTCGGTCCGGCCGCCAAGGCGACCCAGGGGAAACACAGTTCTTCGTGAGTACCGAGGACGAGCTTATGCGTATTTTCGGCGGCGAAAGGATTGGCGCCATTATGGAGCGGCTCCGGGTAGATGACGAAACGCCAATCGAAAACCGCATCATCAGCAAGAGTCTTGAGGCAGCACAAAAGAAGGTCGAAGGCTTTAACTTCGACCAGCGTAAGAATGTCGTGCAGTATGACGATGTTATGAACCGGCACCGTAAGGCGGTCTACGCCATGCGGCGCGAAATATTGCTCCAGGCTACTATCAAGCCCCGCATTCAGGACTTTATTAAAGAAGAAGTTGGGGCGCTCGTGGCTTCTCCGCTCTCGACAACCGATCAATTTGAAGCATTCCTAAAAGAAGTCTTTCCGTTTGACGAGGCGACTCTGGATCGTTTGTTTGATGCCGACGCGACTAAGTTCCAAGACGTACTGCTGACCGAAGCAAAAGAGCTCTATGCGACCCGCGAGGCAAGCTTTGGTGAACCTGTTTTGCGTAAACTTGAGCGTGATGTGTACCTGCAAGTGCTCGATAACCTATGGATGCAGCACCTTGAAAACATGGATCACCTGCGCGAAGGCATACATTGGCTCAGCGTTGGCCAGCGTGATCCGCTGGTAGAGTATCGCCGCCGTGCACAGGTACTGTTTGCTGAGCTGCTCGTGAACCTCCGTCACGATGTCGTAAGAAGCCTGTTTAACGCCGAGCCGGTTGACGAAGAAGAACTAGAGGAACCCGTAGAAACCGAGCTCACGCGGGCTGCGCGGTCGTCTGTAGATAACGCCGACAAAATTCTTGATGTTGACGAATATAGCGAAGAAGACTTTAAGCTACACACAAAAAGTGCTACCAAAGCTGTTACTAGCAAAACCAAAAAACAAAAACAACGCAAGGCGGAACGTCAACGAAAAAAGAAAGGCAAGAAACGAAAATAGCTCGCCCGCAAGAAAGTGAACCGTATATTCTGTATATGGTTCTAGAAGAAAAAGGTGCGGCGAACGAACGCATGAATTATGAAGCATACAGTTGAAAAAATAATCTTAAAAAACGGCGCGGAAGGCTTGATTATTGATGTGCCTGACGCGCTCGTCATGACGTTCGAATTTAACTTCCGTGCCGGTGAATATCTAGTCGATCCCGCCAAGTGGGAAACGCCTCACTTGATGGAGCACATTTTGCTTGGAGCAAATAAAGTGCATCCAAAAGCACGCATCTTTCAGGCAGAATTCGAAAAAAATGGTGCCTATAACAATGCCAGCACGGGTGTGTACGACATAACTTACGAAGCGGAATGTGCCGAGTTTGAATGGGAACGTATTTTGGATCTGATGATGCTTTCGATCAGTCAGCCGCTCTTTCTGGATGAAGAATTTGAAGCGGAAATGGGCAACGTACGCGAGGAACTAAGCGGCCGGGCAAATAATCACTTCCGCCACTTAAGCCTTGCGATGCGCAAGTACTGCGGATACAAGGGTATGACCGACCAAGAACGTCTAAAGCTCCTGCACAACAACACGAAGGGCGATATCGAGGCGCATTATAAGCGAACGCACACGACCTCTAATTTGCGTTTTGTGGTTGCGGGCAGCATGAAGGGCAGGCGCGCAACAGTAATTCGCATGCTCGAGGGTCTGCAGCTGCCCAAAGGGAATGGCCGCATACCTTTGCCGCTCGAAGAGCCGATTGCCCGGCAAAAGCCGCTCTACGTGCGTAATCAAAGTGTGAAAAATCTCTACTTCATTATGGATACATTCCATCTTAAAAAGCTAAATGAAGAGGAGTGGGATGCGGGTCAGCTTATTAATACGATGCTGACGGAGACGTTGTATTCACGCATACTTGGTTCGGCGCGCGAAAAAGGGCTGGTGTATTCGATGAACTCCGGTTTTAACCAAATGACCTCAAACGTTTCGTGGTGGTTTGGTGCGCAGGTTATGGCTAGCAACGCTCGGCCGCTTTTTGATATTATCATCCGCGAGCTTCAGGCTGTACGTAACGGCGAACTGCTTGACGCCGACATTGAGGCTGCAAAACAGTATATGCTGGGGCGTTACCAGCGATCCGGACAAACAGTGTCCGGGACGGCCGCCGGCTATACGAACCGATATTACTTTGAAGACGAGATTGACGATTATTATGCTATCCCTGAGCGAATAAAAGGGGTAACAAAAACCCGCATTATAAAGACCACCGAACTTATGTTTCAGGACAAAACGTGGGCACTTGGTTTCTTAGGAAGCAGCGGCAAACCTATTGCTGATGAACTGCATGAGCAACTAGGCGTTCTTTGGCAAGACCTTAACTAGAAAACTACCTGATATACTAAAGTGAATATGGATACCCTATTAAAACAGGCCGAGACGTTTCAAGCCCTCATTACAGATGCCTGCCAAAGGATAGGATTAGAGGAGCTTGAAGCCGACTTGGCTCACAAAAGTAAGCAAACTCTAGCGCCAGACTTTTGGCAAGATGCACAACAGGCAGGGGTGGTCATGAAGCAGCAATCGTCGCTCGAAAACCGCGTGCGTCCGTGGCGTAAGCTCCTAGATGAAACGACCGAACTACTCGAATTAGTGCGGCTGGGAGACGCCGCAATGGCGGAAGAACTGCTTACGCAGCTGCGCCAGCTCGAACAGTCATACGATGTGCTTAAGGCAGAACTAAAGTTTAATCAGCCGTATGACCAAAGTGATGCGATCGTGAGTATTTACGCAGGGGCTGGCGGTACCGATGCGCAAGACTGGGCACAAATGCTACTTCGAATGTATGTTCGCTGGGCCGAAGCGCATCAGTATACGCTTACAACTATTGCCGAGTCGCCCGGAGAAGAAGCGGGCATAAAAAGCATTACTATGGAAGTGGCTGGGGCGCTCGCTTACGGCAAGCTAAAGGGCGAACACGGTGTTCATCGTTTGGTGCGGCTTAGCCCGTTTAATGCTGACAGTCTTCGTCAAACATCATTTGCAAAAGTTGAAGTAATACCAAAGGTTGATCAACCCGAAGCGATAGAAATTGATGAAAAAGATCTAAAGATTGATGTATATAGAAGCGGCGGGAAGGGCGGTCAGAGCGTTAATACGACCGATTCTGCTGTTCGCATAACCCATATTCCTACGGGCATTACCGTTGCAATTCAGAATGAGCGTTCGCAGTTACAAAACCGCGAGACGGCTATGACCATAATACGTTCACGCTTAGTCCAGCTTCAGATGGAGCAGCATCTCGAAAAAATAGCCGATCTGAAAGGTGTGAACCAGTCTGCGGAGTGGGGGAATCAGATACGAAGTTATGTGCTCCACCCGTACAAAATGGTGAAGGATCTAAGAACCGGACACGAAACCAGCGACACCGATGCTGTTCTTGGCGGTGATATAGATGGCTTTATTGATGCCTATACCAATTCAATAATCCAAGCATAAGCTTTTTCGTAGTATACTTGAATGGTAATATGGCGCATACGAAAAATACGCTTAAACGACTGGCTTTTATAGCGCTGCTTTCTGGGCTGATGATTTTTTCGCATGCACCTAAGGTTGTGGCCGACGCGTGTGAGAATACGGCCAACTATGGAGTGGTTGCGTTAGACGTTCCGACGTTACCGACACGGGGGGCGTATGTGCTCTGGACACGTATGCAGGTTCCGGACGATCAACACAACAGGTATCGGCTGGAGGTAAACGGGAATACGTGTTTTGAAGTCGGCGGAAGCAGCGTTACCCCGGGCGAATGGGAGTGGGTGTCATTTTATGGCGGTAATTTAAGTAAGACTGTCCGTTATGATTTTGACCACACCACAGAAAATCACTTCCGGCTTATAGGTATTGATCCCGGGGTCAGAATAGACAGGATACTCCTTATAAAAAATGGTTGTGTTCCTGCAGGTCTCGGCGACAACTGCCAGTCAACCACAGCATCGGCCACATTTTCGCTGTCCGGCGCCACTGAAGTGCCGCCAGCCTCAAACGGGCCGGTTGGCGGTATTGTGATTCCTACGCAAACCATCGTCAATAACGCAGACCAGATTACAAAAGTGGTGTACTATGCCGATGGCGCACCGATTCCTACGGCATATAACTTTGGTATTGATACAACGCTTCTCAGAAATGGTACGCATCGCATAAGCATTCAGATCACAAAGTCGAATGGTATGGTCATAAATGAAGCGACAACACTCATGGTCGAAAACAAGCAAGGCGTGTGGTCACCGCTGGTGCGCTGGGCGCGGCTCAATGCCCAGGATGCAATCATACTGAGTTCAGTATTGGGCGTCTGTTTTGTTGCGGGATCTGTCTTATTGTTCGTTCGGCATACCAAGCTACAGAAGCGCCTGCTTACATTCCGTGGTTTTTAAAAATTACGGCAAAAAAAGCTTATGATTTGCTATACTAGGTAGGTGATATTGCTAGATAGGGTAAGTAAAAGCTATTCCAAACGGTCTGATTCTGCGGCGCTGGAGCGCATATCCCTTCATATAGAACCGAAAGAATTTGTCATTATTGTTGGACCCAGCGGTGCCGGAAAATCAACACTGCTAAAGTTATTGACGCGCGAAGAAAAACCGACCAGCGGGAAAATTATCGTCGGCGGCATTGACTACGAACGGCTGAAAGACAAGGATGTGCCGCGTCTGCGTCGCAGAATAGGCGTGGTTTTTCAGGACTTTAAACTACTGCCCAACAAGACTGTTTTTGAAAACGTTGCTTTTGCACTCGAAATTATCGGCATTAGCACCAAGGAAATTCGCCATACGGTACCACGTGTTCTAGACATTGTGGGGCTAAAGGGGAAGGAAAAAAGCATGCCGCTTGAACTGAGCGGTGGTGAGCGTCAGCGAGTCGCAATTGCCAGGGCGATTGTGCGTCAGCCGAAGATTCTTATTGCCGACGAGCCGACCGGCAACCTTGATCCAAAGCATGCATGGGATGTAATTCGTGTGCTGGAGAAGATTAATAAATACGGCACTACCGTACTGCTTACGACGCATAATCAGGACATTGTAAACAAGTTAAAACGGCGGGTTATTACTATCGAGGGTGGAAACATTGTAAGCGACCATGCGGGCGGGAGCTACAAATGAGAGGACAGATTATTGACTTGGCATGCGTTTGCTTTTGCGTTTTACCCTCAGGTGAGGATCGAGCAATATGAATAGGAAACTTACGACTCTGTGGCGCATATTTTTAAGCGGTACTAATAATTTTGTCCGCAATGCCTGGTTGAGCGCAGCGGCGATGGCGGTGATGATCATTACGCTAACTATCGTCTTATTCTCGGTTATTGCGAACGCTACGTTCAGCTATACCGTGCAGACGATTCGCGACAAAATAGACATTTCGGTATATCTAAAAGATGATGTCAGCGACTCGCAGCGCGAAGACTTAATTACCGAGCTTAAGAAAATCGAAAACGTTAAAGCAGTTAACTATATCAGCAAAGAACAGGCGCTCAAAAACTATATAGAAATCAACAAAGATAATGTCGACCTGCAGTTAGCCATATCGCAGACCGATAATCCGTTGCCGGCGAGCCTTCAGATAAAAGTGTACGATCCGGACAAGATAGATGGCATAAAGCAATTCCTCGAAAAACCCGAAGTTGAGGCACTGCAGTCAGACAAAACGTCATATTCTGGTGATCGTAAAGAGGCAATCGATAAAATTGCCAAAGCAACCAGTTTCATCAGAAGGGCGGGTGTTGTGGGCGTGATCGTGTTTGCTCTTATTTCCGTACTCATCATATTTAATACAATTCAGATGGCTATCTTTAACCGGCGTGACGAGCTCAGTATTATGCGGTTGCTGGGCGCCAGCAAGTTCTATATACGCGGTCCGTTTTTGGTCGAGAGTTTTCTGATTGGCGTGGCAAGCGCGGTTATTTCTGTAGTGGCCTGCAATGCGCTGTTTTCAGTTGCGAGCAGCACACTTAATGCCAGCAGTTTTGGGCTCCTTGATATTACGTACGCTAACCGTTATTTTACCGACCATTTTTGGAGCATTACAGGGGCTCAGCTGGGGCTTGGTATGTTTATTGGGGTTGGGTCGTCGTTTGTCGCGACACAGCGCTATTTACGCGCCAAAAACGCCAAGTAAACTACGAGAGTCTAGGCATTCTGAGTAAGCGAGCAGTACACCATCATATGTAATGTGTCGTAGTTTCAGTCAATACCCTCCGTGTGGTATAATTATGAGTCCGGCAGGGTAGCCATAAGCATCTTGCCAAACAGGAGAACAAGTGGTATTATTGAAACATCGCAAGGAAAACAAAAATATGCGAACAAAAGCCATAATAACCAAGTTACACCTCTCACGTCAGACGGCTTTGTTTGCGGCTATTATGCTAGTGGTTGGCAGCTCTGCCGGCATTCCGATTGCGCGTGCCGATAGTATCCAAGAACAAATTAATCGTCTTCAGTCAGAAAATAGCCAGAAACAGCAACAGGTGCAGGTGCTGCAGGTTGAAGCGGACGGTCTCCAGGCGACTATTGCTGCGTTGCAAACACAGATCAACGGTTTGCAGGAGCAGATTGATATTAACCGCGCAAAAAGTGTTGAGCTTCAGAACCAAATAAATGCCGCCCAAGCAGAATTAGACCAGCAGAAAAAGATCTTGGGCGAAAACATTAAAGCCATGTATCTTGAGGGCGACATAAGTACGATCGAAATGCTTGCCACCAGCAAGGACCTGAGTGATTATTTTGACAAACAACAGTACCGCAACTCCGTGAAAGACAAGATCAAAGATACACTTGATAAAGTTACACTTTTAAAGGCGCAGTTAAAAGACCAGCAGACTCAGCTCAACGCCTTGATTGAGCAGCAAACAAATCTACAGAACCAGCTCGCAGCACAAAAGGGCGAGCAAGATCGTCTTTTGAACCTTAATCAGGAGCAACGTTCTGCGCTCGACAGTCAGCTTAAGTCAAACTATAGCAAAATTGCCGAACTCCGCCGTCAGCAGGCGATTGCGAACGCACAGCTTGGCGGCGCTTCTATCATTCCTGGTGACCCGGGACATGGGGGGTATCCGGCTCGTTGGGATAATGCTCCGCAAGACAGCTTGATAGACAGTTGGGGCATGTATAACCGCGAATGTGTAAGTTATACCGCCTGGAAGGTTCATGAGTATACGGGCAGAATGCCGTACTGGGGTGGGATCGGAAATGCGAATCAGTGGCCGGGTAATGCGCGGAACTGGGGTATACCCACTAGTTCTACGCCACGAGTTAATTCTGTTGCGATCTGGAATGTCGGCTATTACGGACACGCCATGTGGGTAGAAGCGGTAAATGCGGATGGCAGTATATGGGTAAGCCAGTACAACTACGACTACACCGGACACTACTCCGAAATGCGGGTTAGTCCTTCGATGGCGGCTGGTTTAACATACATTTACTTTCAGTAGATAGACAGGAATAAGTTCCATTTTTAGGGTTAACCATAGGCGTTTCGGCGTGGTACAATACCCCCAGCAATATGAGGGTAATTAAGGCATCAGAACTAAGAGAGGGTGAGTCATTGTCAAAAAATTCCTATTTTCAGGGTGGAAACAATACCGAAACGGAGGGTAAGCCAAAAAAAGGAATCGGATCGACAGTGAAAAAGCTGGCACCATTTGTGTTTGCCGGTGCAATGCTGTTTTTTGCCGGTTGGCTGACGGGCGGGGGAAGTTTTAATTTTAAGAACCTTGGCGCCACTCAGGCAAATAGCTCGCTGCCGGCGCGTCTAGATTATTCGTCGGTAGATACGATTTATACATCGCTTAAAAATAACTTTGACGGTACTCTTTCAGAAGCTGAACTTTTAAAAGGGCTTAAGGCAGGGCTAGCCAAGGCAACAGGCGATCCGTATACGGAGTATTTTGACGCCAGCGAAGCAAAAGAATTCTATGAACAGTTGGATGGAAGTTTTGAAGGAATCGGTGCCGAGCTTGGCAAGGACGAGGCGGGTAATATTGTAATAATTGCGCCGCTTAAAGGGTACCCGGCCGAAAAAGCCGACCTGCGGCCAAAGGACATAATTGCCAAGATTGACGACACGCCAACGACAGACTTTTCGGTTAACGATGCAGTAAAGCGTATACGCGGTGCAGCCGGCACCGAAGTTAGGTTAACTATCGTACGGGACGGCGTGCCGTTTGAAGTAAAGATAGTCCGCGAAGCCATTACGATTCCGAGCGTTAAGAGCGAAGTAAAAGATGGTATCGGTGTGTTAACAATAAGCCGATTCGGAGACGACACGGCCGGGCTGGCACGCAGTGCGGCTGAAGACTTTATGAATCAAAAAGTGAAGGGCATCATATTGGATCTGCGCGGCGACCCGGGCGGTCTGCTTGAAGCGGCGGTAGATGTTTCAAGCCTGTGGTTGAAAGACAAAACGATTCTTACCGAGCGGCGCGACGGAAAAGTGGTTGATACATTCCGGTCGCGGGGTACGCCTACGCTACTGGGCGTACCGACTGTCGTGCTGATAGACGCGGGCAGCGCCAGCGCCAGTGAAATAACCGCCGGAGCGTTGCGCGATAATAATGCGGCAACACTTATTGGAGTAAAAAGCTATGGCAAGGGCAGCGTCCAGCAGCCAATAGATTTAAAGGACGGCAGCCTATTAAAGATAACCGTGGCGCGCTGGTTTACCCCGGGCGGCAAAAACATAGATAAAGAGGGCATTTCGCCCGATCAAGAAGTAAAACTTAGCGACGAAGACATCAAGGCAGCGCGCGATCCACAACTTGATGCTGCATTCGCCAAACTAAAAAACTAAGATAACTGCTCGTTAATAAGTTTAACAACATTAAAAAGCTTGCCCTTCAGCGCGGAGTAGCGTAGTATCGTATACATATTAAACGTGTAAGAGGTGCTGTTTCGCCATGGTCAGGCGGCAAACGAAATTTGTGTTTGTTACAGGTGGTGTGCTTTCTGGAGTAGGAAAGGGCATCACTGCCGCCTCCATCGGAAACATCTTGAAAGCCCGCGGGCTTTCGGTTAATCTCCAAAAATGTGACCCGTATCTAAACGTAGATGCGGGTACTTTAAATCCGCGCGAGCACGGTGAATGCTTTGTGACTAAGGACGGCGCCGAAACTGACCTTGACCTCGGGCACTACGAACGATTCTTAGACCAAGAGTTAACCAGTACAAGTAGCCTCATGAGTGGCCGCGTCCTCTTAAAAGTAATCCAGGATGAACGTGCCGGCAAATACGAGGGAGAAGACGTACAGATTATTCCTCACCTCACGGCAGCAATTCAAGATTACATTATTGAAGCAGGCAAGGGTTTTGACGTTCATATTGTTGAAATCGGCGGCACTGTGGGAGATTACGAAAGCCTGAGTTTTATAGAAGCCATTCGTGAACTTGGCATACGCGTGGGCAGGGAAAATTGTATGTACGTTCATGTCGTGTATCTGCCATTTTTGGGCACCAGCAAAGAGACTAAAACCAAGCCGGCTCAGAACTCTGTCCGCGAGCTGCGCGGGCTCGGCATTGCGCCGGATATTCTGGTTGCGCGTAGTGAAGAAATGCCGGTAGAAAGTGTGCGCACAAAACTGAGCTTGTTCTGCGGGGTTGAACCGCGAGCCATTGCCATGCTTCCGAATGCCCCAAGTATTTACGAAGTGCCGCTGACACTTGAAGACACCGATATCGCCGACGTAATTTCTGATCGATTAGATTTGAAAATGAAGAAGCCGGATCTCAAGGCTTGGCGCGAAGTGGTAAAACGCGCAAAGACGAAACATAGCAAAAGAGTAACGGTTGGCGTGGTGGCAAAATATATGGACAACCAGGACACCTATATGTCGGTATTTGAGGCGCTAAAATCAGCGGCGCTCTGGAACGACACCGCAATCACCATTGCATGGATTGATGCCGAAGCGCTTGAAAAGAAAACCACCGATATGAAGAAGGCCTTAAAAGGCTGTGATGGTATTGTGGTGCCAGGGGGATTTGGTACGCGTGGGCTCGAGGGCAAAATAAAAGCCGCCCAGTACGCACTTAAAAACGGTTTGCCATACCTTGGTCTATGTTTAGGTTTGCAGATGGCAGTAATTGCTGCCGCGCGTAACGCTGGCCTCACTGATGCGTCTTCAAAAGAACTTAAGCCAAGTGCGAAAGATTTGGTGATCACAACTATGGAAGGGCAAGAGGGCAAGGAAAATACCGGTGGCACTATGCGGCTCGGGGATTACGACTGTCGCATCGCCAAAGACAGTCTAGCCTATAAAGTTTACAAACAAGAAAGTATTGTCGAGCGGCATCGTCATCGATATGAATGCAACAACGACTATCGTGACCAATATGCCGCGTGGGGAATCCGGGCAAGCGGCACATCGCCCGATAATCATTTGGTAGAGGTTATCGAAGGCATTAATCATCCTTTCTTTTTGGCTAGTCAGTTCCATCCTGAGTTCAAAAGTCGTCCCAACAGGGCGCACCCGATGTTTGATGGTTTTATAAAATCTTTGCTTTAAAGAATGGCAAAAGCACGCCGTTGATTTCTTAGGTATTTTGTTCGATTGTGTGATAGCATAAGAATTATGGATGATACACAAGTACCCTCACAAAATGCGGCAATGAAAAAAATTCTATTCGTCGAGGATGACGACGGGTTAGCGGAAGTATATTTAACGCGGCTTGATGCCGAAGGTTTTCAGGTTAAGCGTGTTCCTAACGGCGAAGATGCGCTTGCTACTGCACTTGCGTTTCGTCCTGATCTTATTTTGCTTGACGCGATGATGCCGCAAGTAAATGGTTTTGATGTACTGGATATACTGCGGAACACTCCTGAAACAACAAACATCAAGGTTGTGATGCTTACGGCTCTCAGCCAGGATAGTGATCGCCAGCGCGCCGAGCAGCTTGGTGCCGACGACTATCTGGTAAAGTCACAAGTGGTCATTGCCGATGTAATCGACCGCATTAAGCACCATTTAGGTATTTAGTATTTAATAAACAAACTGGCACAAATTAAAGTCCCTCCTGAAAGTTCGGGAGGGACTTTAACTGAGACAGTAGATAACAAAATTATTTAACAGTAACAATGGTGCGGTATACGCTGCGGCCTGTGAAGGTGCGCACCTTACGCTTTTCGAAGCTTACAACTCCGTCGCGGGTTGCATGTATGGTGAAGTTACGGCTTACGGTAGCGCCTTCGCCAGCGCGCTTCGTTAGACCGACCTGGCGTACAATAACCTGGCCAGTTTTGACGGCTTCGCCGCCAAATAGTTTAACACCAAGACGATGTCCGGCGTTGTTGTGGATATTTTTCGCGGTACCGCCCGCTTTAACATGTGACATTCTATTATGTTCCTTTATGTGCAGACAGTTTAGAGAGCGTATCGCTGGGTTGTCGCTCCGGTTCGCAGTCGCCGTACCAAAAGTACGGCTCCTTTGCGATCCTCACTGCCGCCCCAACGCTACATCTCTCTAAAATGTCCTTGACGACAATGAGGAGAGGGTAGGGCGATTGCTTAGTTCTTTTGTAAAACAACGAGTTCGCGGGCAACAATTTGATCTTCTCGAAAGTAGACTAAATCTGAAGCTTTTGCGAACCGAAATTCCATACGAGTATACCCTAGTTCACGCAAATAATCAAGCGTTTTAAGGTGTTTAAAGGTCTTGCCGACTTTCCATGCCGGTACAGCGAGACAGAGTTTTGTGCCGGGTTTTAGTTGACGTGCCAGGTTGTCAAGTGTACCGCGGTGAATACGGTCGCATTCCGCCATAATGGTTTGAAGGAGCTTTGGGCTCGGCTCCTTGGAAAGCGGCTTGCCCAAGAACGTTTCTGCTGCTACTGCTGAAGGGGTGGGCTTCCAGGTGTGTGTCGTAGCGTCGCCAGACTCGAGACGCAGGTAAAAGTTGGAATTAATTTTCTGATGAAGCCAGTCGAGGTTTGCTTGTGAGTACGTGATCATACGCGGTTCAATATCGCTGCCGTAGGCGCCAAAGCCCATTAAAACCGCTTCCTGTAAAAGGACGCCGGTACCGCAGAACGGGTCAAGCACGACCGCATCGGGAGCTGGGTTTGCAAGGTTAATGAGTATCTGTGCGAGCTTAGGAGGCAACATCCCAACTTTAGCGTCGCGCATGGGGCGGTTTTGGTCTCGTTTGGCATACGCATCGATATCTTGCTCTGCATAGGTGCGGCAAAGGTACGTGTCGTTACCGCTTCGGTAGACAATGATTTCTATACCGTTCGGCCCCGTTAGGCTGTTATGAAGCACCTGGGCACTATTAAGCGCGGTAGACTTGTTGGGTACAACCCGAACCGAATAGCCCTCGGCTTTTAGGGTCTTTTTCAGCCGCAGCCCGCTACTGTTAAGTTCGCTAGCGCGCAGTCTTAAGCCGTAAGTGCTGATTCCAATTTTTACTTTTCCTTCTGGCATTTCGCGGCATAGTTTTGGAAGCAAGTCGTATAAATATGCCTCGATCTTACGCCAATCGGTGGTCTGCACCTGGCGCAGGACACGCGTAAGCTTAACGCTTCCCCCCAGGCGGGAAAATGGTATGAGCGGTGGTTCGATGTCGACCAGCGCTCCGTTGGGGAAGACGGGCATTACATGGCTCGGACCGTAAAGGCTCTCTAACTCGGCAAGGCCAAGCGCGGGCTGACGCCCCAGTAAAAATAGCGAGTTCATATATGTATAGTATACATGCATATCGCTGTATTACGCTTATGCCTGAGGCTTCGCATTTCTGTCACAGTTTTTCAGGATGGTAAGTATCCGGAATGTCGTATAATACGTATATTGCATGAAAATAACGATGAAAAGAGACCTGAAGTTTTGGATCAATATTGTCACGATTGTGGCACTGTTGGTGCTGGTAATTGTTTCACGTACAGCAATCGTTGATGCGTTCAAGAAGTTGGGGCAGCTGAATGCGGCAGCGCTTCTGCTGATGATTCCGCTTCAGGCGCTGAATTATTATTCGGTTGCGCGGTTATATAAAGATTACTTTGAAGCGCAGGGTGAAAAACTAAAATTGTCGACTATGTATTCGGTGGCTCTTGAGCTCAACTTCGTAAACCATGTGTTTCCAAGCGGCGGTGTGAGCGGTTTTAGTTATTTGAGCTTGCGGCTTAAGCAAGAGGGTATTAGCACCGCGAAGAGCACTTTGGCGCAGATACTGCGATTTGCTTTGACATTTATGTCTTTCTTGGCACTCTTATTTTTGGGTATGCTCATCCTGGCTCTTCGACGTCATACCAGTCCGCTGACGATCCTTATCAGTTCGAGCATTGCTTTTCTAACTCTTTTCGGAGTTTTGGTTGGCGGATATATTATCAGTGACCAGAAGAGGATTCAGGCATTTACCGGCTGGTTGCCTAAAGCGCTTAATAAGGTGATAGGCCTTGTCAGGCGCCACCGTCGGGAGACCATTAATATTTCTAAGGTTGAAAAAACCATGGAAGATTTGCACCGGGACTACGTGCTGCTAAGTAGTGACTGGCGCGCTCTTAAAAAACCGTTTCTCTGGGCCTTGCTTGTGAATGTTACAGATGTTTTGACAATTTATGCGGTCTATATGGCATTTGGTTCGCTCATAAATCCGGGTGCGTTGATTATTGCGTATGCGGTTGCTAACTTTGCTGGACTGGTTGCGGTACTGCCGGGCGGAGTAGGTATTTACGAAGGTTTGATGACTGCAACGCTTGCCAGCGCTGGTGTTGATAAGGCTCTAGCCCTATCGGCAACGGTGGTATACCGCGTTCTGAACATGACGTATGCACTGCCTGTAGGATATTATTTGTACAACCGAGCATTAAAGTCGCACCGTGCACACACAGAGGCACGTGCCCAGGAAAATGCGCCAGACAAGGACAAAGATGGAACCGCTCCTCCTGTCTCCGAGTGAGTTCGTAGCGCTTTTAAACCAGACACTCGAGATGGCCTACCCGCAGGTTGTTCTAGAGGGCGAGCTCGCAAATATACGGGTAAGCAGAAATCAGTGGGTATACTTTGACATTAAGGACGAAGAAGCGAGTGTTAAATGTTTTGGGACTGTGTACAGCCTGCCCGGTCCGATCGAAGCCGGCATGAAAGTTCGCTTAACAGGCATGCCCCGTCTGCATCCGCAGTTTGGATTTAGTCTGACGATAAAATCTGTTGCATTAGCGGGCGAGGGAACCATAAAGAAGGCGTATGATCTGTTACATAAAAAACTTCTGGCAGAAGGGCTCTTTGCGCCCGAAAGAAAAAGAGATATCCCATACCCCCCACAGAGCATCGGGCTCATTACTTCCAGCGAATCGGCGGCATATGCAGATTTTATAAAGATTCTTACTCAGCGTTTCGGCGGCTTAGAGGTGTTTGTTGCCGATGTCCAAGTGCAGGGAGACGCAGCACCGGGCCAAATAGTGCGCGCAATCGAATTTTTTAACACACAAGGTGATCCGCCTGATGTACTGGTTATCACGCGCGGCGGCGGCAGTCCTGACGACCTTCAGAGCTTTAATAGTGAGCCGGTAGTACGCGCCGTTGCAGGCAGTCGCATACCGACACTTGTCGCAATAGGCCACGAAATTGATACGACGCTCGCTGAGCTGGCGGCCGATCTGCGTGCCAGCACGCCGAGTAATGCGGCTGAGTTGCTGGTGCCGGAAAAAGCGATGCTTCTTAACAATCTCGCGCAGTTTAGGGTGCAGGCCGGCCGGCAGCTAGAAAAACGACTAGACGATACATACGCGGCACTGCGCACACAAAAAGACAGTATAGAGCAGACTATGGAGCGGTTAATCCTGGCAGAGCATAAGGCCGTAAAACAGGGGAGAGACATGCTTAATATTCTTGATCCGGTGCACATTTTGCGGCGTGGGTATGCCATAGTCAAAGAAAAGGGCAGAACGGTGCGTAGTGTGCACGATGTTGCAACCGGGAGTGACCTGATAATTCGGCTGGCTGACGGGGAAATTAATGCGAAAGTAAGGGAGTAAATCATGCCACAAAATAAATCGTATCAAGACTTAAAAAAAGAGTTAGATGACATTCTACGGGTGTTGCAAAGTGACGCTGTCGACGTGGATGAGGCGATGCAGGCATATGAGCGGGGTATGGAAGTCGTAGCCTCTTTAGAAGAATACTTAAAAGATGCCGAAAATAAGATTACAAAATTAAAAGAGCGTTTTGATGCGTAAAAGTTTTTTGACGCGCATTTTGCATGAACCGGCGGTGTTATGTACGTACTAATATGTCTGGCTATAGTACTGTTTTTATTTGTTTTTGTGATTTTGTTTGGCGCGCCGTATGTGCCGACTTTTTCGAAGCAGGCACATACGGCACTTGATCTACTGGATCTGAAGCCCGGTCAAACATTGGTAGAACTGGGAAGCGGTGATGGAGCCGTACTTTTAGCTGCTGCCCGGCGCGGAATAGTAGGTATTGGATACGAATTAAATCCGATACTTGTTTTGATTAGTCGCATACGATGCTGGCGTTATCGGCGTCTGGTACGGGTATACTGCAGGAGTTATTGGAGTGTCCCGCTGCCGGAATGCGACGGTATATATGCTTTTTTACTGGATCGTTTTATGCCAAAACTCGACCGAAAAATTACTTTAGAAGCTAAAAAAACGGTGCGGTTTGTAAGCTATGCATTTATGGTGCCAGGGCGCAGGTACACACAGAAAAGAGGCGGCATGTTTTTGTACCTATACCCAAAGGGCTAGGGCGTTTTTGCTTGCTGCTTCATGTGCAATGCTTTAAGATATAACTAATATGCGTAAGCTTAATGAAACCGGATCGCTGCTCGCGCCGTTATTGATTGCGGTTGTGCTGCTGTTTGCAAGCCTCGGCTTTGGGGCGTGGGCTTTCATGAGCCGGCAGGATTACAAAAATAACAGCGACAAAAAGTCTGCAGCAGCAGCGGCAGAGGCAGCAAATGTTGAGGCCAAGAAGAAAGATGCAGAGTTTGCCGAAACCGAAAAGTCACCATACAAAACCTATACCGGTCCGAGCACTTTCGGAACCGTTTCGTTCCAGTATTCTAAAAAATGGAGCGCCTATGTATCTGAAAGCGGCAAAGGGGCAGCTCTCATAGATGGTTATTTTAGTCCGGACTTTGTGCCCGACATTACTTCCGATAAACAGTTCGCCTTACGCGTACAGGTCGTGAATACCTCTTACGAAGCGGTGCTAAAGGCATTTGAAACAAGTGTTAAAACCGGCAAAATAACGGTGGCTGCTTTTAGAGCCGATAAAGTGCCTTCGGTGCTTGGCTCAAAACTATCTGGTGCTCTTGACCCGAAGAAGAACGGCACCATGGTTTTGTTCCCGCTACGTGATAAAACACTAAAGGTGTGGACCGAAGGTGCGGATTCGCTGAACGACTTTAATACGATTATTCTTCCGAGTCTGACCTTTGTTCCCTAAAAAAGGACACTCTTTAACGGCAATAAGCCTAGCAAGCGCCTGGCTTTCATGACGGCAGCGGCTTGCCGTGGTATAATAAGCTATACGTTTAAAGTGAGGGTAAAACGGTAATGGCGGACTATACAGACCGCACGACTCAAGCATCTAGTTTGCTGTTTACGACGCTCGCAGAGCAGGTGAAGCTGCCGTTTGTGGCGATTGCACATGCTGCCGAACTGTCTCGGATGAATCCTGGCCAAGATGAGCTTGAAAGGCTATTTAAAACCATTTCTATAACCAGCGAAGCCGCCCTAAAACTTATAGACGGCTACTTACTGAGTGTGCAGCTGCAACATGAGCCAACGCTTGCGCTTGAACCGGTATCGCTTGGTTCTGTTTTGTATGATACCGCCCATCGACTCGACAAATACGCCAAAGCACATGACTGCACCGTAGAACTGCGCGTAGAAGGCAAATATGGCCCGGTCATGGCCCGTCAAGAGGTGATAGAAACAGCGATGGAAAGCCTAGGCTACAGTTTTATAGAAGCGGCCAGCAACCAGGGATCGCGGACAAAAGTCATACTGATGGTTCGTCGCACGCGTCAGGGCATGTCTACGGGCGTTTTTAGTGATACTGATCGGCTGAGCGGTACCCTGTTTAAACAAGCAAAGGTTTTAAAGGGGGTGGCGCGGCAACCGCTTGGTAATTTTAGTGCGGGCAGCGGTGCTGGGGTGTTTGTGGCTGATGCGCTTTTTGCATGGCTTGATAGTCCGATGAGGGTGGCACGATTTAAGGCGATGCAGGGACTTGCAGCGACATTAATACCGAGCCGACAACTCAGTTTGGTCTAGTAATAATGCATATCCTTTTGATTGAACCCAGCCGTTTGCTTGCGGAACAATACTGTCGTTTTTTTGAATCACGCGGGCACAGTATTGCCTGGCGCGAAGATGCGCAGGGCGGCGTAATTGCGGCAGACGAACAAAAACCCGACGTGGTTATTGTTGAACTACTATTGGCTGGTCACAGCGGGGTGGAGTTTTTGTACGAGTTCCGATCATATGCCGACTGGCTTGAAGTGCCGGCGTTACTTTTAAGCAATGTGCGGCGCGAGGCCGCTAAGATTGCCTCAGAAACTCTCTCCCGCCTTGGGGTGAGCACCTACCTATATAAACCAGAAACATCACTGCGAAAGCTTGAGCTATCTGTAAATAAGGCGGTGGCCGAATCCCGCGTATGAAGCAGCTGCACACCAAAGGCATTGTATTGACCCGCACAGAATACGGTGAAGCTGACCGCATTATTACATTTTTGACCCCGGATCACGGCAAGGCCCGAGTCATAGCAAAAGGGGTGCGTCGGCAAAAAAGTAAACTTGCAGGTGGTATCGAGCTCTTTAGCGAAAGCGACATTACCTATGTAGTCGGTAGGGGTGACCTGCATACACTCGTTTCGACACGGCTTATCACTCACTTTGGCGACATTGCAAAAGATCTCGATCGGACTATGGCCGGCTATGAAATGTTAAAAATCATTACGCGCGTGCTGGAAGACGAGGGCGGCGAGGAGTACTACCGGCTGTTATACGAATCGCTTCAAGTACTCAATAATACCTCGGCTCCAAAAACTCTGGCCGGTACTTCGTTTTTGCTTCATTTAATGCGCTTGCTCGGCCATCTGCCGAACTTTAGTGTCGATGCTCATGGTGCGGCGCTTCCACCAGAAGACCAATACCAGTTCAGCTTTGATGACATGGCTTTTTTTGTTTCGCCCGCCGGGGTGTTTAATAAAAACCATATCAAACTCCTACGGCTCCTCAGTCATAATCCCGCGCATGCCTTACTGCACGTAACCGGACTAAATACGTATCTAGAAGATATTAACGGCCTGGTGACGCAAATGTCTCGACAGTATATGGTCGTGCTTTAGGGGATAACATTGACAATAGTGCTAATGCTTGCTATAATAGCTTTGTTGTAATACGTTAAAATAATAAACAGGCAGTTAAAAATGACACACGAAGTAGGCGATTACGGTTTAGGCAGTGATTTAGCACATGAAGCACGCATGCGGCAGGAGTTGGCTGGCTTGGTTATACAAGACATGGGTGCGAGTGAGGACGACATGGCCGCACCAGAGGCGGTTCTTACATCTGAACAAAGTGCTGCTATATTGGCTGCTAGTCAGAGAGTATCCGAAGTTGTTGTTGGCAGTCGCCGTCACCGGGGAGATATTGGACCGTATGGCCGCGGTCCATCGCTCGGCGAGCTAAGGGTGCGCGCAAAAAGCGAGCGATATATTCAGCGCCCGGAAGATACACTAGATGATACTACAGATGATACTACTGCTCTGAATACTCAGGCGGCGGGAGAACAGCACAAGCGCTTGCGTTTTCCTGTGCCACAAATTCCCGTGCATGGCTTTGCGGGCGGCGTTGTCCATGACATGCACCGACGAGACAAGACGCGGAATATATAAAGTACTTGCTTCGTAGTTTTTATAATTTAAAAAAATTGCCGCTGGCATTTTATTAGCTACACGCTAAAAATGCTCAATTTGCATTATTTGAAATAATGCTGGTAGTATGCAAACATAATGTATTCCTTTCCGCATGAGTATATTGGCCTTACTCACGTTATGATCGCCGAAACGCCGGCGCTGCAGGGAGTGCAGCAAAGAGAGGGAGTGGGACATCCTGCCCGTGCATCTACGCCGTGGAAATTTGAGCTCAATATGTCTAATGAGCGGCGTATCGTTTACACCGACCCTGTACAAATTGTTGACGATGTACAAGATACACCCGTACTAGTAATGGCAGACTGCTCTGCAGAAGAAGCTGTCTTACGTGAAACAACCGCAAAGCAGAGGATTGTAAAAGCGTATATTGACCGTGCTTGGCAGAGAGGCTTAGTCGATCCGTTGACTAGAGCAGAATATGATGGGGAGAGAATTCTTGAACCTCCTACCGATGTCGTAGATGTGCTAACTGATGGTGATGGTATAACAGTATTTAATTTCAGCAGGAGCTCGTGGGGAGAAGAGGATCGGCATAGGGTCGAGAATACGATTGATGCGGTCGTAAACAACGGCGAGGCAAAAAGACTGTATGGCTGCGCGACGATATGGGTGATGGAAGGGGACGGCGTGCGTCTGAGTCATCTTAAGGAAGCAGGCGAGCAGCATCCGATAGTGATGTCGGAACGGCTTTTCCAGGGAACCGCAGGCTTTTTGGCGTCGGTTATTGCGCCGTATGTTTCGGTACGGTCGGAACGCAGTGATCAAATCACATCGGTGAACGCAAGACGAACGATTTACGAAAAACCATGGGGATTGCCAAAGCCAGACCTGATTACGCTGTTATAACCACGAGTTCTTCGGTATAATAGCAAATAATTATGAGTGAAATTTCTATGGACGACATCATTGCTTTATGTAAACGACGTGGTTTTGTGTACCAGGGCAGTGAAATCTACGGCGGTATGGCGGGTCTGTATGACTTCGGGCCGTACGGCGTAGAACTGCTCAACAATCTGAAGGCGTCGTGGTGGCGGCAAAATGTGCGCCTAAAGGAAAACTACGTTGGGCTTGATTCGGCAATGTTTAAAGACCCACGGGTATGGGTGGCGAGCGGGCACGTGGGCGGCTTTTCTGATCCTTTGTCGGAGTGTAAAAAATGTAATACCCGGATACGAGTTGATAAGGAATTAGAAAAAATTGGCGTGACAGCCGACGAAAAAATGAGCGAAGAGGATCTAAATCGCTTATTTGACGAAAACCGTGACAAAATAAAATGCCCCAACTGTGGCTCAAAAGACTTTACGCCGGTACGGGCCTTTAATATGCTGGTTACCTCAAACTTAGGTGATTTTACCGGCGAGAATAAAGAGCCGGTCTATTTGCCGGGCGAGGCGTGCCAAGGTATTTATCTTAATTTTAAAAATATAGTCGATACTACGCGCGTAAAAGTTCCTTTTGGTGTGGCGCAGATTGGTAAGGCGTTTCGTAATGAGATTAGTCCGCGTAACTTTTTGTTTAGAACCCGCGAGCTGGAACAGGCAGACACGCAGTATTTTGTTCGCCCTAACGAAAACAAAGAGGCCTACGAAAAAATTAAGCAGGACCGCTGGGATTGGTATCTTTCACTCGGTATTGCGCCCGAAAATTTGCGCTGGAAGCAGCATGAAAACCTCGTGTTTTATGCAAAAGACGCGTGGGATATTGAATATAACTTCCCGTCGTATGGCTTTGACGAAATAGAGGGTATCCACGACCGAACCGATTATGATCTAAGCCAGCATATGAAGTTTTCTGGTACAGACTTACGCTATACCGATCCGCACACGAATGAAAAATACATACCGTGGATCCTTGAGACATCAATGGGTATGGGCCGCTGTTTCTTGGCGGTATTTTCTGAGGCGTACACGGTCGAAACGCTGCCAAACGGCGAAACGCGGACGGTACTAAAACTGAAGCCAGAGCTGGCGCCGGTTAAATATGCTGTTTTTCCGCTGCTTCGGAACAAGCCCGAACTCGTTCAAAAGGCCCGCGACGTATACGAGAAACTAAGCCAAAGCCATATGTGCGAATTTGATGACAACGGCAACATAGGTAAACGGTATAGGCGCCAGGACGAAATCGGTACACCTACATGTGTGACGATAGATTTCGACACGCTCGAGGACGATACGGTAACTATTCGTGACCGCGATACGACCGAACAAACAAGGGTAAAGATTGATGAGTTCCTTGTCAGCGTTTGCTGAAACCCCGATTCTTGCCGATCCGACCGATTACGCGGCCGAACTTATTGTGATGGGAGCCGGAGCGCTCGCAGCCAGTCTGTGTGTCGTTGTTGCGGCGGTGGGTGTGGCGCGCATGATTGGGTCTGAACTAAAGCGTGGCAAAGAATAGATTTATTCGTTCAGATAGTCAAAAAACTGCACCGGACGATTTTCTGTAATGTGCGCCTCAATATCAACTTCTGACAAAAATTTCGGCAGAACATACTCGGTCTTTGGATCGACGAATGCTAGTTCGGCTATTTCGGTATCGCCGTGACTTGTTTTAGATAGGTCAATAGTTTCAAAATCGTCTGCGTTTGTGATATGAAAGAAAAACTCCAGATTTTCTCTGTTCTGAAATACGAACTGCTGGACAAAAAGCAGCCTGCCGACCTCAGCTTCGATGCCCGTTTCTTCTAAGACTTCGCGCTTCAGGGCGGGGATGACCGACTCATAGTCGTCTAAACCGCCGCCGATCGTGCACCAGAAGTCGTTGCCAGTATGTTTTGTTTTGTTGTAGGGTTTTAACTTAACGAGCAGAAGTTTTTTGTCTTTTATAATGACAGCGCGTACCGCTAAACGTCTTTGCATGTATGCAGTATAATCTGTAGATATGAAGATTACAAAATACGAGCATGCATGTGTGGTTTTTGAAGAGCAAGACGAGCGGTTAGTTATAGACCCGGGAGAACTCACCATCTTGCCGGAATTAAGCCAAGTTGCTGCGCTGGTGTTTACGCATGTACATGGCGATCATTTCAGTCTAGACGCGGTCCGCTATTTACTTAAGCATAGCCCAAATATGCGCGTATATGCCGCCCCGGAAGTGGCCGAGAAGCTACGGGCAGAGGGTATACCTGTGCAGGAAATAACCACAGACTGCACCGAAATAGCCGGAGCTTTTACGCTAGAAATTCGCTGCATTGATCATGCAGTCGTATATGAAACATCGCCATGCAAGAATCTGACGGTTGTTATAAATGAACAGGTATATCACCCGGGAGATTCTTTCGTGGAGCCGCCCAAACCGGTTGATGTCTGTTTGGTGCCGCTGGCCGCGCCTTGGTCTAAGGCTGCGGAAGTCATGGCATTCATTGGGGCCGCTCAGGCAAAACAGTATGTGCCCATACATGACGCGGTGCTGTCTGACGCGGGAAAGGGCTTTTACAATTACTGGGCCGGCAGTGCCGCCGAGGCCAAAAATCGAACCTATTCTGTGCTCAAGACTGGCGAGAGCATACAGGTATAAATCATCGAGCTTACGTTTAC
Organism: uncultured Candidatus Saccharibacteria bacterium; assembly: GCA_964431415.1. Lineage (GTDB taxonomy): Bacteria > Patescibacteriota > Saccharimonadia > Saccharimonadales > JACDBH01 > CAYSJS01. Next base: position 41,476 of record CAYSJS010000004.1, on the reverse strand, counting down.
AATAAATTAGACAAAAAATAAAAGTAATTGACATGTATTGTTATTGGTGGGATAGTGCCTCCTAATTATTAAGGAGCTCTTACCATGAACAGACGGTCTAATATTAAACCTTTACTTCGTGCAGTGACCGTCATGGCGGCGGTAATGGTGTTGGTCAGCGGGGTGACATTTGCGGCGCTGCAAAGTCAGCAGGTTGTTTTAAGCGGCAACACCATAACCAGCGCGACGGCTGATTTAAAAATAAGCACCGATGGCGTAACCTACTCCAGTGCGCATGCCGGCTTTGACTTTACGAGCGTCGTTCCTGGCGGGCCTGCCGTTCCTGCGGCCGGTTATTCTTTTTACTTAAAAAATACTGGTTCTACGGCAACGGTTATAAAAATGGCAGTCTCTACCGCGCCGACAAACTTGAGCAGCGTTGACCTAACGAAAGTAAGTATTGTGGTGACACGCGTCCCGGGCGGCAGCTCGCAGAGCCTAACACTGGCAAGCCTTGTAAACGGGCATATTGACGGGGGAGTGGCGCTAACCGATACGCTTGCAGCCGGTGTGGCCAACCAGTACAAGGTTCAGGTGTCGATGAGTACGGACGCATTTACCGGTGCCGGCGCATCACTAGGAAATATTGACTTCGTGTTTACTGGTACGAGTGTATAAATAACCGAAAATGGGGTATTTTCTGCATTCCCTTAAAAACGGCGCGTATATTTGTATTGCTACTGCAGTATTAAGTATCGCTTTCGCTGCCTGTATATTATGGCAGCAGGGCTATCGACTGCTGAGTGTACAAACGGGCAGTATGGCGCCGGTATTCTTTGCCGGAGATGCTGTCGTTACAAAGCCGGTTATGGCGACAAATATCTCTCCGGGCGATATTATTAGCTATCATAACCCCGAGAAACCATCGGTCGTTGTCTCGCACCGGGTGATCGGGATAGATGGCGGCACGCAGATGCTCCTAACCAAAGGCGATAATGTGGGTTTGCCAGACCGGGCAATCTCTCCATTGCTTGTTGAGGGCAGGGTGGTAATGAGCGTACCGGTCTTAGGCTATATGTTGAACTGGCTGCGTCAGCCGCTCGGACTCATTATTTGCGTGTATACGCCGGCGGCGTTCATATTGGCGCGGGAAGTACAAAAGCTTGCAGGGCTCGCATCGTGGAGCCGATAGCCGGCCGCGTTTATTTGTAAAATGCAGTTAGTGACGCGCTAACCAGAACCGTGTATGCTAGTAGCTACATGAGAGAGATTGAAGTAAAAGCGCGGGTTGTGGATGAAGCGGCATTCGAGAAATGTTTAGTGGGCGCCGGCATCGAGCTTTCGGAACCTAAAAAACAACACGACCGGGTGTACTCCGAACCGGGAGCAAGTGATAATGCATTTGGCGCAAATTGGCTCCGAATACGAACCGAAAACGATACACTGCACAAATTTACGCTTAAATCTTCGGTGCAGGGGCATCTTGATAGTATTGAACACGAAACAAAAGTGGATGACCCGAAAGAGCTTGAGAATATTATTCTCGCAATGCATTTTGTACCGTATTCTGACCTAACGAAAATTCGCCGGAAGGCGAAAAAGGGCGAAATTGAGATTTGCTACGACGTGGTGCCAGGACTAGGGACCTTCATAGAGGCAGAAAAAATGATGACTCATGACGCCGATCACGATGCGGTGGTCGCAGAACTTTGGGACTTGCTTACAAAGCTAGGAGTATCAAGAGATCAAGAAGTGCATGAAGGCTATGATGTGCTCGAGCGCAAACAGCGCGGCTTGTAAATTACAAATTTTACAGCAGCATTGTGCGGGTGCTTACGGTAAAATGTACCCAGTCAATTAATAGCTAGTCAGCGCTTTTTGCGTTAGTAGAGAGGGAGTGTGTCTTGGAACCGGATAACCAAACAGAAACAGTGTCGGAAACAGAGCAGGGTGCAGATATTTTAGCTCCAGTGACTTCTTGGGAAAAAGACTATGTAGAGACAGATGTGTTTGCGTGGGCGAATAACCTCGTTCAGTATATTGATGATCTAAAGATTGACCTTTATTTCTTTAACAAAAACCGCACGGTATATAGGGCTAAACTCAGTGGCGATGTTTCCCGGCAGATGCGGCCTCTATTTTTAGATGAAATTTTAGAATTTATTTTAGGCGGTATCGAAAAAGGTTTGATAGTTCGTGGTTTTGAAGAGGCGGAAAGTGAAGATAACGTACTGCAAAGGACGCAAGTAAAAAATGTAGACCGCTTGGTCGAAGTGCTGAACTGGATCAAGCACGAGCAGGCGAATATCGAGGTTTTTAATGATAGCGAGCATGATTTAAAACGAATAAAAGGCGTCGTAGCGCACTGTACCCATAAAGATATGGATACGCCGTTTTATTTAATTAAAAGCTTGCCTTCTTCGCAGATCATGAAGGGGCACACCGCCTGGATGCTAAAAGACAGTGTGTTTAAACCTTTCGACGATATGAGCGCGCTCAAGATCCCCGGCGAGAATCAGCTGCTGGTCGTAGGCCAAGACTTGTTTGTATTTAATCAGGCTAAGCTCAAGGCCCTGTTTGCGTATGATGCAAAGGCGGCCAGTGTTGCTGCTAAAAAAGTCGCAGAGATTGAAAGCAACTTTAAGCTTAGTTTTGTAGAAGGTGCGAGCATGCAGGCGCTTGTTAAGGGCAAACCAGCGACAATTAAAAAGCTGCAAAAAATTGAACCAGGAAAGATCAAGCAGCAGGATCTTATCGACCATAATGACGAAATGGGCGTGGGTCTTATGACCGACGACAGCGGCGCGATCATTATTATGGATGACCGTGACCTCACGAAGTTTGTGAACCTGCTTAACGACGATTATATCGAGTCGCCTATAACCGGTGAGCGGTACGAAATAATTAAAAAGAGGCCATTAAAGCCCGTTGACGAAGAAGAGCAGCTGGCCCGCGAAGTTTTGTAAGCAAATTAGTGGTACTATGGAGCCAGTAAGGATAAAAAATGATCGTATATTACACCGATGGAAGTTGTGAGCCGAACCCGGGAGCCGGTGGCTTTGCGGTCATAAAAGACATGAAACCAGTGGTTTTAGGCGGCGAAGACATGACGACCAATATCCGGATGGAGGGGCTGGCAATCATCGCCGCGCTCAAAGATGCGGCCGGGGCGCCATGTGAGATTTATACGGACAGCGAATTTTGGATAAATGTGATTACGAAGTGGTCTATTAGCTGGGAAGCAAACGGCTGGAAGAAAAAAGGCGGGACTATTAAAAACTTGGATATTGTCCAAGAAGTCTGTCCGCTGTACAGAAACTCGAAAGCAGTACTCGTGTGGGTCCGCGGACACAACAATGATCCGGGGAATGAAATGGCAGACGAATGGGCAAATAAAGCGCGTGTGCAGCACGCCGAGCAGAAGAAGTAGGGGGAGCGGGGTATAAAGTATGCGCGTGTATGTACGGGATGCTATGCAGCCGGAATATGCCTACGATACAGTGGCAGAACCGGGCAAGGATTTTGACCCTGAGTTCAAGCCGGAACTAACGCCGAAGCAGATGCTGGAGCTGGGAATCTTTAACGGCAATTACGCCGGCTATGATTATAAAGAATTTCCGGCCGACTGGACCGCGCATGCACGTTTAGGCGAAAAAGAGGATCCAAAATTAAACTATTTTGAGGTATCGGCAAGTCAGCCGCTCAAAGTTTGGCAAGAAAAAGGATGGATATATAAAGATGACCCGCGCGGTTGGTTTCAGTGGTACTGCAGGTATTATTATGGGCGCCGCTTGCCAGAAGAGGACAAGCGTCAAATTGCGCGTTGGAAGGCGATACGTCGACACATTGGGCAGGTAAAGAAGTATTGCAGCCCCGGGGATGTTACATGCAGACGGAAGCAACGCCAGGCTTTACTTCATTGGGCCTACGATAGCCGTAACATATAACTGGTCAAAATTCGCTATTCACAATAAGTGCCGATGTGGTGCATACTGAAGCATAATTACTAAGAGGAGGAAAAAAATGAGTGTCGAAGTAAACTGGTTGGCGGTAATCCTGGCCACACTTTCTACGATGGTGGTCGGTTCTATATGGTACACGCCAAAGGTATTTGGCAAAACCTGGATGCGGCTTGCGCGCCTTGACCAAAAGGAGCTCGAAAAGCGGGGCATGACGCCTATATTTATTACTTTAGTCGTGAGCTTTGTAACTGCTTTTGTTCTGGCGCATGTTTCCTACTTGAGCCATACGTTTTATAGCAACAGCTTTCTTCAGGATGCCCTTACGACTGCGGTGTGGATGTGGCTTGGTTTTACCGCAGCACGAGTGATCACGCATGACTCCTTTGAAGGTAGGCCGAAGAAACTCACCGTGCTTACGGTGAGTCATGAGCTTGTTACATTTTTGGTGATGGGCCTGATAATCGGGCTCATGAAGCCGTAAGGAGCTTTGGCTGCAAGGAAAAACATGAAACCATTTCGTCGGCGCAATAAGAACACACAGCATCAACCTGTAAGCAAGGGAAATTTTGCGTTTATTGATAGTCAAAATCTTAACTTGGGCGTGCAGAAGATGGGCTGGAAGATGGACTGGCGAAAATTTCGGCAATATCTCAAGGACGTTTACAATGTTGAGCGGGCATATATGTTTATTGGCTATCTGCCAGATAACGAGAAGCTCTATGATCAAATGCACGACTTGGGCTATCTGATTGTATTGAAACCGACACTAGAAATGTACGAAACTGAGGAGAGCCAGGAGCAAAGAGCCAAAAGAGAGGACGAAAGGCAAGAAAAGGCGGGTGTGAAACCAGAGGATAGGAAGCCGGAAGAAAAGCGTGTAACAAAAGGAAATGTTGACGCAGAGCTGGTACTGTACGCGGTCAAAGAAATGCCTAACTATCAAAAAGCGGTGATCGTGTCGGGCGATGGAGACTTCTTTAGTCTGCTCGAGTATTTGGATCAGCAGCAAAAACTGCAAAACCTTCTGGCTCCCAACTGGCAGTATTCCAGCCTATTAAAGCCATTTGAAAAGTATATTGTGCGCTTAGATCAAAAACGCGGCGAACTAAGCTACCGTGGCTTCCACAAAAAACCCAAAAAATAGGGTGTAGCGTTTGGCGTGTAGGGTATAGTTCTTGTTAATTTTACATTTTTATAGACTATCCCCTGAACGCTAAAACCTGTACCCTAAATGGTATGACACAAGCGGAGGCGTTGGCGATTTTAGAGAGTGGGCAGTCTGTGCTCTTAACCGGAGCTGCCGGAACTGGGAAGACATATGTACTTAATCAGTTCATTCGGCGCGCCCGCGGGGAAGGTAAGACGGTAGCGGTTACTGCAACCACCGGGCTTGCAGCAACACATCTAAATGGCAATACGCTGCATGCCTGGAGCGGGATCGGTGTCCGTGATCATTTAGACGGCGGGTTCTTTCAGAAGTTAAGCAAGCAGCGCCGAGAAACTATTCTAAATACGGACATCCTCGTCGTTGACGAGATCAGTATGCTGCACGACTTCCGGCTTGATATGGTGGAAGAGGTGGCCAGGCAAGTGCGTGGCGGAGACAGGCCATTTGGCGGAATCCAGGTCGTGCTATGTGGTGATTTTTTTCAGCTTCCTCCGGTGAGTCGGCACGACAGCCGGTCGGGTAGTTTTATTACGGCTTCTCAGGCTTGGATGAGCGGTGTTTTTACGGTTTGTTACCTTGAGAGACAGTATCGTCAGACCGATGACAGCCTATATACAGATATTTTAAACGGCATTAGGGCAGGCTTCTTGACGCGATCGCAGCTTCAGGCGCTTCAGGCCCGAACAGAGGCAATCGCTGATCCATTTACGCCGCGTACGCGCTTGCTTACGACCAATGCGGACGTGGATGAAATAAACTTAGAGCACTTGGCTGAACTGCCCGGAGACACGCACGTGTATCAAATGGAAACAAGCGGCGGCAAGCAATATGTTGAGACACTCATGCGTTCATGCCTCGCACCCGAAACCCTCCTGTTAAAGCAGGGCGCTATTGTAATGTGTATTAAAAATAGTCAGGACCGCAGGTATGTGAACGGATCGCTAGGAACCGTAACGGGGTTTGAACCCTACACGGACTATCCGCTTGTAACACTTCTGAATGGAAAGGAAATAACCATTAAGCCTGATACGTGGGAGCTGGTAGACGGCGAAAAAAGGCGCGCCCAAGTGTCTCAGTTACCGCTTCGGCTCGCCTGGGCCATTACGGTACACAAGAGTCAAGGCATGACGTTGGACGCCGCGCGGATTGACCTAAGAAAGGCATTTGTGGAAGGGATGGGGTATGTGGCGCTGAGCCGGGTGCGCGGTCTGAAGCATCTTATATTGGATGGGTTTAACGGTATGGCGCTGCGCGTGTCGCCGCTGGCACGTGAAATAGATGCCGAACTGAGGATGCGGAGCGAAGCGGCAGTACGTGACAACCAAGACTATATTGACGAATGGGCAAAAAAAGAAAAGCTGCGTGAGCAGGAGGCGATGAGTCGGCCAGAGAGCGAAGAACAACCAGAAGGCAAAGGTAAAAATAAAGTCGCTTGGGCTGAAAAGCTGGCGCGCATGCGAAAAGATTACCCGAACGCGTATAAGCCTTGGAGTAAGAAAGAGGATGAAAAGTTGATCGCTTTGTTCGGAACTGAAAATTCTATTCCGCAGCTCAGTAAGTTGATGGGGCGTCATCCGGGGTCTATACGGACGCGGCTTAAAAAGCATTTTGGCGATGATGTGATTGCATAGTTTTTTCTCGAAAACTAATTAAAGTCACTTCTTTGTCCAGGCAAAGAAGCAAACCTGATCTCTTTTTGAGTTAGCAAAAAGAGATACAAAAACTAACCGGCAGATACCGTCCCTTGATCTAAGCCCTAGTCAAGAGGCACAACAGCCTGCGGAACTCGGGAACTAAACGTTCCCTCAAACAGTCCTCGGCCGGATTTTGTTGTGCCCTTGACAGGCTTAGTCAGGAGACGGCATAGCCGGGGAGAAGACCAGGGAGGTATGGCGGGGCGCCATACTCATTTTTGGTATTTGTGAGGCGGGGCGAGGGAATAATGTATTATTAAATGTATGAAATTACTGCTTACATCAAATGGTTTGGCGAATGATTCTATAAAAAACGCACTCGAAGAACTTGTAGGGAAGCCGCGTAGTGAAACAAAAATTGCGTTCATACCAACCGCCGCTTTTTGTACAGACGAAGAAAAGCACGAGAGGCATGACTGGCTGGCCGACGACATTCATGATGCAAGGGAATTTGCCGGGCATTTACGGATTGTAAGTCTTGCTGATGTCACACGGGCAGAAATGCTCAGTGAACTGGAATATGCAGATGTTATCTATGTTGGAGGCGGCAATGCTTTTTATTTAAGTTATTGGTTCGACAAACTGGGTTTGTTTGAAGAAATGTCACGGTTACTTGAAAGCAGGGTGTATGCGGGCATCAGTGCAGGAACCATGATCGCGACCCAGAGTTTGCGATCGGTCAGTCATGCCATTAATAATCCGACGGCATTTAAAAACGGAGAAGTGGCTTCCTTTGTGCCTGATGGTAGGGCGCGGGTACAAACACTGAAGCTGGTGGACTTTGTGGTGCGGCCGCATTATGGGCGCCGCGATTTTGGCCCAGGCTTTATTGAAAGAATAAAAGCCGATGTGAATGTTCCTGTGTATGCGCTTGATGATCAGTCGGCACTAAAAATTGAAGACGGCAAAATTGAAGTTATCTCCGAAGGCACCTGGAAACTTTTTTGACGCTTCAGTACAGCGCGAAGCGCAAAGTGCTATACTTTAGTGTAATGGCTCGAGTATTACATAGGAACAAAAGGGAAGTGTCGGGAGCGGTTAAAGATCGCCCTATGGCGGTGCAGCGTGCTGATAAAAATTCTCTTGAACCTTCTTTTAGCGAGCAGGCTCCAAAAACGGTTAAACTTTTTCCGGACGGCTTTCTATGGGGCGCGAGCACCGCAGGGCATCAAGTAGAGGGCGGTAATTACGACCAGTGGACTGTTTGGGAGCTAGCAGAAGCAAGCGGCCTTGCCAAGAAAGCAAAACATCGTTTTGGATGGCTTGAAAACTGGGATAATGTACGGGGCGCAGCAGAGACACCGGAAAATTATGTTTCGGGCAAGGGTGTTGATCATTTTCATCGCTATCAGGAAGACTTTGATATTTTGCAGGAACTTAACCTGAACGCTTTTCGCTTTTCTTTAGAGTGGTCGCGGGTCGAGCCGGAGGAGGGCGTTTGGAACAAGGCGGCATTTGACCATTACCATAACTATATTGCCGAGCTGAGAGCCCGCGGGATTGAGCCTGTCCTTAACCTTTGGCACTGGACATGTCCGGTGTGGTTTGAAGAAAAAGGTGGTTTTTTAAAGTCGTCGAACATGGGATATTTTTTACGGTTTGTCGGCAAAGTTGCGGAAGAGTTTAAAGATGAAGTTAAGTTTATTATTACGCTCAATGAACCGAATGTGTATGCGACCTATAGCGATCTTAATGGTATTGCCGTGCCGCCGCATGGATCGCGAGTGCAGCGCCTTCTGATGTATAAACAGCTGGTTAAAGTGCACCGCTATGCGTACCAGATCCTCAAACAGGCAAATCCTGATTTTCAGATTGGTATTGCGCAGCAGATAGCAAACGATCAGCCAAAAAATAATTCACGTATTACCGACAGGCTTGTCGCGCGGGTGGCTTCTTATGTGTGGGCATGGTGGTTTTTGAACCGCATAAAACGGCATATGGATTTTGTCGGGATAAACTATTACTTTACGAATTATTACAACGGGTTCAAACAAGATAACCCCAAAACTCCCGTCAATGATGTTGGGTGGTATATGGAGCCGAGCGGCTTGGGAGAAGTGGCAACAAAAGCATGGATAAAATACCATAAACCGGTGTTTATCACCGAAAACGGCGTTGCCGATGCCGACGATGTGCATCGCCAGTGGTGGCTGAAAGAAACGATGCTCTCGCTCATTAAAGCTCGCCGGGCAGGCGTAGAACTGGTCGGATATATGCACTGGAGCTTGCTTGACAACTTTGAATGGGCTTACGGGTGGTGGCCAAAATTCGGCCTAGTCGGGGTAGACAGAGACAAAAACATGAAAAGAAGTATACGCAAGAGTGCAAGATGGTGGGCGGGCCAGCTTGAAATCCTCAAAAAATCCTAGGGTTCAGTAGCCTTTTTCAGGACAATATATAAAATCATTGTAATAATTACCTTTACTAACCGCTGTGCGAGCGGCTAGCATGCTAGCATATGGAAACACATACGCCTTTTGGAGAGTCCCCAAAAATTGTCGTAATTGGTGGCGGCACCGGCAGTTTTACACTTCTCAGCGGGCTCAAAAAATTCGTACATGACCTAACAGCGCTCGTGAATATGGCAGACGATGGTGGCTCCACAGGCATTTTGCGTGACGAGCTCGGTGTTTTGCCGCCCGGGGATGTACGTCAATGCCTGGTGGCGCTTAGTGACTCGCCGAAAGTACGTGAACTGTTTAACTACCGGTTTGAAGAGGGAAGCTTAAAAGGCCATAGTTTTGGCAATTTATTCTTAAGTGCGGTAGAGAAAATGACCAGCAGTTTTGAGGATGCAGTGGAACTGGCTGGCGAGGTGCTGCATATACAGGGAAAGGTTATCCCTATAACAACAACCAGTGCCGAGCTGGTGCTTGAGCAGCCGGGTCGGGAAGCGGTACGCGGAGAATTTAAGATTGGCCATCTGCATTTTGAAGGGTTGCAGCGCCCGGTAATCCGGTTGGAACCAGAAGCTGCGCTCACCGAAGCCGGCAAGGAAGCGATTGCTCGCGCAGATATGATCGTAATTGCGCCAGGAAACCTGTATGGTTCGCTTGCGCCCGCACTGGTGGTTCGGGGCATGAAAGAAGCGCTCGAAAAAACTGCGGCTAAAATTGTCTATGTGTGTAATCTTGTCACCAAGCCAAATCAAACAGACGGTTTTAAGGTGCATGACTACGCCGAAGAAATAGAACGCTTTATCGGTGCTCCGGTGCTTGATTATGTGATTTACAACACCGATGAGCCGGCAAAAACGCTGCTGGATAAATATATGCACGATGGCGAAAAGATAGTCGAATTCGAACTGGAAGCGTTCGACAGTAAACACTACCGCGCCATCGGGCTGCCGCTTATTGCGCAGGATCCGGTTGAGCAAAAAACGGGTGATGCCATTGCTCATGCGCGGAGTCTGGTGCGTCATAATACTGCGCTTTTGTCCCGTCAACTAATGAGTATTTATTTTGAGTAAAACGCAGGTAAACACTAAGCCGATGGTCTTTTTAGACTTTGACGATACGCTTTTTAGCCAGCAGCTATTTTACAAGTGGCTGGATGAGTACCTGCAGCGGCATGACGTGCCACTAGGAAGGTTCAAGGACACAGCCGATGGGTTCCATGAGGTGAAGGGCAGAAATATTCGTCTATATGATCATCGAGGGCATTTTAAGGAATTAACGGGTCGTGAGTGGGCGTTTTTATCCGCAGAAATGGAAGAAGCGATTTTGGAAAGAGAGACGGACTTTTGCTTTTCTGATACACATGATTTCTTAGACAAGTTGGTTGCAGAAGGTTATGCGCCGCGGCTTTTGACGTACGGCGATCCTGCTTTTCAGTATTTTAAAATTAACACTTGTACGCGGTTAAAAAAGTTAAACTTGCCCAAGCATATTGTTTTAGAACCCAAAGCGCAGTTTTTGGCGCGTGAATATGGCCAGGGAAGTGGTGTGCTTATAGACGACAAGGGGCCGCTAGACCTGCCCGCCAATTGGACGCATCTATGGCTCAGGCGGCACGAAGACGGAGCGGCAAGGCGCGTCGGCAATGAGGTTTATTTTCATCGATTAGAACAGTTTGACGATACCATTACAAAAACGTAAGTACAAAGGGATTTTTATACTATGCATACAATACGCACCGCTGTAGTTTTAGCCGCCGGATTTGGTACGAGACGTCTGCCCATAACAAAGGCCATAGAAAAGTCGATGCTGCCGATTGGCAACAGGCCGCTAATTGACTATTTGGTCGCAGATTTGGCTGCGGCGGGAATTGAAAGGATTATCTTTGTCGTGGGCGAACAAAGCAATCAACTGCGTACCTACTATGGACACAATGAAAAACTCGAGAAATACCTGTCTGAACGTGGACAGGCGCAGCTATTGGAGGAAGTTCAGGGAACGAACAGGGGAATTCAGTATGAATACGTCGTGCAGCCGATGGATGGAAAATATGGCTCGGCAGTGCCGCTGTCTTTGGCTTTGCCGCTCGTCAGGGACGAACCTGGCTATATAGTGACCAGCGGGGATGATTTTACTTGGGGGGGCTGGAGTGAATGATTTTGCGCTGCTTATACAAACAGCAGAGCAGAAGGGTGCACACGCAGTGCTTGGCGACCCGGTTGCCGATGAGCTGGTGAGTCGGTTTGGTATTTTGGAAACCGATGAGCAGGATATGCTGCGCGGCATTATGGAGAAGCCGCAGCCTGATCAGACCGCTTCGCGTTTACGCAATATTAGCAAATACGTATTTATGAGATCTTTTACTCCTTATGTTGAGCACTATATGAATAGTGTGCGGGATGGCGAATATATGCTTACCGATGTAATCAGTATGGCGGTGGAAGGCGGTGAACGCTTTACCGTGTGTGCGGCGAGAGGGCGATATCTTGACGGTGGTTCATCCGACGGGTGGCTTGAGGCAAACAACGTGATAATGAGCGAAGCTTAAAATCTGCCCCCTGTTTTATTTTCTAGCGTTATCCACAACATAGTCGACGCTATGGGTAGTAGGTGCATGGCTTTTGGCACGAATATGTGGATAACTTGCCGCTATTTCCTGAGAAAAACAGTAAAAAACCCTTGCACGTGGGTAAGTGTGGGTAGTATGCTCTTGTTAGTGGGTAATCGTGGGTAAGACAAAAAGCCTTACTCATACGAAAAATAAAAAACAAAAAAACCACTAAAACTTAACACTAAAGGACCGAGGTTGGACTACTTCGAACGGAGACTCGACGACAAAAGGCGGCTTACTATTCCCGCCGAACTTCGTAATGAGTTTGCGAGCGGCGTGGTCATTACCAGAGGATTCAAAAACTACTTGCATCTCTACCCGAAAGCGGTATGGGACGAGGAAGTCGAGCCGCAGCTGAAAGGTAGCATCCTTGACGAGCGTATTGCCGACCTCAACGTCCAGCTCCGAATGGGAAGAGTTGAGGGCATCATTGATGCCAAGCAGGGCAGAATAACTCTGGAGCAACACCATATAGATTTTGCGCTTATTGGGCGCGATGTCGTAGCGGTTCGTGCGGGTCGATACTGGCGCCTACAGGCAAAAGACTAAAAATATCGGAAATACGTGCAGGCGACCTGACAAAAATAGTGTTTTAGTAAGCCGTACATTAACAATTCGGGCAAGAGAATTAAAGCAAAAAGTTATATGAAAAAACATATAGCCTGTCGACTCGAGGTCAGCGATTCGGCAGTCAACAAGTGGGAAACATGGGGCTAACCACTTTTAAACACCCTCGCACCTTTTTTAACAAAACACCTCCCAAAACTCCACCTCACTAGAAAAAAGTCTCTAGAATTTGCTAGACGTATAGTAAGAATTCGTAGACGGCAACACTGCCGGCGAAATATATTTTTACTCTCACGCAAGTTTAGCAAAACGAACAAAAACAAAAACACTCTACAAAAACAAAAATAGTTGACTGCTGATTCGGTGACCTTGTAAACCCGGCCTTTTAAAAAATGCCGGTGTTCTACCCTGAGAACTCCTAGACTTTCTATGAGCACATCAGGCAAAAACAAAAACGCCGAAACTTTTGATATACAGGTAATGCTTGCAACCAGCAGGGGTTACGTCCATTATAAGTGGGCATATCTTAAGGATCGGAAACAAGAGAACATGACCAAAATCCAAAATCCAAACAAAAATTTTCCTGATGCTTCTTCTACGGAGGGGGCAGAGGACCAACCGTCTGACGTGGTTCGTTCCGAATCCGATCAGACATTGCATATACCAGTTATGCAAACGCAAGTGCTTTCAGTTTTAGACCCTAAAGCCGGGGAGAAATACCTCGACTTGACGGCCGGGTACGGTGGGCACGCGTCTTTAGTACTGGATCGCACCTTTAATGCTGCAGGCTCGGTGCTCGTCGATCGCGATGAGATGGCCGTAGTCCAGCTCCAAAAAAAGTTCCGAGGTAGTGGCGTTCAGATTATCCACAAAGATTTTTTGAGCGCAGCCCAGGACTTATTGTTCGATAATCGTAGATTTGAGTTAGTGTTGGCGGATTTGGGCGTGTCGTCACCGCACCTTAACACGGCGAGTCGCGGCTTTAGTTTTAGTCAGGATGCGCCTCTCGATATGCGTATGGATCAGCGTCAAGAGCTGACGGCCGAGTTTATAGTGAATAGCTATAGCAAGGCTGAGCTTACGGAGATTCTAAGGACATATGGAGAGGAACCAAAAGCCTCGCAGATTGCGGATAGGATTATTAAAAATCGTCCTATTCACTCAAGTACGCAGCTTGCCCGAATAATTGCCCAGGCTTGGCCGGGGCACAGTAAAGTCCATCCGGCGACCCGATCGTTCCAAGCGCTTCGGATTGCCGTGAATAATGAGCTAGAGCTCCTAAAAGCAGCTTTGCCGTTATGGGTGGAACTACTTGCCCCGGGAGGGCGTCTTGTGGTCTTAAGCTTCCATAGTCTGGAGGACAGGATCATAAAACAGTTCTTCCAAGAAGTAGCTGGCGACCGATATGATGCAGAACTTGTTCTGCTTACCAAAAAGCCGATTACGCCTGAGGTATCTGAAATAGTTTCCAATCCGCGTGCCCGCAGCACAAAGCTTCGGGCCGTAGCAAAAAAATAAAAACAAAAAGAAAGGGGATACGCTGCATGCCTATTACGGTAAAAAGTAGCTCCCGCGCCTACAAAGTACGAGTTCGCGTACTGTAGCGAGAGGTGCGCTTGTTAAGTCCCTAAGGTGGGAAGGGGCACGGTAGGTATGTCTGTCGTGAACCTCCCACCTGCCAGGGATACCCGCAAAGCTGCTTTGTTATCGTAAAGACGTATCAAAAAACAAGCTGTACGGTTTTTGCCTGAAGAAAGGTAATAACCGTAAAAAATAAAAACAAAAACTATGACATATTCATCATCGATTGCGATGGGTCGGCAACGCTATGCGCAACGAAACCAAAACGCGGTTTCGTTTAAGCGTGAACTAAAAGGCTTTGGACCCATTAGTAACACCATCATTCTTATTGTGCTCGCATGCATTTTGGGATTACTGTATTTGACTCAAGTGACCAAAACAAATGCCTATGGATACAAGATAAATGAGCTGCGGACACAGGCCGAAACGCTCAAGTCGGAGCGTGATGAGCTTGAAGTCGCCTCTGCGAGATTGCAGGCGCTTGACCGAGCTAAAAATAGCACCGTGTCAAATAACTTAGTATCGGTAGCGCCAACCGCTGTCGTCCAAAATTAAGCTTATTTGAAGGGTTATATTTTGCCAAATGTACCGTATTATCGTGCAAACCCAGTAACACCGCCGAGTAATTCGAAGCCGGTGCATAGTTCGTCGCGTATTCGGATTTTGTATACGATACTTCTATGCCTTACCACAGTCTTTATTATTCGGCTTTTTTATTTGCAGGTGATTCGGCATGATTATTATAAAAAAGCTGCTTTACGGTCGCAGCTTAAGGAATACGAAATACCCGCAGAGCGGGGAGTTATCTATGCTCATGACGGCGAGGCGGTAACGCCGCTTGTATTGAATGAAAAAAAGTACACTCTTTTTGCCGACCCGGTGTATGTAAAAGACTCTCTTAAAGTTGCCTCGGAACTTGCAAAAGTCATTGGAGGCGATGTAAACAAGGTAAGGGAACAGCTTGAAACAAAGAACACTCGCTATGTGGTTTTGGCCAAAAAACTTTCTAAGGACCAAAGCAGCGCTATAGATACGCTTGATTTTAACGGCGTTGGAACCAGAGAAGAAGTTTACCGCACGTATCCGCAAGGGTCGCTCGCTTCGCAGGTTATCGGTTTTGTAAATGATAGCGGTGAAGGGCAGTATGGGATAGAGGAGTTCTTTGACGGTAGGCTGGCAGGCAACCCGGGTCAGCTGAAGGCAATAACCGATGTGCGTGGTGTACCGCTGGTAAGTAATAAGGACAATATAGTAACTGATCCGAAACCGGGCGACCAGATTCAGCTCACCATCGACGTGGGTCTGCAGCGGCAGCTGGAGGATATTCTAAAAGCAGGCTTGGACCGAGCAAAAAGTAATTCCGGCAGCGCACTTATTCTTGATGCGGAGACCGGTGCCGTAAAGGCGATGGGCAATTATCCTAGCTTTGATCCATCAAACCTAAAAGATATATCAGATCTAAGCACGTTAGGGAATCCGGTGGTGA
>CAYSJS010000004.1:0-25932 GCA_964431415.1 uncultured Candidatus Saccharibacteria bacterium | reverse complement strand
GGACGAAAAATCTGGCATGACTATATGACGAACCACTATGGTTTTGGTGCGCCGACCGGTATCGAACTCACCAGTGAGGCAAAGGGCACCGTGCCGAGCCCGACTGAAGGCTACGGATTGGACATAACCTACGCCAACACCTCCTTTGGTCAAGGTATGTCAGCGACGTTGATGCAGATGGCATCTGCGTACGCATCGATTGTAAACGGCGGCAGCTATGTTAAGCCGCACGTTGTTGAGTCGATAACGAACGCCGATGGATCCAAGACGGTTACACCTCGCAGTGTGGTTCGCCAGGCGGTATCAGAAAAGACCAGTGCAGATGCCCGATGGCTGCTTGAGTATGTATTCACACAAAATCATGGCATATACGGTATGCCGAACTTACCTACAGGGTACAGCATCGGCGGGAAAACCGGTACGGCCCAGATTGCAAAACCAGAAGGCGGGTATTATACCGACAGATACACGGGAACCTTTGCGGGATTCGTGGGCGGAGATAAGCCGCAGTACATCATAGTAGTACGTGTAAATGAGCCAAAGATTGGCGGTTTTGCGGGTGCCCAGGCAACGGCTCCGGTATTTTCAAATTTGGCAACCATGATGATTCAAAATTACGGAGTAAAACCCAAGCAATGATTATTATAAACTCCTGCCATACCACTGTTTTTGACTATGCAACTAGGGTATACTATGTACTAATAATGCAAGGCACAAAATAAACATGTCGCAAGCTATACAAATTGCCGTTGAATCGCAGACGCTCATAAAAATTTTCGCACTTGGTTTTGCAGGTTTTTCTTTGAGCATGCTGCTCACACCTCTGTATACGACCATAGCCTATACAAGGCAGTGGTGGAAGAAACCGCGAACCGATGCGACCACGGGCGAGGTGGCGGCTGTGTATCAGAAGCTTCATAATGCCAAGCATCGCCGGCATATCCCCACAATGGCAGGAATGATTTTTGTCTTTGCGACGGTGGTCGTTACGGTGCTTTTTAATCTGAAACGTACCGAAACATGGCTGCCGATAGCGGCAATGGCGGGGGCGGGGCTGATTGGACTTATTGATGATGTATTAAACGTCCATAGCGTAGGTGGAATTGCCGGCATGCGTGCAAAGCTAAAACTGTTCTTGATAACAACCGTTGCTCTAATTGGTGGCTGGTGGTTTTATGACAAGCTGGATGTGAGCTCTATTCATATTCCGCTCATGAGTTCGCCGCTCCAGTTAGGCTGGCTGGTGATTCCTGTTTTTGTGTTGGTGGTTGTTGCGACAGCGAATGCGGTGAATATTACCGACGGATTGGACGGTCTGGCGGGCGGTCTGGCGGCTACGGCATTTGCTATGTACGCGATTATTGCTTTTGTGGAACGGCGTTACGGTATAGCCGGTTTTTGTTTAACCGTGGTGGGTACGCTGCTTAGCTATACGTGGTTTAATATTTTTCCGGCCAGGTTCTTTATGGGTGATGTGGGGTCATTTGCCCTTGGTACCGCGCTCGGCGTGGTGGCAATGCTGACTGACACCGTGCTCATCCTGCCTATTATTGGCTTAGTATTTGTTATTGAAGCGGGTTCAAGTGCAGTACAGATACTATCCAAAAAGCTCCGTCACGGTAAGAAGATATTCCGCATAGCTCCCATTCACCATCACTTCGAAGCGCTCGGTTGGGAAGAAACAAAAGTTACTATGCGCTTTTGGATTGTCGGCCAAGTGATGGGCGTAGTTGGCTTGATTGTGTTCTTTTTGGGCAGACAGCTTTAGCTGGCAAAAAATAAAAAAAGGAAAAATAAATGCGCGTAGAGCGAGAAAGAAGAAGGCCAGCGATCGGCACCATCGAACGACGAAAACATCGCCCGGATTACTGGCTGCCGCTTATTGCGACGGCGCTTCTTTCTATTGGACTAGTTGTGGTGTATGCGATTAGTCCTGGGGTGAGTATACAGAGGAACGTGAGTGAGGCATACTATGTGTCTAAACAATTGCTTGCGATCGCGCTGGGTATTATTGCATTTATTGTGCTTTCTAAAGTGCCGTACAAGTGGTGGCGTTCTATGACAAAACCACTTATCATTGCTTCAATTATCGTTGCCTTAATAGTGCAGCTTTTTGGCTCGCGGGTGAATGGTGCGTACCGGTGGATTCAGATTGGCGGTGTGTCTTTTCAGGCTGCAGAGCTTATTAAGTTTGCGTTTTTGGTGTGGCTGGCTGATTTACTCGCCAGCGTTCGGCAAAACGGACGCTTAAATGATGCGGTTACTACTTTAAAACCGCTTGGAATTGCGCTTGGGGCAATTGTCGTGGTGGTCGGTTTTATAGAGAGCGATCTTGGTTCGACGGCGGTTATGGTGGGCATGGCGTGTGCAATGATTTTTGTGGCCGGCATGCCGCTCAAACGGCTCATGTTAATTGGCGCGAGCCTGGCTATTGCCGCCACACTTTTAATCTCGGCTATTCCGTATCGTCGTCAACGCTTGATGACCTTTCTGAACCCAACGGCAAACTGTCAAACAACCGGTTTTCAGTCATGCCAGGCGCTGATTGCAATTGGTTCCGGCGGTATGTTTGGCTTAGGACTCGGACATAGCGTGCAGGCATATGGGTACCTGCCCGAAGCAACCAACGATTCAATATTTGCCATTCTTGCCGAGAAGTTTGGCTTTATTGGTATGGCGTTAATACTCGCTGCTTACGCAGTATTTTTTGGAAGAATTGCGCGCATCAGTGAACGTGCGCCGGACGATTTTTCCCGTTTTTTGGTGGTTGGTATATTGGCATGGTTCAGTGTGCAGGCAACAATAAATATTGGTGCTATGCTGGGACTTTTGCCACTTAAAGGCATCACGCTGCCGTTTATTAGTTATGGCGGCACAAGCCTGCTGTTTGTGACCGGTGCACTGGGTATTGTTTTTCAGATTTCGCGGTATAGTAGTTATGGAGCGGAAAATAACCAAACAGGAGAAGCTCGGTATGAAGATTCTGCTTACCGGCGGGGGGAGCGGCGGACATATTACACCGCTGTTCGCCGTCGCTCATGAACTGAAGCAAATTGATCCGGATTGCACACTGATTGCGGCCTGTGAAAAGGATGCGCAGTTTTTAGATTTGTTTGGGAAAGAGCCGCGGATTAAAAAAGTTTACCAGATTCCGGCCGGCAAATATCGGCGTTATAGCGGACTGAGTCGTTTGCAAAAAATGGTTAATATAAAAACCGCACTGCTTAACGTACGGGATATGGGGCGTACTGTACGGGGTGTATTTGTTGCGCGTGCTATGTTGAAAAAAGAACGTCCGGACGTCATCCTCATAAAGGGTGGCTTTGTGGGGGTGCCGGTGGGTCTAGCTGCCGCACAACTGGGTATTCCGTATATAACCCATGACTCTGATGTGACACCGGGGCTTGCTAATAGACTTATTGCACGCTGGGCACGCTTACATGCAACGGGCATGCCAGAGGAATATTATAACTACCCTAAAGAAACACTTCGCTACACCGGCGTACCAATTAAACAAGAGTTTACGCGTGTATCGGTGGAAAGGCAGGCCGAATACAAAGAGGGCTTGGGTCTAAAAAACTGTGCGCTCGTGATTAGCGTCATCGGCGGTAGTCAGGGCGGTATGCAGTTGAATCTTGATATTGCCCAGGTGGCGGGGCGGCTGATGCAGCGCCATAAAAGCTTAGGGATCGTGCACATCGTTGGAGCAGCGCATGAAGAAGAAATGAAGCGAATATATGCAAACGAACTACTCAGCGACGAGCGAGCTAGAGTGGTCGTGCGGGGATTCGTACATGACCCGTATCGCTATACCGGAGCGGCGGATGTGGTAGTGAGCCGGGCGTCGGCAACGGTCATTGCCGAATTGGCGGTGCAGGCAAAGGCGGCGATATTGGTCCCTGGTCAGCTAGCGGATGATCATCAGCAGAAAAACGCTCGACTACTCATGGAGTCGGGCAGGGCACTTATGGTGCCTCATGCAGACGCCGAAGGCCTGTTTGAAGCCCTGGATATGCTTTTAAAAGTTCCCTCAAAACGAACGGAGCTGGCTCAAGAGCTGCATAAGGTTTCAAAGCAGCATGCGGCACGTGATCTCGCAGAATTAGTTATGTCTGTAGGTGAAAATATTAAAAGGGCAGGGCGGTGAAATTTTTTAAAAAGAAGGAGGCGCCGAGGGAGCGGCGAAGTGTCGGGGGGAGCGGTCAGCGTCCGGCTTTTTCGTATTATGCGGGTGATCAGCGGGCAAAAATAGACACAGTTAGAGAACGAAATGCCGATGAAAAGAAGCGACGCATTGGCAGGGGCGTGCGTTTGATTCCGACAATTATCGCTGTAGGGGCTATCCTGGTAAGTGTAGTATATAATACTACATTATCTTCATCACCGTACATTGTTTTTGCAGGCGATGCTTCGCCGTATCGTGCCAAAGAATATTATCAGTCAAAATCCGAAGATATATTGCAGTCCTCGGTAAAAAATAAGAGTAAACTCACCCTGAATGTGGGACGCACGGAAACCGCCTTGTTGGAGGAATTCAACGAGTTTGATGTGGTTCGTCTTACTATGCCCATTATTGGTAGGCGACCTACCTTAACGGCGCACGTTCGTCAGCCCGCGTTATTGCTCGCAACCACTACGAATATCTTTGTTGTGGATGGGAGCGGCAAGGTTGTCGTTGACGCCAACGCTCTGCCGAGCAGCGCAAAAGAAAAGCTGCTTAGCGTGAAAGATCAAAGTGGTCTGGCGGTTAGTGTGGGTGCGCAAGTGCTCACGAGCGAAACGGTTGCTTTTATAAAGGAAATGGCACATCAGTTCACAGAAAAACAGATGGTAATAACAGAAGTAGTATTGCCGACCACTCCAAACGAGGTCGATATCCGGATCAAAGATCTAAAATATTTTGTGCGTGCCGATACGATGGGGAATGCCAGGCTGCAGGCGGGTGCGTTCTTTGCAGTCAAGGATAGTGGGGTTGCGCCAAGTGAATACGTAGACGTTCGCGTAGAAGAGAAAGTTTTCTATAAGTAAATGTGTATCATACCAACTAAGTCCCCCGCTACTCCCCTCCGGTAGTTCGTAAAATGTTCATATATTAAGTTTATGTATCTTTCTCATAGTCTAAAAACAATCAAATTTGATGGCAAATATCCGAAAACAGGGGAGTAAGGGAAGCGTTCATAAGATAACAAAAATCTGTGGAAAACTGCGTGAAAAGTATATTCGGGCAACATTTCACGACATAATGCAAATACATACACATAGGATCATATCCGTATAGTTAGGCTGTAGAGAATGTGTTGCTGCGTACAAACATAAGCGTAGGAGCATAAACCTTCTTTTTGCTATTGCGTCCATAACAAATAACAGATTACATAAACGCTTTGACCCCTGTTAGTAAGGTATGGTTAATCGTCTTTATGTATGACATAAGAGTCGCAAAATATACATTGTGCGACGTCTACAGTATATCCTTTTCATTGTTGATATCTTTCGTCTGGAACTTCCTTGGCCCTTTAGGTTTTGATTTTTTTATTCCCTGCCTTCTCGTTCTGGTTATAAAAGAAGTCCTGTTTAATGAGGCTGTCTTGTATTTTTTATTTGAATTTTGCCTAATTCCCTTGTTCGTAATTTGTATGTATTTGATGCGGCTTAAGCAAGTATCCAAAAACCAGATTTGCTGGTTAGTAGTCCTTAACGATGAATGATCTAAATAGCGCGCTTATCGCCACAGTAATATGGCCAGCGGTAAATCTCATCAGGCATACCGTTTATGGTAGACCTAATGATGTGAGCTGTTGCGGCTTGATATACTCGCTCAGCCTTTTTTGCCGTCGGCCTTTTTTGAGGATCAGGATGCGTAATTACTCGTCGAGCGCTTTCTGCTGCTACTTGTAAACCGAAAAAAGTTGGTGCGATATCGCGTGTCCTAGGTTTTCCATAAAGTGTTGGCAAGATCCCTGGACCCATGATTGCTCGATCTTCTGTTGGAGGATAAGCCAACAGGCCATCATGTAATTCGTCTTGCAGAAGTTCTTTAGCGCCCTGAGCTGTTATATCTGCAGCTATCACCGTAGTGTTAACAAGTTTTGCAGCCGTTTGATTTTTTGGTTCGCCGGGCGAAAGCGACAGGTCCACTGCCTGCCATAGCATTATCCGTGCCGCATAATCTTTAGGAACTGGTATGCTGCCATCTTCCGTTATAGTAAGGGTTCTGTATGTTCTTTCGCCCGCATAGGGCATATTATCGGCTGTCATGCGTTTGGTATCTATTCGGCTTCGGCGAGGGTGTAGGTGGCTTTGGCGACGCGCTTAAACTGCGGCTTGCCCTGTAGGTTTAGGAGAATGGTTGTCTCTTTAACGTAGCGGTTCTTTAGAACACGCTTGACGATTTCGTCGCGGTGCAGCGGTTCGTTGGCTTTCTTTAGTACTTCGGTAATAATGTCGGCAACAGTTCCCTTCTTGTAGCCCCATTCCTTCAACGCATAAATACCGCGGCCAATCAGAACAAAACGGTCATCTTTAATGAGCTCGTTATGGATTGCCTGAGTGGTAACGTCTTTTCGCTTAAAGCTGGAGTCTTTGATGCTGGCAGCGATGTCGTTAAAGTGCATGTGTTTGCCGCTTTCGTGCAAGATAACGTATATTTTGTCACGAATGTTCTTTGGATTGACCATAGGCCATTTGGTGAGGCCCCAGCGGCCATTTAACGTAGCCACGAGCTTGCTCATGCTGGCAAGAGCTTTGACATGATCGACGTCTGCGTCTGATACTTTTACTGCGATGGCTTCAGCGGTAGATGGTTCGCCGATTTTCTTGATGGCGTCAACGATGGCGTTAACCTTTTCTTTCATAACCTTTTCGTTGTGGGTTTCGAGGATGCCAACGGCGTGATGGTAGTTGTCGTTTTCGTCAATAACAGCTAGCTTAGGGCATAGCATTGCCAAGAAAGACACTCGAGCTTGGTCGAGCTTGGAATTTTCTTTACTGAACTGCGCGCTCAAGTCGCTTATCCGAGCGGCTTTTCCCATAGCGTTCAGGGCTGCAACAATATCTTCCTCTATCTTAAGAACGCCTGGGATGTCTCCCTTCCCTGCGCTGATGCGGAGCTTGGTGATGGCGGCTTTTTCGAGCTGGCGGACGCGCTCTCTGGTGATTCCTAAGAGCTCACCGATCTGCTCTAATGTTTCCCTTCGGTCAAATAAACCAAAACGTCGCGAAACGATTTCTCTTTCGCGTTCCCTTTCGATAGTTGCAAGAACATCGCCGATAAGGGTTTCTATCTGGGGTTTTGTCTCTGCAGCCGTGTCAGCCATACGATACATGCTCTCTTTCTTAGCAATTTGGTGTTAACTACACCTTTTATAATGTTATTTTAACAGCTAAACTTTTAAATGTCAAACGCTGTTTATGCGTTTTGTTTCGTTCATGTATATTGTAGCATTAAGTCGCATATTTAGCACAAACGGTTTATGGCAATATAAGCATAAAATATACTTGCACAGATGACGAATTGTGGATAAGTAAAAAACTTTTACATTGATTTCAGCAAGCGAACACTTTTAGCCTAAAAAAGGTTATTTTTTCTTTCGGCGGACGAACTTCTTCTTAGCAGGTGCTTCGTCGAGTATTTTCTTTGCCTCGGCCTCTGTTAAGGTGGTTGGATCTACCTCTTTTGCTATACGGGCATTCTTTTTGCCGTCGGTAACGTATGGGCCATAGGGACCGCGCAGGATTTTTATTTTTCCGAAGTCTGCGATATTTCTTTCGGCAATTTGAACCAGTTTCTCGGCATACAGCACCCGTGCCTCGGCTTCGGTAATGGTGAGCGGTGTGTGTTCTTTGAGGGAAACATAGGTTTTGTCGACCTGAATATACGGACCGAAACGACCGATGTTAGCCAATATATCTTTGCCGTCTTCTGTTGTACCAACCTTACGGGGAAGATCAAACATGGGCAGGGCTTGCTCAAGAGTGACGGTGTCCATGTCTGTGCCATCAGGCAGAGGAGCAAAGGCCGGCTTCTCTTCATCTGAAGTTTCACCCTTTTGAAGCATGGGGCCATAGCGACCAAAGCGTACGATTATGGGCTTGCCGGTCTTTGGGTCGGACCCAAGGTTCCGGGCTTGAGACGTTTCTTCGCGGGTTACATCGGCAGAGGCTTTAACGAGCGGCTTAAACGCATCGTTATAAAACTCGCTGATCATTTTATTCCACTTGGTTTTGCCCTCTGCTATGTCATCAAACTCTTTCTCTGCCTTGACTGTAAAATCGTAGTCTACGATGGGGCCAAAGTATTTTGTTAAGAAATCGGTAGTCACCTCTGCTACAGCCGTAGGAATAAGCTTGTTGCGGTCGGCGCCAAATCTTTCCGTTACCGTTGCTTGCGTAACCGTACCGTTTTTTAGGGTAAATGTTTGAATATCGCGTTCGCTGCCTTCTAGATCCTTCTTTTCTATATATCCCCTGTCCTGGATGGTGGAGATGGTGGGAGCATACGTGCTTGGACGGCCGATACCCATTTCTTCCAGGGCTTTCACCAGACTTGCCTCAGAAAAGCGAGCCGGTGGGCGGCTGAATACTTCAGTTGCCACTATATCCTCTGGGGTGAGGGCTTGGCCTTCGGCGAGCGCCGGCAGGAGTGTGTCATCTTTGCCGCCGCCGTACACTTTTAAGAAACCGTCAAAAATTAACACCTCACCCTTGGCGATGAACCGTTCAG
Source organism: uncultured Candidatus Saccharibacteria bacterium (assembly GCA_964431415.1). Taxonomy (GTDB): domain Bacteria; phylum Patescibacteriota; class Saccharimonadia; order Saccharimonadales; family JACDBH01; genus CAYSJS01. Next base: position 17,213 of record CAYSJS010000004.1, on the reverse strand, counting down.
TTTGGCCGCTTACGGCAATGGATATCTCTGTTTTGTCGACAGTCGCGGGAGCCATCTGGCTGCTCAGAGCGCGTTGCCAGATAAGGTTATACAGTTTCTTCTGCTGCTCATCATGGCCGGCCGAAGTTTTGTTGAAATCGGTTGGGCGTATTGCCTCATGAGCCTCTTGGGCGCTGGTGTCCTTGGTTTTGAACTGTCGATGTTGGTGGTACTTCGGACCAAAGTTTTTAGTGATGTAGTCCTCGGCTGCTGTAAGTGCCAGACTGCTGAGCGTGGTGCTGTCTGTTCGCATATAGGTAATAAGACCGCTTTCATAAAGCCGCTGCGCCACAGACATGGTCTGACGGACACTAAAGCCGAGACGTCGAGCCGCCTCTTGCTGAAGGGTGCTTGTGGTAAAAGGTGTGCCGGGGTTTCGGGAGCCCGGTTTTTTGGTGACGGATTCAACGGTAAAAGTACTATCTTTGCAAGCTTCTAAAAATGCTTTTGCCTGGGATTCGTCTGGCAGCTTTTTAGTTAGTTCTGCCTGCAAATGCTCCGAGTCTGCCTTAAAGGTGCCCAAGACTTTGTAACTGCTGGAAGCGTTGAAGTTAGCAATCTCACGCTCACGCTCTACGATTACGCGTACGGCTACAGATTGGACGCGGCCGGCGCTGAGCCCGGCACGAACCTTTTTCCATAACACGGGAGACAGCTCATAGCCGACAAGCCGGTCGAGTACACGGCGCGCCTGCTGGGCATCAACCAGATGGAGGTCGACGGTGCGTGGGTTTTCGATGGCGTGTAGGATTGCCTGTTTGGTAATTTCGTGGAACACAATCCGTTTTGTCTTTTTGGTGTCTAAGCCCAAGGCTACTGCCAAATGCCAGGCAATCGCCTCCCCTTCGCGGTCTTCGTCGGTTGCGAGCCAGACATCTGCACCCTTGGCGAGTTTTTTTAGTTCGGTAATTACCTTTTTCTTATCTGGGCTTACTTCGTAGGTGGGCGCAAAATCATTTGCCTTGTCGATACTGAGGCCTTTTTTTGGCAAATCACGAATATGGCCAAAACTACTTTTGACGACGTAATCTTTCCCTAAATATTTTTCGATGGTCTTCGCCTTTGCCGGCGACTCAACGATAACAAGGTTTTTTGTTGTGCTCATGATGTATGTTTCTTTAGTCTATCAAACTTATGCTTAAAGCCAACCTACTATTATTACGGGGCGGCGACAAGGTAGTACCCTACGCTATGTGGGGGTGCGGCGTCAAGTGCATGAGACAGGAGACATCGTATTTTGTATGACGTATTTTGTATTTAGTATCTAACAACTTCGTAATATTATTGCTCGAAGTAGAGACCGGTGGTGTCGTGGACGGGTAATGGTTCGTGTGTTACGACGTCGTGGGTAGCGACAAAGCCGATGGGCCCCATGTTATCGTCATGCAGTTCTCTTTGCACGCACAGTACTCCGTCAATTCGCTCCATGGCAGTGTAAATAGTGCCGACAGAAAGAGCGGCCGTGGCTACAAACGGTCCATGATTTGCAACGGTGATGCCTACCGCATAACCCGCGGCAACCGCCGGGAAAGTATTAAGCCCGCTCTCAACGGCAAGTTTTTGACCAACTTCAAGTAATTTGAATGAAAGTTTATTTAGCATATGTACTGTATACCATATTTTTGACAAGGATGTGTAGGAGATTTTCCGTTCCTTGCCGTATGCGTATTTCAGCATCTACACAATACGCCATACCAAATACGATAACGCTATTTAAGTGCCCACTGATTTGCGCCAAGCGGACGGATTTTACCGGTTATTTCGAGCATAGTAAGGGTCTGGTTAAAGTCGCTCACGGGTAATTCGCTGCGTATGAGTAACTGCCCGCCGTCGCTGATGCCGCCCTGGATGAGAGAAATAAGAGTGCGCTCCGAATCGGTTGTGCCCTGCACTATCCTAGGAAGCTGGGCGCCGTCTACCCAGTTTAGTGCGGTGACTATGTCCTGCACGCTGGTAACCGGTATGGCGCCGGCTTTAATAAGGTTGTTGCATCCGGCGCTCAGCGGGTTTGTTATGTTACCCGGTACGGCAAAAACTGGCTTGCCGAGCTGAAGGGCGTGGTTGGCGGTATTGAGTGAGCCGCTGCGTATTGCTGCTTCGGTAACCAATACGCCGTCGCTGAGCCCGGCTATAATCCGGTTGCGTTCTAAAAAGTTATACTGACGCGGCTGGTAGTCGCCTTCGTATTCGGTAATGATTGCCCCGCCCGACTGGATGATAGAACGAGCGAGGTTGGTGTGTGAGCGCGGATATATTCTGCTGTTACCACACGGCAGCACGGCAATAGTCTGTCCGCCGGCATTTAGACATGTCTGATGGGCTATTGAATCGGTCCCTAGAGCAAGGCCACTGATTATAACCACGCCTTTTTCGCTTAGTTCCTGTGCAAACTGTTCGGTCACGCCTCGTCCATACGGCGAAAAGCGTCGGCTGCCTACGATGGCGATTTTTGGCCGTGCAAGCAACGTTTTAAGGTCGGCGCCGTGCACGAAGAGCTTTTTTACAGGGAGACTTAACTGGAGTAGGTCGTTAGGAAGCAGTTCTTCGGTAAGCGTAACCATATTGACAATCTCCCCGTAATATATTTAAGTATTGACATAATCACATAACTTTGCTAAAATGGCAATCCGTAAGTCCTGTTAGCAGGATTTTATGCACCTTATACCCCTATTCTAACGTTCATCCGTTTTTCGGGTGAACACTGGACGGCGTTTTTTACGCTATCCAGATTGTTAGACTGTTTTAGAGCGTGCTTTATAAGTTGTTACCCTCCACTTATCTAGCTGACGGGCAGGACCGTAAACGTTCTAAGGCAGACTAACCCCTTTAACCCCGCGTTCCTCCCTCGTTTTATTTGAGGCTTAGAGTGATACGACGGATATACCTTTTGGTGGGCCAACGAGTAACTTGCGAGAGTACTGGTTGGAGGCCTTCAGGGTGGGTTGAAGGGTGTTTTTTATCGGAGATAAGCTTAGTCGCTTGTCTCCTGAAAGAGCTACCAGCGGTGCCCACCCCCTCTGGTAGCTCTTTTAGTTTGCGAACTTACTGCATTGATAAACTTAATTTAAGCTCTTTCAGAGTTTTATCTATGCGGTGCCCAGTCGCGTTCCGCGACCGCCGAACTTCTGCCATGCGAGCAAGCTCGCAGGTGAAGATTCGTTTCCGAACTGCCACTGGCAGTTCTCACCCTCTACTGGCTCTTTTATCTTAATAATAACTGTATGTGGCGGACCTTAGATGAACTTGCGGGTGTCGGGCAAAAGGTTTTCGCTGTAAATAAACTCGGTGATGAGTGCGTTTACTTCGGTAAACATCGTTTTAAACTCTCCCTGCTCTGCTTTGCTAAAGTTCTTCAGTACGTAGGCGGCTGCGTCTTCTTTATCGGTGTGTTCACCGGCGATGCCGATCCGTACCCTGGCGTAATCTTCGCCAATGGCCGCACTAACCGACTTAATACCATTATTCCCTGCACTGCTGCCGCCATTTCTAAGCCGGAGTGTGCCAAACGGCAGCGTAAGCTCATCGTGGACGACCAAAATATCTTTATTCTCTATCTTATAAAATTTCTTTACGGCTTGGACGGCGTCGCCGCTCAGGTTCATGAGCGTGGTAGGCTTCATGAGCAGTATGCGTTTGCCGCCCGCGGTCGCTTCGGCAATAAAACACTTTAATGCGGCCTTCTCTTTCCAGGCGGCATCAAACTCGCTTGCGGCATGGTCTACGCAAAGAAATCCGGCGTTATGACGGGTTTTTTCGTATTTTTTACCAACATTACCAAGACCAACGATCAGTTTCGTGTGCTGGTTACCTATGGTGTAATAGCTGGTAGTAATAGGGGTGGATTTTCTTTCAAATAGGCCCATATGGGGATAGTATAGCGTATATCGTATGACGTATGTCGTATTTAGTATGACGTATATGTTTTGAAAGCCTAAGTTCAAATACGAGAAATATATCTGATATCAGATCTCAAGTATCAAATATGAGAGCTACGATGCTTCGAGTTTTTTAACTATCAGATATCAACTATTATTTATCAGTCTTCTTCGGGAGTTGATCCGGGCGGAGGCGTTTTTTCCACTCGATACCATCTTTTTTCTCGCGCGGTTCGTGCTGGTCAATGTACCAGAACTTGACCGGCGTACCATCAAAACCAAAGGTTTCGCGGAATGTTCGTTCAAGATGGCGGCGGTATGACCAGTGCAAATACTTTAGCTGTGAGCCAAAAATCTTAAAGTTAGGACTGTCATTGCCCTCTTCTTGCACGACGTAGCGCAGCTTCGGCTGACGGTTTTTAAGCCCGGCTGGCGGGTGTCGGTCGGTAGTTTTGTGCAACCAGCCGTTTAGTTCGGTGGTTTTGACGCGTTTTCGGCGTGTCTGAGCCACTTCGAGCACCATTTCGAATATCTTGCTCACGTTTTGTCCTGTAACGCTGCTGGTGACGATCATAGGCGCCCATGGCACGAATTCAAACTCCGCCTGTACTTTGGGTATCATCTGATCATGTGTAAAGGCATCTTTGTCGATGCTGTCCCATTTACTGATGATTATAATCAGACCCTTGCCTGCTTCTTTGATCATGCCGGCTATTTTTTGGTCGAGCTGTACGCTTAGGTCATTGGCATCAATGAGCAGGAGGCAGATATCGGACTGTTCGATAGCGCTTAGGCTTCGGATAACACTAAACCGCTCGACTCCCACTTCTATCTTTCCGTTCCTGCGGATGCCGGCGGTATCCATGAGCTCAATTTCCTTGCCCATAAAGCGAACGGTGGTGCGATTGATGTCGCGAGTGGTGCCGGCGCGGTCAGCGACAATTGCCTGCTGTTTCTTAGCAAGAGTGTTAAAAAGCTGGGATTTACCAACGTTCGGCCGTCCTAAAATTGCCAGCGATATACGGTCTTCGGCTTCGACGATACTTGCTTTTGGTAGCTGGTCGGCCACATATTCTAGCAGGTCTTCTATGCCGGTATTCTGGGTGGCACTGGTTAAAAAGATGTCCTTTATGCCCAGGCGGCGATAAGGGGCGAATATGGCTTCATCCGGTGTGCTTTGAAAGTTTTTGCCCTGGATCTTGTCGGCTTTATTTACGACAAGCACGACGGGCTTACGCGTTTTAAGGGCGAGTTTGGCGACGCGCCGATCTTCTTCGGTCAAGGTAACGTGTGATTCGATGACTACCAGAATTAGGTCTGCAGAATCGTTAGCCTGCATAATCTGTTCCTGAATGGTAAATTCAAATTCGTCTTCGGGCTTTTGTTTAAGTCCGGCGGTGTCTACCAGCCAAAAGTCTTTGTCATAAAAGCTCACCTTGCCATATAGGCTGTCGCGGGTGGTGCCCGCCTCGTCGGCCACGATTGCTTCGCGCCTGCCAAGGGCGGCGTTAAATAAGCTGGACTTGCCAACATTAGCACGGCCAATAATAGCTACGATAGGTACTTTTTTCATATTGTAAGTATTATAACAGATAAAGCTTATTGACAGAAGGTGTATAATATATTAGAAATAACACTATGACTACCCCAAACCAGGAACCACATCGTAAGTTGTCTGAAGCATTCTGCTACGCCGTCGGCGGGGCGGCGGTATTAGTGGGCGGCTACATAATTTTGGACGTACCGCCTACCCTCTCAGCACGGCGCCAGGCGGAGGTTACTTTGGCGCAAATCGATGCCTGTGAGCAGGGCGACCGCTTGCATGATGCGCTGGGGGTGGAAAGTGCGCCTACGTGTGGCCAAATCAGGATAGTTTTTGACCCGGATGGCGAACCGAACTGGGAAGCAACACGTGCTCCGGCCGAGCAGCAGCTTGAGCAAAGTCTCATATTTCCCGGTCCTGGCGAAGAGCAGATATACGAAGTGGGTGCGTTTATTGGGGCGATGGTGGGGCTGGCACTGTTAGACGACAAAAAGGGTACGCGGTCGCAACCTACTGGTCAGGGTGCGAAGGCGACGCACGAATAGTAATTTGTGCTGATTGCAACTTAATGCTTTAATGAGCCTATCTAAAGTAAACGGAGTATTGGTCATGAGTCATGAGATCATTAAAGGTGCGGCACTTGGACTCGGCGCAGGGGTTATTGCTTATGGTGCGGCGATTTGTGCCGATGCGATTTTTACTCAAAAATCCATAAATACCGCCGTGGAAAGGCTGGGGGAGCTGCCACTCTGCGAATCAGGAGTGCTGCCTGTTCGGATAGATGAGAGTGGCATGAAAAAGGCCGGCTCTTATGATTTGACCTGTGGAGATAGTCGCATGCCGCTTACGATACGTGCCGAAGATAGCTCTTTTGTAGTGGACTGGGAGGCAACGCGTAAGCATATAGGAGCACTTGCAAATGAAGGTTTATTTACTAATTTTCCAGATGGTGATGAGGGAGAAAATAGACTAATGGGGCTGGGGTTTAGCTTGGCAGCTGGCCCGTCTACAGGCGCTTTAGCCTTTCATCTGTACGCGAGAAAAAAGAAATAGGACACTATATACTGTTGGCTTTGATGATTTGGCCGCTGGCGAGGCTGCCGAGGCTGTAGTCTCCAAAGCGGATACGGTGCAGCGTTTTGACTGTATAGCCGAGTGCGCTAAAAGTGCGGCGGATTTGACGGTTACGGCCTTCGTGTAGCGTAATGATCCACTCATGGGTATTCGGCGCAAAACACGAATCGTGAATAGTGTGCGGTTTGCCGGCTTCGTGCGCCGCGTCGCGTACTTCTAGCCGAAACTTGCTTTTTGTTTTGTCGCCAATATCCACCCCAATTTTAGTAATAGTGTCAAAGTCTTTGCCGGCAAGCGGATGAGATAAGCTTACGATGTAGGTTTTATCTTTTATGAACTTCGGGTGAGTAAGCTCGTGAGCCAGCTGTCCGTCGTCGGTTAGGAGCAATAGTCCGCTGGAATCTTTGTCGAGTCTGCCAACTGGTTTAAGCTCCTTGTACGAATCCGGCAATAGATCATACACAGTCTTACTGCCCTGCCCGTCGCGGGAACATACATAACCGGCTGGTTTGTTCAGCATAATAGTGGTTGTTTCATGGGGGAGAAAGATCTGCTTTTTATCAACAAAAACTTTGTCAACTGAAGTAGCATGATCGCTAAGCTGAGCAGGTAAATTATTGATGAAAACCTTGCGGTCTTGTATGAGCTTATCGGCTTGGCGCCGCGAAATACCGGTCGCCTGGGCGATAAAACGATTAATACGCATATGCTTACAGTATAGCATTCATAGCGGTTGCTTTTTACGGCATTACAAAATACATACCGCCTCGCGCATGACTCTAAGCCTGTGTGCCTTACAGGGCGATCATGTTTGGGTCAACATCGTTTGGCGTTCCGGGAGCGGCCGGGTTGTTTGCGGGAGCGGCAGACTTTTTCATCTCTTCTTCAAGAAGCTTGTTGAGGTCTGGCTTAGCGGTAACATCATTAATTGGGTTAATGACCTTTTTGTTGCCTGTTTCGGGCGAGTCGGCGGCGGGTGCGGGATCTGCGGCTGGAGCCGGCGGCGTAGAGTCTTCGGGTGTGTTGATGAAGCTATTGACTTGCTCTGCTACGGTTGCCTGCTCTTCGGTTGCGCTTGGTGCCGCTTCTACGCTAGCGAGCGTGTCGGCTGGCGCTTGCACTGGGTCGGGTGTAGGTGTTGGCAGCGGATCAATCTGAGGAGCGGCTGCGGGAACCGGGTCGGGTGTGGCTATGGCCATCGGATCGGTTGCTGTGGGCGGCTGTGGCACTGGAGTAGCGGCTGCGGGATCTGCGGCCGGGGCTGGCGGCGTAATAACTGGGGCGGCAACAACCGGTGCGGCCACCGGTGCAGGTTCCGGTGCTGGTGCTGGAGCAACTGGAGCTGCCTGAACCGGTTCTGGTGCTGGAGCCACAGGAGCGGCAACGGGAGCTGCTGCTACAGCTGGCTCGGTCACAGGGGCGGCCGGGGCTGGCACACTGCTGCCGGATTCTTCTAATACTTCACGGGCAATCTTGGCAACGTCTTCAAGTGTAACTTGGGACTTAACGAGGTAGCGGTCGGCGCCAAGCTTGTCGGCGCGGGATTTGTCTTCGGCCTGGCCAAGCGCGGTCATCATAATCACCTTGGTGTCTTTTGTCTCGGGTGTTGAGCGCAGAATGTCGAGCATGTCGAAGCCGCTGATTTTTGGCATCATTACATCGGATATAATCAAGTCGGGCTTTTCTTTTACGGCAAGCGCAAGTGCTTCTTCTCCGTCATGTGCGGCAATTATCTCGTATCCTTCGGCTAAAAGGCGCGCCTCATATATCTCGCGCAGGTTATTGTCGTCTTCAACGAGCATTATTTTCGCCATACTAGTCTACCCTCTTTCTTTCTGGTCCCGTTGCTTATGCTTCATTATATATGATTGTACTCAATCTACTTGTTCCCTGTCAAAACTGATGCGTGTGCCGCCTCTTCGCGCATGAGTGTTTGGGCACGTTCGGTAGTGAGACGCGGCAGGTTGATATAAAAGGTACTTCCCTTATCTACGACGCTGTCTACCCATATGCGTCCGTTATATAACTCGACAATTTTGCGGCAGATGAACAGCCCTAAGCCGGTGCCGCCGACAGTTCGGGTGTTTGAGTTGTCGACACGATAAAACTTTTCAAAGAGATGGGGGACGTCTTCGCTCGGGATGCCGTGACCGGTGTCGGATATGCGGATTTGGACGACTGTATTGTCGCCGGTAAGACCTAAGGTAATTTTTCCGCTGTCGGTGTATTTGACGGCATTGTCAAAAATATTTGTAATTACTTCACGGATGCGGTCAGCATCAACGTGTACGTAGTAGAGCGGTTTGACCACGTTTCCGCCGCTGGCATCAATGACGCTATTCGGCGCACCTAAAACAAATTCCACCGCCAAATTTTTCTTTTGGGCGGCAAACTTAAGACCATCAGTGAGTCCTTCAAGAAAAGCACTGACTTCAACGACCGTAGGATGGTTGGTGAGGCGTCCGTCCTCTGCCTTGGCGCTGGTTAAGAGGTCCTGAAAGAGCTGGCCAAGATGCTGCGTGCTTTCATGTGCTTTTTCTAGGAAGTCACGCGCCTTACTGTCAATGGTGCTTACTTTATCGTTGAGAGCAAGCGCAAGATAACCTTCGATGGCGGCGACCGGTGTACGCATTTCGTGGCTGGCGGTGCTTACGAATTCGGCGCGGCGCTGTCCTTCTTTTCTTTCTTCGCTCACATCACGGAATACTGCTACGGCACCGCGCATGTCATTGTTTTGGTCTAGTAACGGCGAAACGGTAATGTCAACCGACACAACGGTCTTGCTGCGTGTTGACAGATTGGCCTTTTGGTCATGCACTGTCTCTTTTGTTTTGTAGGCAATTTCAAACGGATCGTTTTCTGGCTGGTAGGCCTCGCCCTTTTCGGTTATAAGCTGCATGACTGCCTGGTAGTTAAGCCCCATTGCTTCTTTTGGTTCCCAACCGGTAATTATCCCGGCGGCCGGGTTAAAGGCCTGAATGGTTTTTTGATCATCAAGCAGCAACACGCCGTCTACTATGGCGCGAAGTATGATTTCTGACTTGGCTTTTTCGTCATGCAGATCGGTTGCGAGTACGCGTTCGGGGCCGCTCTTTTTGCCCTTCTTACGGGCGTGGAGTGTGGCAAAAAGAACTACCGCAGTAGCGGCAACACTAAAAATTCCGGCGATGAGAAGCATATACGACATAACGCTTATAGTTATTATCTGTTTTTTTGCGCGCGATTACAATCGCCGGATTAATATCAATAATCTATAGCGAATTAAATTTTCGCATGACCAGAAACGCGAAAAAAGCAACGAGCAGTATGCCGTACACAACACGGACAAGTATGTAGCTTTTATGAAGCGTTGAGGTTTTTACACCGGAAGGAGCGTCCGTTATAAGCCTGGCGTACGCCGGGTTACTCTTGAGGGTTTCATATAGATCTTGCAGCAGCTTTTCGTTGTTTTTGCTTCTTGCAATGTGGTACAGGCTATCGCCTGCGCCAGACACTGCACCGGCCAGCATATTAGCCACCGAAGCCGAGCCGTACTCGTTTACTTCACCCTGTCCGAGCATGAGTATGCGTTCCTTGCCGTCGTTCAAGGCGACTTTAATCAGGCGGGAGTTACTGAACTGGATTGTGCGGACACTGCTGAGCGCAATCTCAAAGCTAAGCGGGATTTTTTTCAGGGTAAAGTTCCGGCGATGGCCGCTAAAAGTAATACGGTCCGGCAAAAACAGAGTTTTCCCAAAATAATGGCCCTTCATTGTCCAAAATCCTTCACTGACTTCGGTTGGCGCTTCGGCGATTGGTTGTGGTGTTTGGTTTTCCATAATAGCTCGATTCTACCACATCTTAAGCGTAAGGATATTGCTCATTATGCGTAGTAGGCGCGATACAGAACCACACGCGCGTCACTGTCTTGGAAGGCCTGTCTAGTCAAGAATGCTCCCGACTGCATTTCTAAATTACGCGGTGTTAATGGCTCTGGCTCGTGTGATACAAAAGTAGGCTCTTCGACGCCGAGTAGGGTTGCAAAAGTACTATGCGCCACCCTTCCTTCTTCTGTTGTGAGATCGTACTGCCTCCATCTGTCATCGTGTTCTGGGATGCCAAGCGACAAGTAGCTCTCAATGCATGCGGCGTCATGGCGTCCTTTCGGCTCGCCCGCTAGAAGCGGTGGCGTCTGGAATATTGCTTCTTCTGTGACCGACATAGTTATTTGTACCTTTCACATTAAAAAAGCTGGATCCTGTTGATGGATCCAGCTCGTTTTTTCGTTAAAAAATTACCGCATCATCAACAGGCAAAAGTCTCCTTTTGCATGATCGTGTAGCGCACACATGATGATTTCATAAAAATATAGTAGCCAAGAATCTAAAAAAGATCAATTATCTATCGTCAGTTCCGGCAATCGTCTAGATACAGTACTTTGTCTAAAACGGGAGCAGTCTGCTCTATAGCGTCAGCGTAAAACGCTCCTTGTGTCATAAACTACAGGAGCGGGGCGTTTGTTACCATACCGATCTTTTCTCGGATGCATACGGCTCGCTTCTATTGATATGATCTATAACCAGTGATACTATGCAGACATTACTAATAAAAATAAAAAAATATGCAAAATACAAATGAAGATCCGGCTGCGCAAACGAGTGGCCAACCTGCAGAAGAAAAAAGAATACACGTAAGTGGTAAAGGTACTCTTGTGGCTTCGGCGCTGGCAACAGCAGCCTTGTCGGTAATAGGAACGAACTACGCAAACGATCATCCTTCTGCCGAACGCGATGAGCACGTTTTAGATATTGGTATGCAGCCCGTAACAGATTCGGTTGACCTCCCAGGGCTTCGTTTGAATATTCATGACTCTGATTCTGAAACGCTTGAAAATTTGACTGAAGTAGTAATGCCCGGTGCTCAGGATGTCGGAACGGGCAAAAACGGCGGAGATACCGAAGGGAGCACACCAAATGAAGTGCCGGGTAATTCTGTGCCTTCGCATCCAAATGGATCAGGCGAGGAAGTTGTGCGAACGGCCGCGGACATTGTACGAGAGCGGATGAAAACAACGCATACTGAAGCGCTTCCAGATATAAAAATGGAATGGGCACGATTATTTAGTCAAGATCCGCAAGCCGAGAAGATGGTTGATGATAGTTCTATCCCGGCGGCGGCTGAGGCGATTAAAGCAATGGAATCGGCGAGCGACCGTGTAGTAGAGGTGGTGTGTACTGGCTATGCTTCAGACGAAGACGACACGAGTGACATTGTTGCCGGTGCAACAAATCCGGGCTTTGGTATTCCAAGCCAAAAGAACGTCGATCTTGCAACCCTTCGTGGAGCGGTTGTTACGGAGGCGCTTGCTGCTGCGCTTGAAGGCGAGTTAAGCCATCCCGTGCCAATTATAAACACAAAAGGTATAGAGCTCGAAAACCCAACTGCAGCACAAGACATCTTCTCTATAGCCGAGCAAAAAGGCATGAATGCAGTTGATCTTGTAAAACAGTATAACCGCGGTAATTATGAAAACTTCACACCAGAAGAATTAACCGTTTTTGAGAACCTCCGCGATGACCGTTTTGTACGCTGTGAGGTAACGATCGAGCATACCGGCTATGCGCTTACACTTGTCCCGGGAACCGAAACAGTTGTGCCCACAGAGGGTCAGGGAGATACAGGTTCTGAGACGCCCGGAGGTGCAACGGTGACAGAGATCCAGCCGACAGCTGAAGATACGCCCGGTGGTGATACTCGTACCCCGCCAGATACTACTACGGTAAAACAGGAAGATACAGAACGTACGCGTCGCACAAAGCGGTATGTTCTTATACCTATTTTGCTTCCGATTTTTTGGCGTAGACGTGGTGAAGAGGATGAAGCTGGCGATAAACCGGTTGTCTTAACGGGGCCTTTGGATCTTCCGCCGCTAGAACTGGATCCGATTGATATCCCTACACCTCCTTTAGTGCCGCTAATCCCGCCAATTGGAAAAGATAAAAAAGAAGAAGAGCCAGGCCAAGATATTCCCTTGCCTCCTCGTACTCGTCCGCCGATCGTACCGCCAGGTGGCATAATTATTCCCCCTTCTACTGTTCCCCCTCGCACTCCTCCGGGAGGCGGCTATGGAGGCGGAGGTGGTGGCGGCGGCGGTCGGATCGAAGTTGGCCCTCCTGGTGGTCCTCCAATTGGGATTCCTTCGGATCGGCTCGTTCGCCAGCGTCCAACCCGGCTCTCAATGGATTCAGTAAATCCGAATACGAGACCTATTGCCGGACAAGCTACTAGACGACGCAAGCAGCCGCGACCGTATAATTATGGTCAAAACCCTGCTGCGCTTGGTGGTCGGAATGGCCGTTCAAAAGGTGGCGATCGTCGTGGGGGTACGCAGTAATACATCGGAAAGATTTGCATAACTCTCTACTTGCTCACTTTTACCTAATTTCGACATTTGGTCTGTTAAGGTCTTATTGAATACCGATTCGTACGCCGTCTAAATATCACCCCCGACTTTTGTCAGCTTGTATATATGACAGACGGCTTACACAATTAGATTCAGGACGAGACTTCTGTCTGTTTTTTTGCAGGGAGTTGCTCGGAATATTAGTTATGTTAGGAACAAGGCACGATAACCACAGGATCATTAAGCAGCTTCAGGCTGATCTTCAGGTTGTGGAGTGCCCTTTATAAAATTAACAACCTTCATGAATTCAGCAAGTGCACTGTCGGCACTGGCGGTGACGGCGGGGGCAAGTTCGTCCAACATGGCTCTGTAGTTTGCAAGTATTTGCGAGCCACTATTTTCGAATGGGTCGATTGCTGCTCGGCATCTTGCCTCAAGCTCGGCAATTTCAGCGGCTTGCTGATCCTCGGATTTGCCTTCATTATTCTGCAGGTGATACAATCCTGTTAAATTTAAGACAAGATCATATGGGTCACGGATAAAATCAGAGCTATTTTTTTCTGATATTAGTTTATCAATCCATTTATAATAGCCGGTAAGATGGTGGTCTTTATCTCGTAATGCGTTACGAGCAACATTTTGTGTTGACTCATAATTCTCCGCAAGTGCAACAAGCTCTTCGCTACTAAGACTTTGGGCCAAACTCGGATTTACATCGTATATCTTCTCGAGTGTAGCTAGTTGCCTATCGGCTTTTTCGCTTGAGACTTTTCGATGGCGCTCAGCAGAGTTTTCATAATCACCTTTGAGTCTTTCCTTGTAGTTAGCCAAAAGTTCGCGGGCTTCATCAAGTTGTCTTTCCACTCTCGGATAATCCCATGCTGCTAAATCGCCATTTTCTAACTTTTCGATAAGATGCTGAATAACATTATCTAATCTGTCATTTTCATTTAAGGACTTATTGCCGTACCAGTCAGGCATTTCTTCTTGAATGAGGGCTTCAGCATCCTTACTTTTCTCCTCAAGATCATCAGCTCTATCTTTGTGGAATTGTGCCTCATCTATTATTTTTTTCCCCTCATCACTTGCCTGTAGGGCATGGGCGAGCGTTTCGGCTTTGTCATGATCCCACCTACCAGCATCAACATCTTCTTGAGGCTGTGAGACATCTGTTTGTTCAGCGGATGATGTGCTCTGCTCTTCAGACGGTGGTACTGCGGGCGTTTCAGCGGTATTAAACGAATCTGTAGTTGCAGATTCGTCGCCTTCTACCTGATGTTCATGCTCTGAGCCCTCGTGAAGCGGCACATCGTAATGTTCTGTATTGCCGTCTTGAGGCGCGTCGACGGTTTCTTGTACATACGACTGCTGTCCGTCTTGAGGCGCCTCTCCGTACTGCTGCTGTCCTTCTTGTGGTGGGTATTCTTGTACGGGTATTTGCGTAACATTTGGGTTCTGTGTTAAAACTGGATTTTCTGCGTTCATTATAGTGCCTTAATTACTTTTTTACCTTAAGCACAATATAGTATATATGCATATATTAAACAAACATTTATGGTTCGCTTACTGGCTTGCGGTCAAAATATTACTTATGGTCTACACGCTCATGAAAGGCGCCGTCATGCGTATAGAAATACCATGCGTACTGCGACATGATTATGTAGCGTGGCTGACGTTTTACTAGGACAAATCTCAATGAAACGACAAAAATAGCTAACCCGGCCAAGAAAAGTCCGAACGCGGCCGATATGCCCTGTTCTACCGCTAGCAAGACCATACAAACAGGCAGTACGAATATGGCCGGCTTAAAATGCATTTTTATGTCAGCGTATTGGGCGGTAGCATTTGCTAGTTCCTCTGGAGTGGCCTGCGCGACCCTTTCCTCGGTCAGTTTCCAGATTCTAGGGTAAAAAATTTTAGAAATATATGTTTTTCCAGGTGTCATAAGTCCAATAGTACCACGCTTGTGCTTATTGGCAATCCTCTGCAAAAAATGTCACTTCGGGTGATCTTATAGCTCGGTATATTTCTTGTGGTTACCTTTGGATTTTTCAACAGAATACTTTGCTTCATTTTTACGCATTTTTTGGTCAAATGCTTCAGCTAGGTCAACGCCCAGGTCGTGCGCTATGAGCAGTATCCAGTACAGCGTGTCGACTAACTCTTCGGATATATCTTTTTTATTTGTTTTTACATATGCCTCTATCTCTTCAGGGTTTTTCCACTGAAAATGCTCCAAGACCTCTGCTGCCTCTAGAACAAGTGACAGAGCCAGGTCTTTGGGGTTATGAAACTGCTTCCAGTCCCGTGCATCACGGAAGTCGATGATCCTCTTTTGCAGGTCTTGTAGTTCACTCATAGGCTTATTCTACATAATTCTTAACGACGGTTGCCACATTTTTTATGATGGTTTCGTATATATAGTGCCGCCGAAGCGGCATAAGGCGATTGCCGTGCACTACCCAGGGAGTGTGCTGTATACTCTATAACCATAAGGAGAAAGAATGAAACAGCAAAAAGGATTCGCACACATCGGCCTGATTGTTATCTCTGTAGCAATCTTGAGTCTTCTGGCTTTTACATGGTACAGAATATCTAACAGGAATGATTCTCGGGAAAGCAGTTCCTCCACTGACAGTCAGGACTCGTCTTCAAATGCAAAAACCAAACCATCGTTCGAGTCCGAGTCGGCCATATATACAGATATTTATGACTCTATAGAAAGCACAAGCCCGAGCATTAGTGTCGGGCAGCAGGATGACAGTATGGACACAAAGCTTTTTAGTAGCTATTCTGCCGCAAATGCCAATAAGCAGATCCCTTATACGAGCAAAAAACTTTTTACGGTAAATAAAAAATGTGATTCAAGCTGCGGCGACAGGCTGACGCCAGAAGGACATCTATCGGGCGCGTACTATGTTTCAAGTGACGTATTCAAAAAAGCATATAACTCGATTGTCGAGGGGCTGCTTGCGCACGAGGGTGTAGTTAAAACTGACTCAGGAACTGTGCCCGGAACCTATTCCGACCATGACTTCACCACATTCTCCGTGACCCTCAAGGATAAGAAAGAATATAAACTCGAAGTGTCAACCAACAAAAATGACAGCGGTCAAATGTTTGAAGCGGTCGTTTTTTAAGGGATCAGTTTTTGGCCTGAACATTATCCGTGCCCCCAGCTTCCGGGCCAAGTATAATCCCGCCAATGTCTTGAAAAACTTTCAAAACGTCCATTTCCTGTGCTTCGTCTATGCCTGTATAGGCGAGCTGACTACCCTCATAGCCGCTTTCTGCTAGTGCACTATGCCATATGTTCATCGAGAGTGAAGTTGGGCCGTCTTGGCTAGGTTGGTATCGTTGCATACTGTATCTGAGGTTGACGGCAGACCGCTCTTGTCTAAAAGAAAAGGATGCATATAGCTCACGTAGGCGGTCGGTGTGACCATCAGTAAAGGTTGCGGCCGTGCGTTTATCGTCTACTGTTACGCTACGAAAAGTGCATTGCCTATCCCAGTTCATAGTGCCTATGTGCACTTGCGATGGATGACTAAGTGCATGTGGACCGAGCTCTATCGTCTCCCCCGCTCTCGAACCCGGCAGACCAAGTGGCGTATTGTTGCCCGATATGGCAAGCTCTTCGTCGATCTTTGCTAATACTTCATTTAGCCTATTTCTTGCATCTTCCACTGGCAGTACGGATGCTACACTCCAGCTGGTGAGCATATGGTCTCCTGGCCTCTGATCCCAAATAGCATCAGAAATCTTCCAGAATAACGCTGCGGATGCTAGAGGCTCCACATCTTCAATCACAATCTCTTTACTGGTATCATGAATTCTTGCGCGTATCTCTTTCGTCATAATCTGCCTTTTCTTTTAACGACATTGTACACGCTAAAATATCTATCTTCACACTTTTTCTAAGAAGAAGGCATGCGGAAGCTATCTGCGAATTAGTAATTTTGCTGAATGTGAGAAAAGTTTTGACCGCTTTCTCGCCAGAAAAACCATACCAGAATGGCCAAGTATAGTACCCACTGGTAAGAATTGACTTATTAGGTATAGCTTTGCGTTCTTCGGAAATTGTAGGAAATCTTTTCCCGTGATGGGCAAAAAAGAGCAGTCCTCTAACAGATGAGAAAATATAAATTAGGGATTCTCGCTTTATAAACTAAAACATTTCTGAATGTGAATCTTAACTTTAGTGCCCACATATAAAAACACTCACCTTTTTGGTGAGTGGGGTGATTTGGTGATCCCTACGGGACTAGGGTGGAACACTTTGCATGAAAGTATTGTCGAA
>CAYSJS010000003.1:0-106084 GCA_964431415.1 uncultured Candidatus Saccharibacteria bacterium | reverse complement strand
ATCAAAGAAAAAGACCTCTAAATAAAGAAGTCTTTAAACATAAGCGTTTTGGTACGCCCGGCAGGATTTGAACCTACGACCTTTGGTACCGGAAACCAACGCTCTATCCAGCTGAGCTACGGGCGCATACAAGAAATAGTTATGACAATATGTGGTGCACCCGGCAGGATTTGAACCTACGACCCCTTGGTTCGAAGCCAAGTACTCTAATCCGCTGAGCTACGGGTGCTGATATGTTCTTAGAACTGTACTATTTTACCATCTTATCTATACAATAGGGTAATTATGCTATCAATTGCTAATTTCAATGAAGCAGAGGCGGCGCTAGAAGCGTATATGCCGCTGGCGCATGAAATTATCGGTAAGGATATATCACTTGAAAGGATGCGGCCACTTATGCGCGCGGTGGGCAGCCCAGAAACGCGCCTGAAGGTAGTGCACGTGGCGGGCACGTCGGGAAAAACGTCTACGGCGTATTATGCCGCGGCTTTACTGCGGGCGGCCGGCAAAACGGTAGGGCTCACCGTTTCGCCGCACATGGATACAATTGCTGAACGGGTGCAGTTAAATTGTGCGCCACTTGATGAGCTTACGTTTTGTCAGCAGCTCACTGAGTTCCTGACACTTGTTGAGGCTTCTGGCGTGCAGCCGACCTATTATGAAGTGCTTATGGCGTTTGCATACTGGTATTTTGACAAAGTCAGCGTTGACTACGCCGTCATAGAAACGGGACTGGGCGGGTTACATGACGGATCAAATGTAGCTAAGCGTCCAGACAAAGTTTGCATAATAACTGATATCGGCTATGACCACATGCATATCCTGGGCGACACGATTGAGGAAATTGCTGCGCAAAAAGCCGGTATCATTCATGCCGGCAACCATGTGTGTATGCATGAACAGTCTGAAGAAGTTATGACTGTTTTTAAAGATCAAATTACAAAGATGTCGGCCGAGCTCCATACGGCTTCCATGGAAGAGCCGCTGCCCTTTAAGAATGAGCTGAGTAACATGCCGCTTTTCAAAAAGCGAAACTGGCTGCTTGCGTACAAGGCATATGCTTATATTGCTCAGCGGGACGGTTTTAAGAAGACTAACGAAACTGCCATAAAAGCAACCATAGATACCTATGTGCCTGGGCGTATGGAACAGGTCTCGGTTGGCCGTGTCGCGGTTGTAATGGACGGAGCGCATAATGAGCAAAAAATGGCGGCTTTTACCGGGAGCTTTCGGGCTCTATATGGTGAGCGGCCAACGGTTGTGCTTTTTGCGATGATCCGGACGAAAGACTATGAGGGTGTGCTTCAAAACATTAAAACAATAACAGATACAGTAGTGTGCACGAGCGTTGGCATGGTAGGGGGCGAAGACAAAAAGGCGGTCGACCCGGAAGCGCTGAAACAAAAAGCGCATGAACTAGGAATTACAAACGTGTATGCTAACTCTGATGCGCAGGACGCGTTTCATACAGCCTTAGAGTTAGTGCCGGATGGCGGCATACTAGTGGTTACGGGTTCTCTGTATTTACTGAGTAACTTACGAAAATTATATAAGGAGCTACGACATGGCTGAGATTTATTTTATCGCGGCAATAGACGAACATAACGGCCTTGCCAAAAACGGTAAGCTGCCCTGGGATCTGCCGGATGACCGTGCGTTTTTCCGGGAAAAGGTAAAAGATGGTCCTGTAGTAATGGGGCAAAAAACGTTTGAAAGTAACAACAATCATTCTTTCGGGCAAGGCAAAAACTATATTCTGTCACGAACAAAACAGAATTACCCGGGCGTGCAATATGTACAAACAATCCAAGAAGTACTGACGCAAGAGGCAGGTGTCATATGGGTAATTGGCGGTGGGCAGATATTTTCTCTGTTAATTAAGCAAGCATCAAAGTTGTATGTAACCCGAGTAGAAGGGGATTTTGCTTGTGATGTGTTTTTCCCTGAATTCGAAACAGCCTTTCACTGCGTAGAGCAATCGCCCTGGCATGAGCAAAATGGCATTCATTTTCGGTATGAGGTCTACGAAAGAGCTACTTCAGAATAAGGGTAGCTAGACCCAAGAAGGCGAGAAAGCCAAGAACATCCGTAGCGGTGGTGATAAAAATAGTAGCTGATGCGGCAGGATCTTTTCTGAGCCGAGACATAATGAGCGGTACAATGGTTCCAAAAAAAGCCGCCACGAGCATGTTGATTATCATGGCAAGGGCAAGTATGATTGCAATTTTAAAGTCGTGGTTGAGAGTAATGACCACAGCGGCAACCAAAACGCCGTTAATAAGGCCGTTAGCAAGGCTGGCCCCGAGCTCATTCCAGAGGGTGCGGTAAGCGGTTTTTAGCTCTATCTGCTTTAAGGCGATACCGCGTACTAAAACGGCAAGTGTTTGCGTTGCAGAGTTTCCGCCCATGCCAGCAACGATAGGCATATAGACGGCTAGCAAGACGTATTTTGAAAGGGTATCTTCAAACTGACTTACTACAAATGAAGCCAAAAACGCGGTGGCAAGGTTAATAATAAGCCAACGGTAGCGGTTTTTGATCTTTCGCCGGGCAGAGTCGGAAACGCTTTCTTCGGCGTTGATACCGGCAAAGTCATACAGGGTCGAAGCCTCGTGATCTTGAATCACTTTTAGTACATCGTCAGAATAAATAATCCCCAGTACCGCGCCGGCATCGTTGAGTACCACAACTTTGCCGTGCGGATGGGCAAGAAATAGGTTGGTGACTTCGCTGTGCGTTGCGGCATAAGAAATAGAAGGGGTGCGCTTAACATACGGCTCGATTTTTTCAGTACGCCGCGCCAAACCAAGCTCATGCCCGGGCAAAAAACCTCTCAACTTTCCATCTTCTAGTGCCAAGATTACGGGCGGCCGACCAGTGCGTTTTTCGTGATCTCTAAACTTATGGGCAACCGATTCTATCGTGTCGCTCACCTCTACCTGAATATAGTCGAGGGTCATAAGTCCGGCAGCGGTTTCGGCATCGAACTCGAGTAGGGTGGAGATAGAATCTTTGAGCTCTTGGCTCAAAAGCTGCATGATTTTTTCACGCTTTTTGGGCGTGAGCAACTGCAGCATGTCGGTTGCTTCATCCGGGTCAACGCTCCCGAGTATTGTCGTTAGATCTTCTTCGGGAATCCGCATCAAGATGTCGCGCTTAACCGGCCGCGTGAGGGTGCGCAGTATTTCTATACGAACTTCGGGCTGAAGTTCTAAGAATGTTTCGCTACGGTTGTTCTTGCGAAACAGCAGGTCGCCCAGTAACACAGGGTTCATGCTGTTTAGGTTACGAGGAATTTTTATTTTCTTTAACTTCATCGTTTATGTAACTTATGCAATCGGTGTAGACGGAGGGCTGAGAGGAGGTTGTTGCTGAGATTCGTTTTCTGGTGCGGGGTTTGCAGGCGCAGCTTCCTGCTGTGGTTGAGGGGCAGGCGAATAAGAAACAGAGTTTGGTGTCTCGGGTGTTTGCGGTACGGGAGCAGATTCGGGTGCTGGGCTTATGGGCGCTGGAGTTTGCTCTGGTGCACTCATCGGGCTTGGAGGAAAGGCAGTGGGGGTTTGATCTGTTGGCGGAGTTGGGGCGCTTGGTCCGGCGGCGAATGGCGTGGTCGGTACCGCTGCTGCAGAGCCGTTAAATGTTGCTTTACCAAAGCCCATAATCGGGTAAGTTACCAAGGGGAAGAAGATGTTACAAATAGCAAAGCCGTCGCTCTTACCAAAGAGTTTGGCAAGTTTATAGCTAGCCATCAGCCCAAACACGACGCTTACAAGGTTTACAACCGGCACAAAAAGAAGCAGTGCTATCCAAGCAGGATAACCCGTAATCTCAAACAGGACCCAGGTGTTGTAGACCGGGACTATAGACGCCCAGCCTGGTTTTCCGGCCTTCTTAAACACTCTCCACTGTGCAGCTATGAGCACTATAGCAAGTACAATCAACGGTAGTGCAAGGGCAAGCACGGCACCGAAACTTGCCGAACTCTCCACGCTTGAGGTGTCGAAACTGGTGGTAGTAAGTTCAACTGACTGAGCAAACAAATGTAGCATTATGTAATTCTCCTTACCGTTTATGCTATCACCGTCCGCCTAAATAGGAA
Organism: uncultured Candidatus Saccharibacteria bacterium; assembly: GCA_964431415.1. Taxonomy (GTDB): domain Bacteria; phylum Patescibacteriota; class Saccharimonadia; order Saccharimonadales; family JACDBH01; genus CAYSJS01. The sequence goes on along the minus strand of CAYSJS010000003.1, from coordinate 101,985 downwards.
AATTATTCGTGCGCTTCGTCTTGATTTTTCATGACGACACAACAGTTCCGCCAAAGAATCGATGATGAAACACAATCTCTCCTTTATACTGGATATGTTCTACGCCATGGAAGGATTCGATGTTTCCGTGTGTTTTACAGCCGTATTCCCATGTGCCGTCTATAAATTCTTTCGGTCCGCGAGGTTGAAACGAAGCGCCTTTGTCTCCGGACGACAAAGCTTTTTTGAGGAAGTCAAAAGTCTCATGCGCAAACTCGGCGTTCATGTAGTTGTTACTCATGCCGCCACCGTATAGACAGGTCCAAAAAGGCTTTTCATTCAGCCAAACTACTTCCTGCCCCCAGGACTTTAAGAAGCCGGTATAGCTGTCTCGGTAGTACCACTCTTCTTCGCGGTAGTCCATCTCTTTAAATCCGGGACGCCATGAGTCCGTTTCTTTCCCTCCACCTGCGTAAGTGGCCTTTGTAGCGCGCGCCAGAAAGGCATGTAGGTTCTGTAGGAGGTTCTCGTTCATGTCTTATTTCTTGCGAGCGTCTGCCAAAAGCAAAGTTTGTACCCGTCAGGATCTTTGAGTACGAATTCTCTGTTTCCCCATGGCCAGTCGCTTGGCTGAGTATGGGGTTTTAGTCCTACTTCTATAAGTTTGGCATAGAGAGCATCCACATTATCTACGTTAATATATATGTAGACGCCTCTGCCTTTATCTCCAGACATAGAATCTCTTACAAACTTTTCATCGTCGCGCATACATACCAGGTCTATCGTAAAACCGTCCAAGACCACCACGGTATGCTCGTCATCAGATACCCGAACTTCAAAGCCTAGCTTCTTGTAAAACTTCTCAGAAAGCTTGTTCTCCTGTACCCAAAACAATAGGTTTGTTATTCTCATGCCTTTATTCTGCAGTACCTAAAAAGTCTTTCAAAGTTAAATTTACAACGCAAAGCAAAGACTGCATGCAGTAAGCTTGACCGCTTGTTATTGCTCATATATAAATTAGATCAAATGTCCAGAGTAAATGTGTATTTTGCGTCATTGCTCGTAGGCGTCGTCTCAACACTAGGGTTCTTCATTTTGCTGATACCACTCGCCGTAATGCAGTTAGGTAATGGTGCTACGAGTGCGACGGATAACTTTATCACTTTCGCCCTCCTTGTGGGTGTACTAGGGGTGGCTGGCTTTATATTCATTGCAAACAATATTACGGGTGCGCATACAGTAAGAGTGAGCCCAAAAACAGTTATGTTGCAAGTATTGCTAAGTTTATTTCTTTTCTCGGTTTCCTTTCTGTTTGGCAGATTGCTACTGAGTACGTGGACTCACGATTCGTATTATGAATACTCTCAATGGGAAACACGAAGGAACCAAATAGTAGCTTGGTCTAGTGTGCTTATACCCGGGCTTGCTCAGCATCTTGTATTTTGGCGTATTGCACTAAGGTCAAAGACCGATCTTAGCCGATAATCGTTAGTATCACTTCATTTGCCTTGTGTAGCTTATCTGCTGCGAAGCTAATTTTTCCAGTCATTAAGTAGGAAATATAGCGTACATAGGCTTGCCAGGGAGTCTTTTTCTAAATCCAGACTGGGCGTTTCGTATATCCTTGTCGTGCGGTAAGTTGATCCATGGATCCATCCAATGATCGCTATGGCGGATCAAATAGTGGCCGCTCGGGTACCGGCCGGACCTCCTTATTAAGATAATTGTTCCTTCTTCGTAGATCTTACTTCTGAGGCGGGGCTTTATGTGCCTAGCCGTATAGTTCTTGCCCGAATTGTTTAACGCGGCCGTAAGATCTTTAACCCAGAACCGGGTGCTATTTGCCTGTATTTCGCCCAGATGAGCGACGGCTTGTTGGTACGTTAAGCCGAGCGCAAACGCGAAGCAGGCAATGCCGCAGCCGAAATCAAACTCTTGAGTGACACTTTTTCTCATAGTGAGAAAGTGTAGAATTTATATTTTTATATACAAGGGTAAAACATGAATATCTTTGTAAAAAATAGCATGTAAGGGTTTATCATCATCCAAACTGTCGTCGATATTCCAAAGAATATCCCAGAAAACCAGTACTTATCAGAGGGCCATAGTAGACGCTATCGCAACTGTAGTCTGCTTGGTTAATTATCTCTGTTATAATTGCGCTATACATGAGTAATTCTACAAAGAACTCTAAAAGAATAGTGGTTTATATATTTGGGCTTGCAGCATTAATTTTAATCAATCTCCAATCCTTTGTTTTTCCAGTATTCGTGAGTTACGGTGGGCAGTGGGCTCGGGTGAAAAGGGGAGGGGGCGATCAAGCCTTTTATCCTCAAACAAGCCTCTATCCCGTAGACATGTTTTTGTATATCGCGGTTTTGGTGTTTGTCGCGTGGTTAGCTAGAAAGTATATTCTTCAGCGTAACTTTAATAGCCTTCTTAGGTTGTATTTAATTGCCGGCATCATGCCAATTGTCTGGGCAGTGCTTGCTTTGCTGAGTGGATTCAATTATCAAAAGTGCAACATTCCTTCGACAGCTTATACGTGTCAGAACCCATCAGGAAGAATCATACAGAGAGTGCTGCTGAACATTATGATTGTTGCCCTTACCCTTGTGTGTATAAAAGTAATTAGCCTGCGTAGAGCTAACAAAAAATCTTAAAGCATTGTGGTTAGAACGAACGCGGAGGGGCTTATCGGGACTAAAATTATCGCTCAGCAAGCATTAGGGCAGAAGTCACATATTTTTTCGGCATTTCAAAATCCGTAATTTCCTCAGGCTTTATCCACCTGTATTGCTCATGTTCAAAGCTTAGCTTTATGTCCGTCGCTTCAGCCGTGGCTTTGTAAAGTAGTGTAACGATATAGTGGTCTTCTGTTTCTGTTCCGACATAAAACACCTGTACATTGGACGCGGTAAGCCCAGCCTCTTCTTGAAGCTCTCGCACGACGGCCTCATTGGGGTCTTCGTTATATTCAACATTGCCGCCAGGTAAGTCCCACCCGAGTGGACGTCTATCATCGGTACGACTTCTTTGAAGTAGTAAAATCTCGCCCTTGTCGTTTAATACAAAGATTTTTGCAAGTAGCCGAATATTTATAATTGCCATGCAAATATCATAACAATAAAAAACTCCCCAAAACAGAGGAGCTTTAAGCATAAGCGGTATGGAGGGCCATCGTGGTTCCTATTGCAACTTTATTTAAAGAAAATAAAGTACGTATTTAGTATTCATAGAACAGCCGACGTTTGGTGGTGGCTCAACATCACCGTCCTTTATTTCTTGAATAGTATCCCCGAAAATCAAATGAAGTCTTTCAGTAGGCGTTGGGTCTACAGGACATCCTCTTGTAGTCGTATAGCTGCCCAGAGGTACAAGCCAACCAAGTAGGAGTAAAACCATAATTAATCCTACAATAATGGTTTTTTTGTTTTTCATAATTTTATTGTAACAAAAAGACCTCAAAAGAGGTCCTGGTGCATATAGTTATGGAGGGCCAGGTGGGACTTGAACCCACGACATTCTGCTTAAGAGGCAGACGCTCTAACCAGCTGAGCTACTGGCCCGGCTTCCCTGCGGGAGGCCGGGCTGGCCCCTCGTACAGGTTACTGGGTACTGTGGTTAGTTAATGTACTTACGTTAGGGCAATAGTTAACTTTCCTCTAACGTCGGCTTCCCTGCGGGAGGCCGGGCTGGCCCCTCGTACGGATTACGGGATTGATTCTTTCGTGTAAAGCTTTTCGGATACTTCCACTTGCTTTCACTTGTTTTTCGCGAAGTCTTGCTTGTCGCATTACTTCGTACGCCTCATAGTATAGCAACTTTAATGGTTGTCTATACACGGTGGATTGCACCTTGCCGGTATTGTGTTCGTGAACTCTACGTGTCAAATCATTTGTTGAGCCGTAGTAATAGGTATTATCCTCACGAGATAAAAGCACGTAAAAATAAAACATCTATTATAATCCATTGATCCACCCGGAAGTGACAAAGAAGATTTTAACAAATTACCCCTGTTTTTGCAAGGTGGGGTTTGGGGTGGGTGTAGGCGGTAGACTTGGAGCCGCGGGTGCAACAGAAGTTGCAGGGGTGGGCTGCGAAGCCGTCACTACCGGCTCGGGGGTGGGGATGGGGGGAGTTAAGGTGGGCTGGGGATCGGGGTGACGAGGTGTTACTTGGGTAATTGGCAGTGCGGGGGCGGGAGGAAGAGTCGAGGGCTGCGAAGAAGGCGCAGGGGTGTTGGTGGGCATTTTGTGGACAGTCGGCACGGGTGCGGCATCGGCGGCTTTTTTGGCAGCAAGTACACTGCTCTTATCCGGGACGTAGAGAGAAAAAGTAGACCCTTTGCCAACCTCGCTCTGTACTTCGAAACTGGCATCGAGGATCTTGGCGAGTTTTTTAACGATGTACAGGCCCAGTCCGGTGCCGTTTGTTGAGCGAGTGCGATAATCTTCGGTACGGAAAAACTTCTGAAATATCTTCTTTTGATCACTGGTCGAGATGCCTATGCCTTCGTCGCTAACGCTATAAAGGATCCCTTTGTCACGTGCCTTTGCACTTAAAGTTATCGTGCCTTTGTCGCTGTATTTGATCGCATTTGTTATAAAGTTTTGCAGTATTTCTCTTATATACAACCGATTCGACGCCATAACGAGCGGAGTTGAAGGGTCGGATGCGGTTTTTATATTCATGCCCTTGGCCTGAACGGCGGCAATATAGTCGCCCTTAAGGTTTTCGAGCAACTCGCGTGGATTAAATTCTTCTAGGTTCATTTCAAGCGTACCCTTTTCGGCGCGTGCAAAGGTGGTGAGGTCGTTCAGCATATTAGCCAGAAATACGGACTGGTCATGGGCCGTTTGTAGTGATTTTGTCAGCTTTTCGGCGTTTGGCATTTTTTGTGCGAGAAGCAGGGCATTAGAAACGCCTGCCTCAGCCACGGTTACCGGAGTGCGTAGCTCGTGCGATATGACGGAAATAAATTCATCACGCTCTTCTTCCAGGGACTTTTCGTGGGTAATGTCGCGCATGGTTAATACATATCCCTCTTCGTCTCGCTCCTGGCCAAATGTGGAGCGGATAGGGGTTGCGACAATACTCAGCGAAGCGGTGTCATCGCTGCTGTAGCGAATGCGGATGTCGTTTCGGATAATAGGCTTGGTATCTTTTGGGAGTAAGTCTATGGCAGTAATAATTTTGCCATTTTCTTCCTCAAGTTTAATAAAGCCGTCCAGTGGCTTGTCACTCAGGCTATTATTGGTGTTAAAAAGTGCGAGCGCGGCAGCGTTATAGAGCCGGATAATGCCTTCTTTGTCTAGTACCAGTACGCTTTCTGTCATGTTGTTAATGAGTGCGCGCAGACGTTTTTGTTCCACAAAAGCCTCTTTGACAGTCGCATGCAGCTGCGCGCGGTCCCAGTCAAACACTTTTTGTACATTAATAAAGAAGCTTGCGATCGCGGTAAAAATAAAGAAGCCAACAACCACATTTAACTTATCGGCAAGCGTGAACTCTGTTGTCTGTAGCAGATACACATATTTTACGGCGGTCATTACCCCAAAAAAGCCGATCGTAAAGAGCACACCGCGGCTGCCGTAATACAGGTTGGTTAAGAATACGACTAAAAACACGCCAATGGCATATGGGGTGGCAGCGTCACTGAGCAGCACATAGCCGAAGAATATTAAGGTGTAATAACCGAGCAGATAAGTCTTTGGATGGTTATTTATTTTTGCGAGGTCAAATACGCGGAAGACAATAAGTACGGAAACACCCAAACTCATAGCTATGGCGCTTATTCGCTCAAACGAGCCTGAGTCGGGCGCAAGCAGGGTGTGAAATGTGATGGTGAGGGCCAAAATTATGTGTGAAAAAAGAACCGCTCGGTGGTCGATGGCAGATTTTATTGACTGGCTCAGTTCTTGAGGCGAACGGATCATCATACTTTGTTACGCACCTAAAACTCTTATGTTTACTTTATTGTATCAGGTTTTTTACAGAGTACAGATAGTGATAAAACAAGTCAGGCACGGTATACTAGCTTACAAGATGAAATTATTAAACGGCAAAGAAATAGCGGGCTTTATTAAAGAGCGGCAGGCGGCGCAAGTACGGGCGCTTCGTCAAGAGCACAAGATACAGCCGCATTTGGCAATTGTAGTAACCGTAGAAAACCCGGTCATAGAAGTATATATGCGGCTCAAGCGTCAATATGGCGCAGACATACTGATTGACGTATCGGTGCATCGGGTACTGCAAAAAGATGCGGCCCGGACAATCCAAAAGTTAAATGCCGACCCAAATGTGCATGCCATAATTGTTCAGCTGCCGTTAGAAGATCCGTCTGAAACCGAGCAAATAGTCAGTATGGTAGAGCCTGTAAAAGACGTCGATGCATTGGGTGCTAAAGCAATCTACGAACCCGCTACGCCTCTTGCCATAATGTGGCTACTTGCCGGTTATAACGTTGAGCTGCAAGGCAAGTCGATATTGCTCATTGGGAGAGGCAAGCTGGTAGGCAAGCCGCTCGAAAAAATACTGCTTTCTGCAGGGCATACTGTTAATGTGGCCGACCGCTCCACCGAAGATTTAAAGGCCGAATGCCTAAACGCCGACATTATTATCACTGCGGCAGGCAGTCCGGCCCTACTTTTTCCGGATATGATTAAGCAAAAAGCCGTAGTCGTGGATGCCGGGGTGGCAAGCGAAGATGGTAAAACAGTGGGTGACGTGGCAAGTGAAGTGTACGAGAGGGACGACCTTACGATAACGCCCACCAAAGGCGGCGTTGGTCCGCTTACGGTATGCGCACTCTTTGATAATGTTATCCGGGCGGCCCGGGAATCTATAAAAAAATGAACCGCCCAACCAAAATAGGCGTATTCGACTCGGGTGTAGGAGGGTTGTCGGTCGCACGGGCAATCGAAAAAGCTTTTCCGGACTGCGAGGTGCTCTTGCGAGAGGACCGGGACAATCTGCCGTATGGGACCAAGACCCCGGAGCAGCTCTTTACGCTGGTGCGTCCAATACTAGAAGACATGGCTCAGGCCGGCTGTGAGGTGATTGTAATTGCGTGCAATACCGTTTCGACCAATTGTATTGAAGAGCTTCGTGCTGTTATACACGTTCCGTTAATCGCAACCGAACCGATGATCAAACCGGCGGCGGAAGCTACAAAAACTGGGGTGATCGGGGTTTTTGCAACGCCCGCTACCTTGCGCAGCAAGCGATATGCGTGGCTGGTAGAGACCTATGCCCAAGGGAAGAAAATAGTGGAGCCGGACTGTAGTCAGTGGGCACTTATGATTGAAGAGAACAGGGTAAACCTTGATGAGGTAGAAAGAGGTGTCCAGGAAGCGCTATCCGCTGGGGTCGACGTGCTGGTGCTTGGCTGTACGCATTATCACTGGATAGATGGGCTCATTATGCGGCTTGCCGGGAAAGACGTGTTAGTGATTCAGCCCGAGCGGGCGCTCTTAAGCCGGCTTGCTACAATGCTTGAACAGCAGCTTTAAACTGATTGCCGCGGTCTTTGTAATCTTTAAAAAGTCCAAAACTCGCACAGCCGGTGGAAAGTAACACGACATCACCCGGTGCAGCAAAGCGTCTGGCCTCGGCAACCATTTCGGTCATGGTAGTTATACCTGTTGTAATGGCATCAAATTTGCGATCTTTAAGTAACTTTTCAATAACCGCTCCCATGTCGCCGATGGCGATAACCCGTTTGACGTTACTTTTTATTACTTCATCAGCAATTGGATCGAGTGGTATGCCCTTGTCTGATCCGCCAAGGATAACAACTTTTGGCTCGCTAAAGGCCTGCATGGCTGCAATGGATGTTTCTGGAGTTGTCGCAAATGAGTCGTCAAAATAAGAAACGCCGTCCAGCTCGCGCACAAACTCAATACGATGCTCTAGCCCGCTAAATGTTTTTAATACCTTTTGTATCGCCTCAACATCGGGTGTTACCTGCCAGACGGCTGTAACGGCTGCGCAGGCGTTCTGCCAGTTATGTTTACCGCGAAGCTTAATCTCCGACACTTTGCACACTTTTACATCTTCGATTTCAATATAATCTTCATGTACATACGCACCGGGCTGGCGGAAGTACGGCAGCTGCTTGGCTTTGCCGCTGCCAGCGATGCGAGCCGAGGTGTCATTTTCTGCAAAGTAAATGGCGTAGTCGCTCTCGGTCTGGTAGCGGAAGAGATTGCCTTTGGCGGCGGTATATTCGTCCATAGAAGCGTGCCAGTTCAGGTGCTCCGGAACAACCATTAGACAGACGGCTATATGGGGTGATGGGCCTTTAAAATTTTCGAGCTGGAAGCTAGAGATCTCAAGCACTACCCAGTCGTCTGGCGTAATGGTTTCGATGAGCTCCAGGGGAGGTTGCCCAATATTACCGACCAGGTGAGTCGTATAGCCCGCTTCGCTTAGCATCTTTGTTATTAACGTTGAGGTAGTACCTTTTCCTTTGGTGCCAGTGACACCTATGAGATTTCTGGTAGGCGAAACCCGCAGGAATTCCTCGATGTTAGTCGTAATTTTTGTTTCGATTCCTGGATTTTGAGCAAGCAGTAGGCGGGGGTGGATGCCTGCCGAGCGCACGATAACGTCATACTCACCCAGTCCACTAAGGTATTCATCGCCCAACTTCTTTTGATACACATCCGGCACTTTGAGCTCAGCGTTTTGATCGCAGACTGTTACCTCATACCCTTTTTTATGCCAGTATGCCGCGGAGGTAATTCCCTCGGTAGCGTAGCCAACAATAGCTGCTTTCATATACCTATGCTGCTAACTTAGCTTTTACTAGTTCGGCTACTTGCTTTGGCGTGAAGTCGGCTTTCACGACGAATGCCGAAACATTTAGTGTTCTTAAGATCTCGGGCGCTTCTTGTTCGCCCATGTTAGTCAGGATAATAACTTTAATGTCTTTGCCCCAGTCGGTAGCGCGCATTTTAGCAAGCATTTCGTCGCCATTCATTTCGGGCATCATGAGGTCAAGCAGCACAATGTCGGGCCGCATCTTTTCGATAAGTTCTAAACCGAGGCGACCATTTTCTGCTGTTTGGACAATATAACCCTCGGATTCAAACTTAATGCCGTACATCTGGGCGATAGCAACATCATCTTCAACAATTGCAATTTTCGTCATAATGTTTAGTATACACTGAGAGCGTATTCAAAAAACACTTTACAAAAACATAAAATAGTGTATAATATATAAACTATGAACAATGATCCTGTCCATCCGCGACTCTTTATTGAAGAAAACGAATTGCAAGAACCTGTCTTTACTGGCGCTGAGTCTGACGGTATTGTAGCAGCTGCTGAGCTTTCTGAGGCTCCGTTATGGGGTGGCGAGTCTGTAAATATCATATTGGTGAATGAAGGTACTGTAGGAGGTGTTAACGATTCTTCTCTTGACCATTCTGACGGTGAGCGTGAGAGCAATATTGTGGGAGTAGCATCACCTGTTTCCTCCGACATTGAAAAATGGTCCAAGTTGAAGAATGTGGCTAGAAAAGCTGCAATTGCGGTAGAACTGGGAGCTGGACCAGTTAGGTATGGTGGTTTTCTTGCAATTCTTAAAGGAACCGGCAGTGTACCTATGAGTGTAGGATATCTTGCGGGATCAACCTTGCTTACTGAAGGGGCGGGCGTTTATGCAGTAGCTGATGTGCTTGAGCGTAATGAAAGTAAGTTTTTAAGAAAAATCAACGATGAAATAGATAAAAGAATCGATAGGTCCAGACGTCTGGGCGTATTAGGTAAGGCAGTAATATCTAACTACATTGGCGTGCCTGCGATGCTGGCTGCAACCCATAGAGAAGAGCCCGAGCGGACAAAAAGAGAAAATATAAAAAGGGGTATGATGGCAAGTGTGATGCTTACGGGTGCAGTTGCTGTTCAGGGCGTGCTTATTGCGGAGGGTGCAACCAATATTACAGAACCAAAAGTTGCAGTTCCTACTTTCGCTGCACTTGGCTGTTTAGCTGGTCTGGGGAAAAGGGCGCTCAATAGGTTTAAGTTAAATAAAGGGGCTAAGGAGTAATAGCTATGTCTGTAAATGGAGAGTACCCGAACGGTTTGCAAGTGGAGCCAAACTATTTTCTCGATCCCGAAGAACTTGCATCATTAGAAGCCGAAGTGGTTGAGCGAACCGCAGAACAATTTCCTGACCAAGTAGTGGCTGCATGGATAAATCCGTTGCATCCTTATGCCAATATCTCTCGTACCCATGAGGCTAGCTATTTCCCAGAGGTTGCAGATCTTGATCCTGAGTATGATGCTGCCCAGGAGATACTTCTACTTATTGACACGCGAGAAGGGCAAAAACGAGTTGTACATGCCGCTACCACCACTCGGCTCTCCGATGTAAGTGATGAAGAAGTAATCGAGGCAAATAGAACCGGTATCTATACCATTGATAGTTTAATTGAGCTAGGAAACTTTAGTGCGGCAGATTTTCTTGGATATTACGCTGCTCAAGGAATCGACCTCCGTAAATCTTTATGTGCTGAAACTAACTTTAGAATTCACCCTGATGATCCTATGCCGCCGTACAACTACCTGAACAGTGCGCAGCTTGCCTATCTTGAGCTTTATAGCAAGCTTATTAGGGAAGACTCTGAAGTAGGGAGGACGATAGTAATAGCGACGGCGAACAGCAAACAAGTAAGGTCTCTTCAAAGAAATGGTTTTGCTACCGAGCCACTGCTGGGCAGAGACACCTTTACGACTGAAGAAGAAGAACTAGGTGTTGTATCTAAGCCACTAGTAATACCTATTGATGAAAATTTTAAGAACCTAATGGACTTGATAGGTTTCAAGCTGCCTGTCGTAGAGTATTAGACGGTTTTATTGTCTATTGGATCGCTTCGCCTCTACTGATCCAGTATTTTCGATGGTACTTAATAGGCTTATAGGAAAGTTTAGATTTTTTTAGTCCAGGTATTCCCAAATCCTGTTCCCAGTTCACTATTGTTGAAAGTGGGGAGAGTGATTTGGCTGCGTGGTTTATAAGTACCGATCCCGTTCCGTCGTGTTCGCTTGTGATTGATTTTTCGAAATGACAGATTGAAAATGCTTCGTCGAGCACCTCGTTTATGGAAAAACCCTCAAGCCTACCGTCAATCCGGCAGGTGGTTATATGCAGGTCGAAAAAGTAAAAATGATCCAACAATCTCCTTAATGCCATTCCTTCAAGCTCTATCCTATCTATTGGTTGTTCGGTTTGGACTTGCCATCTTGCTAATACGTCTTCCATTTCTTTTCTCAGGGCATTGTTTATGTGCGTTTGAGTGCTGAGCTCAAGGCGATCTTTTAGTGTCTCGTGGGTTCGGTTTACCTTCTGTCTTTTTTTTCTATACTCTGAACCCTGGAGCGATGCAAGATCATCTATTTTATATAAATAATCGAAATTGTCTCTGTCCTCAGCGATTGCGTACTTTTCCGGGCTCTTTAAGTTATTTATTACGATCTGTGGGACAAGGCTTAGTAGGGGAAAGTAAGAGAGAAGCGTTTCTACAGTAGTGTCGAGGTCATTTATCCCGATAAGTGAGTAAACATAGCGACCCTTTTCAATATAATCCGGTAGTCTGATTATCAAATTACCGTTTAACCAGCTTAGGCTCGCCGAGTTATCAACATTCCAGGCAAAAAGATTTACAAAACTGGAGTCAGAGTAGGGCTCAAAATTAAACGTAAAATTATTTATTTCTTCTTTATGCTCGATTCTTATTGTAGAAAAGTCCGGGAACCTGGCAATCATCAGCGACCTTTCGTGTTGTTGCGGATATTTATTTTTATTAGCTGCACATTGCTACACATAATATTCCCAAGTCCATCATAACTGCAAGTTAATATGATTTTGTTTTTGTTGTTAAAAAAAAATAAAAAAGCTTATACTTAGACTATGCAACATAACCATAAGCGTGAGATAGCGCATGCTGCTTGATTTAGTCTTGATTATACTGTGCGGCGCTCTAATAGTTCTACTTGCGTTGATCATTTTGTCTCGAAACCCTAGGCAAAAGGTTAATCAGCTTTTTGCCTTTCTTGCGTTTGCTACCACCTCATGGACGGTTTTTAACTATTTGTCGGGTATTCGTCCGACTAGTTTACTACTTACAAGACTTGTTTTTCTGGGGGGCATATTAACGGCTTGCGGGTTGCTGAGCTTTGTCTCTTATTTTCCTAAAGAAAACAAAATAGTACGAAGTCTGCCCATGCGTGCTTATATGATTTTTACAGTTTTGCTTATCCCAGTTGTTTTCACCAACTATTTTATAAGTTCGGTAACTGAGACAACAATAGAAACTGAAGGTTTATATTTAAGTTTTATTCTTTACGCCTCACTCGCACTTATCTTGCTGGTTTATGTGATGGCATCGCAAATTAAACACGCTGCAGATGCCAGACAAAGACAACAGGTCATACTTGTCTCTTCCGGAGTGTTTATATATGCATTCTTTGCAGTAATTTCAAACGTACTTGTACCGTTATTCGTGAACGACTGGTCTAGTTCACGCTTTGGTCCAGTATTCTCGCTTGCGCTTGTAGGGATGGTGGCATATGCAATCGTAAAGCACAGACTGTTCGACATTAGGCTTGTGGTGGCGAGATCGGTAGGGTACATCCTTACATTGTCTGCTATCGGTGTAATGTATGGTGCGGTTGTTTTTGGTGCGGCGTCATACTTTCTTGGTAGTAATAACGTAGATAACATGCATAGGGTTGTGTATGTAGGTGCCGCCGTCTTTCTTTCTTTGACCCTGCAGCCGCTTAGAAACTTTTTTGACCGGATAAGCGACCGGATATTTTATCGAGACAACTATGATCCCCAAATCTTTATGGATCAACTCAATGGTGTGCTAGTTACTACAATTGATTTGAATGTTCTTTTAAATAAAGTTGCACGTGTTATTTCGGGAAACTTGAAAGCAGAATACTGCGTATTTGTCGTTACGAACGAGACAAAAAGAAGAGAGATTGGAACTAAATTCTTAGATATTTCAACCAGTGACTATGCTCTCATAAAAAACAGGTTTACTTCACGTACGACAGTGCTTTCAATAGACGATATTGCTGCAAATGAACATGATTTAAAGCAAGCTTTCGATGACAAAAATATATCTGTTGCCGTGGGTGTGGTTGACTCTAAGCAGAAGTCAATGAACAACATGATTCTCGTAGGCCCTAAAAAAAGCGGTAACCCGTATAACGATCAAGATAAGAGAATTATGGTCCTGTGTGCGAACGAGTTAAGTATTGCGATACAAAACGCTATTAGCTTTGAAGAAATTCAGCAGTTTAACAGTACGCTGCAGCAAAAAGTGGCCGATGCCACCAAGGAGCTGCGGAAGACAAACGAAAAACTGAAGGCGCTCGATGAGGCAAAAGACGAGTTTATCAGCATGGCTTCACACCAGCTACGCACGCCGCTCACCTCTGTAAAAGGCTATGTGAGCATGGTACTTGACGGCGATGCGGGCAAAATTACCGCCGACCAGCGTGATCTTTTGGAACAAGCATATGGCAGCAGTCAACGCATGGTCTACTTGATCGCCGACCTCTTGAATGTATCCCGGTTGCGGACGGGTAAATTTGTCATTCAGGCTGCACCTACTCAGTTAGCGGATGTAGTTGAGGCAGAGGTGAGTCAGCTTAAAGAAACGGCAAAAATGCATGATCTTGAGCTAACATACGAAAAGCCGTCTGACTTCCCGATGCTAAACATAGACGAAATGAAAACCCGTCAAGTGATTATGAACTTTATGGACAACGCCATCTATTACACGCCGTCAGGCGGACATATCCGCGTAGAGCTTCGTGCTTCCGACAAAGCGATTGAATACAAGGTGATAGATGATGGTCTTGGTGTGCCAAAGAGTGAGCAGCACCACTTATTTACGAAGTTTTATCGGGCAGGAAATGCTAAAAAAGCGCGTCCGGATGGCACCGGTCTCGGGCTGTTTATGGCGAAAAAAGTTGTTGTGGCACAGGGCGGCAGCATAATTTTTGAAAGTGAAGAGGGCAAGGGGAGTACCTTCGGGTTCTCTTTACCCCGCAGTACGGTAGAAGTTAAGAATTAAAATAAGCATAAGTACTTGCTTTTTTTGCAAAAACATGATAGTATACTGTCATGTCTGAATTGATGCAACGATCTCAGTTAGTACAGGGCGCGGTACTCGCAGCCAGTGAGTCTAATGCTTTTCAGCATGCGGCCGAACTGGTGAATGCCCATCCTGTACCATCGCTTATGGCCGTGACTGGTGCATGTGCCATGGTAGGCGCCGCAATGGAGTATCGGTCGCTTACTCGTATAGATCGTAATCGTGACTCCCTGACAGCTATATGGGGTCAGGTAGCTGGGGAAAATGCACCAAAAGCACGCCAAAAGATACCGCGTGCGCTTATATCGTTGGCGGCTGTTGGGGGAGGCCTCGTTGGGGCGACTAACGCAAGTTTGTGGATCAACTTTGATAAACCGGTAGTAACACCTTCTACTCTGCAGGTAGTCGTGGATCGATCCGGTGCTACAATGCTCGAAAACGAGATGCCTGCGCTGTCTGTAAGTTCGGTTGTTGGTGGTATTGAAACGCAACTTATACACTCTGATGCGGAGGCGTTAGTAGCTTCCGAAGGTCTTGTTGAGCCGAAGAGTTTATCGGAGGCTATTCTGACAACACCTATTGGTCATGCGCCTATGGCTGAAGCGTTCCAGACTGCTGTTGGAAATGCTCAGCTGGATCGCAGTGCAGCTTTATCAGGAGAAGAAGTACCTTTTACCGGAGTAGCTATAGTGACTAATGGCAACGACTTTTCGGGCCTTGTCTCAGAAGCGCAACTCGGAACAGCTGCTACGCCACTATTTATCTTTGACGTTTCGGGTGATGGCGAATACGCTAATAAATTTAAAGAACTTGCTGAACTGACCGGTGGGAACTATTTTGACGCTGAAAGCTTTTCTACCGAAGATGGACTTAAAGAGGATCTAAACGTAGTTGCCGAAAAATTAGACGCAACGCCGCGGAAGGCGAAGCAAGAAGGTAACGGGGTTGGTCGTATGATAGTTGGCGCGTTAAGCCTTGCAGCAGCTATACGTTGGAAAATGACCAGACCAAAACTGACAACAACTTTTAACACTGCACTTCCTAGAGCTCGTGATTTGACAGTAAGAAACACTAAGACTACGCATCGTTTTATAAACCGCTTGCCGCTTATCGGTAAGAGAGTAAGGAGATAACCATGAGTACTTCACACGAAAATCAGTTTAGCCAGTTACCTGTAGTACCGAATAGTGACTATAACACCAGCGCTGCGGAATACTATGAAAGAGCGTACAAACAAGTGTCACGGGCACTTGTAGGTGAAGACGAGGCTATCGCCGGATATGTTGCCGCAACTATTTCTGGGTTGCCGGTGGTACTGCTAGGGCCCCCGGGTGGCGGTAAGTCGGTTCTGCTTGATCATGGGCATCGGCTTATTGACGGTATCGGCGAAAATGGTCGTGCCTTTATTCCGCCACAATCAGACCTAACTGGCAAAGAAATGACCGGTGGAACACATATTTCTGATAAAGCCGTAAAAGAGGCCGATGGCGCCGAACGTTCTGAGACAACAACTATAGAATATGAAGGTATTTTAACCCCAGATACTCAGGTTGTTATTGCTGACGAAATAAACCGTGCTAACCCCACTGCTGTTGGCGCAATATTCAGAGCTCTTGAGGGCTCGGAAATCGTTAATAACACTGGTATTGTCGCGCTTAGAAAATTAATTTTTGCAGCCTTAGCAATTAATCCGCGCGGCACCGACCGTACGGTTTACCCCATGAGTTCGGCGCTTGTTTCGCGTATGGGTATTGGCGTGGATATGGGCAATAATCCAAATACAAAGAACGCTATCATCGGCGCTGCACTTAGAGGCGAGATAGGCAATCCCAAGGATATAAAAACGGTGACAGATACAACAATGTTACAGCGATATCGCATGCAAGCAGAGGCTATAGGTGTCTCGCCTGAAGAATTCACTAGAATCGGTCATATGGTAAGAGTCTCACACGATCTTTTGACTGAGTGTGGCATAAAAGAAGCTGTTGGTCGTCCTGCTGTGCAGATAAAGCGAATTGCAGGCGCTCTCGCTATTATGAGCGGAAGCAGTGTTATTAATGCAGCTACCGCGCTACAAGCACTTAAGTTCCAGATGGTTGCTCATATAGGTGCCACCGAAGTAAGAGAAGACCCGCATGCTGTGTTTAACAGTCTTCTTGATAGTGTCCGCGCGACAGAAAAGGAGAGAGCGTCATGGTTCGTTTCCCGAACACACGCAACCAAATAGAAGACCTTGAAGCGCATTTTCG
Source organism: uncultured Candidatus Saccharibacteria bacterium (assembly GCA_964431415.1). Taxonomy (GTDB): domain Bacteria; phylum Patescibacteriota; class Saccharimonadia; order Saccharimonadales; family JACDBH01; genus CAYSJS01. The sequence continues at coordinate 85,637 of CAYSJS010000003.1, read as the reverse complement.
TCATTCAGGCGGTGTGCATAAATTTCCGCATGAAACAGTTGCTTCTGTGGGACTGGACGTGGGAAGTGTGGATTTTGATCCACTTCGCCATGGCGCACACCAAATCGATCTTTCATCGCCGATGGCTGAATATCTAGGTGTTGAGCAGGTGCGCAAGGTGCTTCCTATGACGCCGTTATTGGTAAGGATTGTTCTTGACGAGCAAAATAAAGGTGATCATCCGGTGGTAGCGGGTATGAAACGTCAGGCCGGCCGCTCGATCGCTCAAGGAATTCAAGATATTATGCCGTCATTTGATCGTTTCGATATTGTCACGTTGACGGGCGAAGATAGTGAGCCGTCGCTGGACGAACTATGCGACACCGGTCTTGCTATTGTTGTTGGTGATCTGGAACGGGTACCATTGCCGGACGCCTTCAACGAAAGAGCGGATGTGGTGGCATTGAAGGTAAACCATCCATCGGAGCGCTCTATTCCAGCCAATGTCGGCAAACTTTCGCTAGGGGGAGTTTGGGAAGTGAACACTGACAACTCTACACAACTCCAGCGGGTAAATGCTTGGTTAGAAGATGCTCATAACCAAAGACTAGCGCGTTTTGAAGCCGCGGGAGCAATCACTGGCAGTTACGTTTTAGATGCTCAAGCACCTGATTATGTCGTGGACAGACACGTGGATGAAGTATTGAGTATGGTGCTTGCACAAGTAAGATAAATTACTCAATAATGTTGACAAAATAATTAATCTATGATATCATAAATAACGTATTTGTATTTTGTAAAAGCTTATGCTTTCATAGTTACGCTAAAAGTGTTACAAAGTACATAACGTGTCTAAGAGATTATAAGTAGGAGGAATGAAGATGTCTGAAGTTGTAAATATGAATGCAATATCTGCACCGGCGAATACAGATGCTGGTAGCGTACGTCCAAATGCTCTATTGCGAGCAACGGCGGCTTTTGCTGCTGTTGGTGCGCTGGGCTATGGTGGTTTTGCTCTCGCCTCAAATAGCGGTGAGCGTCAAGAAAGAGCTACCGTACCAACGATGCCTTCCAGCGAAAGCGGCTGTGATACGTTCGTACACGCTTCTGCTGCATCCGTAGGTGATCAGTACGATTCAGAAGCATTCTTGCCAATGTATGACGGCACCGATCCAAAAGAATTTATTGATGAACTGTTTGACCAAGATGGTCCATTAAGCCACAGTGGCGACTTCTCCTCTCTCGCTGCTTTTATGGCTGCAGCTGGCGAGCCAGCAACTGACGGTGAAGGTGTAAACCCCGACCGTGATTACTTGGCCGCTTTCCAGAACTTGGTAGCTCGCTACAATAACGAAGGTGAAGCAGCTGCACGTGAAGATTGTGCAGAGGCTTACAGTGTTGCCGTTCAAACAGCACGCTATAACGGAACCTTTGCTAGACAGGGTGATAAAGTTACAGTTTTCGAAGCTGTTCGCGACCCAGAGACAAACGAAATCATTGGCATGCGCGTTCATAAAGAAGTTATTGCCGAAGGTGATGTTCTCAGTGGTGTTGAGTTTAGTCTCAACGCAACTGTAGAAGGTATAGACGGATTTACTTCTGTGCTCGCACGAAGGGGCAGCAGCAAGCTCTATATCCAAGGTTGGTCAAACCTGACCAGCGCGACTGAAATTGTTACCGGTGCACCGCACAAGGTTGATGTTGATCCAAATGCGTCAACCACGATTGCTGTTAACCCTTCAACTAGCGGTAATATTCCTGCAGGTTCAACAACTAGCTTGCCTGGTGGAAGTGCAACTAGCACGACAGAACAAGGACCTGCGGGCGCAAGTAGCACAAGTGTTGGCGGCGGAAGAGGCCAGGCTCCATCTTCGCCAAGTACTCCAGATGCCCCAGGGAATCCAACAGAATCAACCGGTACTCCAACAGATGTACCGGGCAACCCTGATACAACCGTCGGCGGTACAACTCCAAATACTGGAACAACGCCTAACACAGGTACTACACCAAACACTGGGACAACTCCTAACACAGGTACTACACCACGCTCAAGCACTACTGTAGTTGTTACTTCAGCACCTACTACTTTGCCTCCAATTACTATAGTTTCAACTACAACTACCCAAGAAGCGACAACTACTACACAAGCTGAACAGTACTATGACGTAGATGTATGTGACTTAGACGAACCACGAAACGAAGGCGGTTTTGGTGTCATAAAGTTCTTCAGACGCATTACTGCTGCTGCGCGGGCTGCAATTTTAGCAGACCCAATGAACAAGACGCCTTACACTAACCTTGGCGATTCAAATGGTGATGGTCAAGTAATTTGTAAGTAATTAAGATTAAGGAGAATATGAGATGAAATTCATTAGTACAAAAGTAAAGGCTCTCGTAAGCTCACTAAGCTTACTTGCTGCAACTTTCGTTATCGGTACAGCAATGGTTTCCGCTGCTCCAGCTGTTGTGTTTAACAATGGTTCTGGTGTAAATGGAATCGGCGAAGAAAAGAACTTTTTAAGAATTACAGATGCAAACGGTCCAGATACGACAGAAGCATGTACTGAAGACCAAACTGTTGACTTGTGGTTTTATGTTCACAATACCAACCCTACCGAATTAAACGGTGCAAACAATGATGGTGTTGGTGTAGCAAAGAACACGAAGGTTGATGTTGATTTTAAAAACACCGGATATGCAAAGAGCCAAGAAATCTTAGCTTCAGTGAAGGCAGACAACTCTGCACTCGCAACAGACAATGTGTTCATTACATGCCAGGGGCAAGAAATTAGTCTTGAATATGTAAGCCAGGCAATGACGACCAATGCACCACAATGGAATGTTCCTTACACATTAACAGGCAACATTATGGATAACGCTACTCTTGGGTATAACGGTATCGTTCCTGGTTGTTTTGAATATCGCGCTTACATAAGTGTAAAAGTTAAGATTCATGTTAAGAAGGCGCCGGTTACCCCAATCTACAGCTGTGACCTTTTGACGGTTACCAAACTCGCTGACAACAAGTTCCGCTTTAGCGTTAACTACACTGCAGCAAACGGTGCTACCTTCAAGAACGTAAGCTATGACTTCGGTGATGGCGTAAAGAAAGATGATGTTGCAACCGCCGACCACACCTACACAGATCTTAACAACTCAAAGAATGTAAAAGTAACTACCAACTTTACTGTGGATGGTAAGACGGTTTCTAAGACAAGCGACAAGTGTGCGAGCGTTATCAGCTTTGTTAAAAAGCCTGTAACTCCTCCAACCGAGCTGCCAAAAACCGGTGCTGGCAGTACGATCGCTATCTTCCTCGGTGTTTCATTCATCGGTGCATTCTTGTACCGCATGCGTGCACTTCGCGGAACGAACTAAGCACTAGCGTAAAGAGCACTTTTGTGCTACGCTAAGGTCTAGATCACAAATCAGCGTCGTGACTGACCGCTCAAACTTAAAAAGCTCGCTTCTCTTATATGAGAGAAGCGAGCTTTTGTTTAGGGGCGAAACATGGGTGGACGTTTTGTATCTGTTATGGTAAAATGCAAAGCTGAAGATTATCCTATCAAGGCAAGTGAAGATTTCTTTCTATGCCTACTATCAGCCTTCCTCGTGAGGGCGATAAAGAGGATTGGTCGTTCAGAACATTTAAAGCGGATAGAGTTCATGTGGAGGTCCCATCGTCTATCGGTTAGGACACTGGGTTTTCATCCCAGCAAGAGGAGTTCGACTCTCCTTGGGATCACCACATGTGCTGTATAAAATGTTTCTTTGACATAGCGACAGAGATCGTCACATGCTCTGATACTAATCTTCAAAAATTTAAAAAAGATCCCTTTATTACAGGGAACGTACCTTTGTTTTTTAATGTAAGCATAAGCGTATAATAAATAGTAAGGAAAACCATGGACGTAACACGCAAAGTTCCAGGCGGGCAGCTTGGCCAATACAAACGAACAAAGATCATTGCAACGGTGGGGCCGGCTACTGACTCATACGAAGCGATTCTAAGTGCCATTAAAGCCGGTGCAAACGGAATTCGTTTGAACTTTAGCCATGGTTCATACGAAGAACGAGGTCGTCAGATTAAGTGGATTCGTAAAGCAAGCCGCGAGTATGGCAAGCCGATTGCTATAATTGCCGACTTACAGGGTCCAAAAATTCGTCTTGGCGACTTTGATGGCATTATTAATGTGACCGAAGGTCAGAGTCTGCGCATCGGCTACAATGCCAATTACGAAAAAGACGGTATCGTACCAATGCAGTACGACCTAAGCAAGAAGGTAAAGCGCGGTGAACGCTTGTACATTTATGACGGCAAGGTCAAAACTATCGTTACCAGCGTGTCCGAGGGTATCGTACATGTTCGGGTTGAAAACGACGGCATCTTGCTAAAGCGCAAGGGTATTAACCTGCCGGATACGGACTTTGGCGGTGATGTGATCACCAAAAAAGACAAAGAAGACCTGGCGTTTTGTTCTACCCAGGACATTGACTATGTAGCGCAGAGCTTCGTGCAGACCGCGGATGATGTAAAGAATCTTCGCAAAATCATGAAGAACCTCAACATGAACGCGAAGGTGATTGTAAAGGTAGAAACGCGTTCGGCTGTTGAGCACATGCAAGAGATCGTAGAAGAAACCGATGTGATTATGGTAGCCCGCGGCGATCTTGCCGTGGAAACGCCGCCAGAGAGCGTTCCTATTATCCAGCGCCAGCTTATCGGACTTGGTATTAAGCATGCCAAACCGACAATTGTCGCTACTCAAATGCTCTTTAGCATGACCGAAGCTCCCGAGCCGACTCGAGCTGAAGTTTCCGACGTGGCTACCGCGGTTTTGATCGGCGCCGACTGCGTGATGCTCAGCGATGAGACGGCAAATGGCCGCTATCCTATGGAAGCGATCAAAGTAATGAAGCGCGTGATTCTGTATACCGAGCAAAACGCCCCTGTACGGGTGAGCTTCAAGGATGAAACGATCGACAAAGTATATACTCGTCAGCAGGCTATCTCGGCCGCCGTACTTAGACTGGCGAACGATATCAAGGCGGATGCTATTGTGGCAGAAACCCGCTCTGGCGCAACTGCTCTTGAGATTTCTAGCAAGCGTGTAGAAATTCCGTTGATTGCGGTAACAAGCGATGTTCGCGTTGCTAACCAGCTTGCAATTGTCTATGCATGCAAGAGCTATGTGCGTCCGGTAGACCGCTTGGCTGCAGAAAAGCTGACAAACTGGCTGCACACCAACCGTGTGCTTTCGGCGGGCGATGTTATTGTTTCTTGCTCCGGACGGTATCCAGGTGTGGTCGGCACAACCGACACCATCAAAGTTCGCGTTATGGAATAGTGCGCCCGATTTTTAAAAAACCGCCTGACTTTCAAAAAGATAAGTTCAGGCGGTTTTTTTTATCTCGGTTGTTAAAAAGCGGGGCTATTTCTTTTTAAGACGCTTATGCCTATACTAGTCTCTAGTAATATACGTATTGTTTCTAAAAAGGGGCGGGCTGGTGGCGTTTGACAAAAAAACCGTTAAAGATATAGATCTTAAGAATAAAAGAGTACTTGTTCGGGTTGATTACAACGTGCCGCTAGAAAACGGCAAGGTGGTGAGCGATTATCGCATAACAGAAAGTATCCCGACACTGCTGTATCTGCTGGAACAAGGCTGCAGCTTAGTACTCATGTCTCACTTAGGCAGGCCGGAAGGTAAAACCGACCCGCGGTATAGTCTAGAGCCGGTCGCCAGGTGTTTAAGTAATCTGCTCAAAAAGAACGTCCATTTTGCTGCCGACTGTCTGGGCAGTGACACCGCTCTTGCAGCAAAATCACTTGCAGTGGGTGATATATTATTGCTCGAAAATCTCCGGTTCTACCCCGAGGAGGAAAAAAACGACTCTGAGTTTGCGAAACAACTGGCATCGTATGGCGAAGTATTTGTTCAGGACGCGTTTGGTGTGGTCCATCGGGCGCATGCTTCGACCGATGCAATTACGCAGTTTTTACCCAGCGTTGCCGGCCTGCTCCTCGAAAAAGAAGTAGACACGATTACTAATGTTATGAGCGAGCCAAAGCGCCCATTGATGGCGATTATCGGCGGTGCCAAAATAACCGACAAAATCAAAGTAATCGAAAAATTCATAGATATAGCTGACTTTATTGCAATAGGCGGTGCCATGGCCAACACATTTTTGCTTGCCGAAGGTATAGAGATCGGCAAGAGCTTAGCCGATACCGGTGATGTGCCACTAGCCAAAGAAATAATCGAAAAAGCCAAGACGGCCGCTAAAAGCCGGCCATTTGTGTTCTATTTGCCGCAGGATGGTGTGGTTGCAACTGATATAAAAGATCCAAAACAAACGCGGATTGTAGATTGGGATGCGCACGTTATTGCCGACATAGAAAGCTACCCGGGCCAGCCAAAGCATGAATCAACGATGGTAGCGAAGGATGAACTTATTTTGGATATTGGACCGTTTTCCGGTTCATTTATAGCGGGCGGTGCGCAGCTTGCACAGACGGTAGTCTGGAACGGTACGATGGGCGTAACCGAAACGGACGGCAAAAATAATGATCCGGTTGGCCCGTTTGCGCATGGTACTGAGCTAATTGTCGAGGCCTTAACGGGGCAATTTGGCAATAGACCTTTTTCTTTAGTTGGCGGCGGGGACACTGTTTCGTATGTAGAAGAGCGCGGACTCACCAAGGCGTTTCATCATGTATCGACTGGTGGCGGCGCTAGTTTAGAGCTCATGGAGGGTAAGGAACTGCCCGGCGTAGCCGCATTGCAGGGTAAAAAATCCTCAAAAAGTAGTACAATAAAGCATAAGAGTAATAAGAAATAATCATATATGCGTAAAATGCTGATCGTTGGTAACTGGAAGATGCATCTGAGCGCTTGCGCTTATGAGAGGGGAATATCCCCTCTCATCGCGCCATGCACCGGCAAGGCCGGATGTGTGGGCTGCTCTCCCCTAGCACAAGAAGGAAGGTCGCATGCGTAAAATGCTGATCGTTGGAAATTGGAAGATGCATCTGAATACGATGCAGGCGAGTATTCTCGTACATCGCTTGCAGGAACGTATAAAAATCTACCGTGATATAGAAGTGGTGCTTGCGCCGAGCATGCTGGTTTTGCAGCCGCTTTCCGTCCAGATAGACCGGCGTAAATTCCGGCTGGCAGCTCAAAATGCATATTATAAGGATGAGGGAGCGTTTACGGGCGAAGTAAGTTATGCCATGCTGCACGACCTAGTTCACTATGCGATTATTGGCCATTCAGAGCGGCGGCATATATTCGGCGAGAGCTTAAAAGAAGTAGCTGAAAAAGTCGAGTCGGCTGTTCGAAACGACATCATGCCGATTCTTTGTGTTGGCGAAACAAAGGCCGAACGCTTAGCCGGCCATACGCGCCGCGTTCTTCATGACCAAGTGGTTACTGCGCTTCGGGGGCTGACGGCAAGTGATCTGGACAAGGTTGTGATAGCCTATGAACCGGTTTGGGCGTTGAGCGATGGCGACCCGATGCATCACATGCGCGCTACACCCGAAGATGTAATGAAAGCGGAAAGAGTCATACGTCACAATATTTCTGAGCTGTACGGCGTGAAAGCAGCCGAAAAAGTACGTGTTTTATATGGCGGCAGCGTGACGCCGGACGTGACACGCGGGTATTTGGAAGTGCCCGGTATTGACGGCGTTTTGGTGGGCGGTGCCAGCGTGAACTATCATATGTTTAGCGGTATCGTTGATGCAGCATATCGTCTGCGCCGCGAGATCGGGGCCGAGGAATAAAATGGGAGCGGGCAGGCCTAAGTCCATAGATAACGCCAAAGTATTTGATGTGGCAAAACCGGGTAAGGCAAAGCCTCTCAGTACTTCGCGTCCCGTGGTAGGTCAGGCCATAACCGTACGAGATACCTCTGTGCTGCCGGACAGCAACGATCAAAAAACTGCAGTGAAGCCGCTTGCTGCGCCTTCTGTAACGCGCAAAGTTATTAAGCCGCTAACCGAAGAAGATGAGACTTTTCTAGGACAGGTTGAGCCGGAAAACAACGTCGTTAACTTTACCGAGACTGCGCCCGAGCTTGAAGCTAAAGAGGCAGAAGAAGCGGCCATAAAACCCAAGAAAGAAACAAAAAAACTCCAGATTGTAGACTCTACAGCAAATACTGCCGTTACAGTTACTACAGGCAAGGGTAGTGCGCTGCCGAGTACGGCGCCGGAAGAGAAAGCTTCTTCAAGCACGAGCATCCCAAGCGAAATAGAGCAGAATGAAGACGCTGAGGAGGTCGCTCAAAAGGATGTATCTGGCGAAGATGCCGATCCCGATACAGATGTAGATAGCGCTCAGTCAACGTCAGACACGCCGGAAGCTCCAGAAGCTACTCAGGAAGCCACGGGTGCTGCTGCAGACGCTGGGAGCGAAGGTTCGGAGTCGGCTAGCGTTGATGCGCTGGCTGAAGCTTCAGAAAAACCAAAGCTTGATCAAAAGGCATTGGAGGAGCAGGCAAAACGCGATGCTGCCCTTCAGGAACTCATAGATAGTAAAAAGTATTTCGTGCCGCTTGCTCACGACAGCTCCAAGCCAAAAAGACGCGGCGGTGTTGGTGTTGTGTTTTTGGTGATTCTTCTCCTTCTTATTGGCGCATATCTTTTGATAGATGCTGAAGTGATAAAAACCAGCCTTACTTTGCCTTACGAATTTATTAAGTAAACGCTGTAAGAAACGGTGCGGCAGCGACTATACCTGGTTTCTGCTACAATGACATGATGCAAACCGGAAAATATACGAGCTCCAACTAGATGGAAAATCCTATTACTGATCCTTGGGCGGACGAAACTACGGCTGACACCAGTTATTTGCTGCGCGGTCTGAATCCGGAGCAGTGCAGAGCGGTACAGACCACAGAGGGTCCACTGCTGATTCAGGCTGGTGCAGGAAGCGGAAAAACTAAAACTCTAACTCACCGCATTGCGTACATAATCGCCAACCATTTAGCGACGCCCTATAACATCTTGGCGGTTACCTTCACCAATAAGGCTGCCAAAGAAATGCGCGAACGTGTGGCTCATTTATTAGGTGAGCGTGCCGACAACCGGAGTTTTATGCCGTACATGGGCACCTTCCATTCGATTTGCGTACGATTGCTGCGGCAAGATGGTGAGCATAGTGGAATACCTAGAAATTTCGTTATTTTTGATGAAAGTGACCGCACGAGTGCCATCAAGCAAGCGATTCGTCAGCTCCATATAGATGACAAAGCTTTCCCAGCCCGAACTATAGCCAACCTTATTAGCACGGCAAAAAATGACTTGGTGGGACCGTCGGAGTATGCATCGCTTGCGTCAATGCCTGCGCAAGAAGCTGCCGCAAAAGTGTATCCGCTGTATGAAAAAATCCTCAAAGACGCCGGCGGTCTAGACTTTGATGACCTCATTCTAAAAACCGTGCACATGCTGCAGCAACATGAGACGATTCGCGAGAAGTGGCATCGGCAGTTCTCGTACGTTATGATCGACGAGTACCAAGACACGAATGCGGCGCAGTATAAGTTGGTGCGGTTGCTTACCAACAAAAACAACAACATTGCCGTAGTTGGCGACGACTGGCAATCGATTTATAGCTGGAGAGGCGCGGATTTTCGGAACATTTTAAACTTTGGCTCAGATCATCCGAAGGTTACGGTTATTAAGCTGGAACAAAACTACCGGAGTACTAAGTCGATCTTGGATGCAGCACATGCGGTGATTACCAAAAACACCCAGCGGTCAGATAAAAAGTTGTGGACCGATGCAGGAAACGGCCTGCCGGTGCAAATTCTGCAAACACAGAGTGAGCGGGCAGAGGGCGAAGCTATCATTAGGCGGATACAGACTTTAGTGGATATGGGAAAGCGGCGCTACAACGATTTTGCGGTTTTGTACCGCACCAATGCGCAGAGCCGTTCGGTCGAAGAAATGTTTGTACGGTATGGAATCCCGTACCGGGTTGTTGGCGGTGTGCGCTTTTATGACCGCAAAGAAATTAAAGATATCGTTGCCTACTTGCGGGTTGTTTTTCAGCCCGAAGATACGGTGAGTTTTGAAAGAATTGCGAATGTACCGGCACGAGGACTGGGGCCGAAGTCTCTGACGGCATTTTCAGAGTGGGCAAAAGTGTGCGGCGGTATTTTAAGCGGGCTCGAGCAAGTGCGCGATTGTCCGGGACTTACACCCAAAGCCAAGCAAGGCTTTAGTGATCTTGCGGACATAATTATCCAATACCGAGAGCTTATGAACGATACGGCGGTGTCCGGAATTATCGACAGCCTAATAAGGCGGATAGATTACCACGCATATCTAGAAGACGGCAGTTTGCAGGGTGAATCCCGCGTCGAAAACGTAAAAGAACTTATTTCAGTAGCCAAGGCGTATCAGGATGTAGGACTGGATGGTTTCTTAGAGGAAGTGAGTTTGGTGAGTGACCTTGATACGACCGACTTTAATAGTAATGCCGTCACACTCATGACTCTTCATGCAGCAAAAGGGCTGGAGTTCCCCGTGGTGTTTATGGTGGGATTAGAAGAAACGGTTCTGCCGCATAGCAGGGCGCTCTATGATGCAAGCGAAATGGAAGAAGAGCGCCGCCTTATGTATGTAGGTATGACACGCGCCCGCGAGGAGCTGTATTTGTTGTATGCTTCCGCCCGCGTCTTGTATGGGGGCATGCAGCATAACCCGCCAAGCCGGTTTTTGTCTGAGATCGAGGGCGACAAGGCAACTATGACGCCCCTGCCGACTCCTGGCGCTTTTACTTCGGGCGAGAAACAGGTTTTAAGTGACGAGCCCCGCTATGTGCCCGAGCTGCACGAGGGGGATAGGGTCAAGCATCAAGTATTCGGAATGGGGACGGTGATGGAAGTGGATGGAGATAATGTAGCCGTTTTGTTCCAGACAAAAGGAATGAGAAAGTTAAACGTTGCATTTGCGCCTTTAGAGAAATTATCATGAAAGCAATCTGGGGTTTAATAGGACAGTGTATTTTTTATGTGCTTATTCCGTTTTGGCATGTGTATTTTAGGTTTTCGCGGCAGCGGAGCAGGGTTTTGGTTGTCTATGAAGGAAATGTGCTATTGGTCCGCGGCTGGATAAGTACGAATGACTACAGCTTACCGGGCGGCGGCTGCAAGCCGGGCGAGACGCTGCGTGCTTGTGCAGTGCGCGAACTAAGTGAAGAAGTCGGCATTACAGTGCCCGAGTCGAGTTTGATACCACTTGGCAAAAAAACAATTCGGCGGTTTGGTTTTTATTATATTGGCGAGTTCTATGCGGTACATATAACCGAAAAACCAGAAGTAAAAAAGCAGCTTGCTGAAATATTTACGTACCAGTGGGTGCCGCTTGGCGAGGCGCACAAGGCGAACATTGACGAAGCGGCAAAGTACGCCCTAAGACGCTATCAGCCGCCCGTTACCCCAAGTTTGTTATAATAATATATCTGAGGATGAAGACTTTAACGCTTCATCGGCTCGGGAGGAAAGAGTGCATCGCATAAAACGATACCGGTTTTTACTTCGCCGCCGCCTGCGTAAAATAGATAAGCATCTGCACGCACATCCGCGCTTGCTCGGTATGGGCGCGGCTGTAACGGTGTGCGCTTTTTCGGCCATTTTGTTTTTCTCTCTGACCGGCCGAGACGCTGCAATTTCTGATGCCAAAGTAGTAATTTTATATGCCGACCGCAAAACCAGCACCTTGCCTACAAGAGAAGAAACGGTGGGCGATTTTCTTGAGAAAGAAATGATATCCGTCAACGAAGGTGACGTGGTAGAGCCGAGTTTAGACACCAAGATTGAAGAAGATAATTTTCGGGTTAATGTGTACCGTGCGGCACCGGTAGTGGTGTACGACGGTGACACGAAGATGCTTGGCTTAAGTGCGGCTCTGACGCCGCGCAGCATGGCCGAGCAGACTGGGGCAAGACTGTATGCAGAAGACATTGTTACGACAGGGCCGAGCGATGACTTTTTGAAAGACGGGAGCATTGGCAACAAGGTAATTATTTCACGCGCAACACCAGCGAACTTAAACTTATATGGGACGAGTTTGGCGGTACGCACCCATGCAAAAACAGTTAAAGAACTATTGGACGAAAAACAAGTAAAACTTGCCGCTGACGATACGGTACTGCCGGGGCTTGATACGGAACTTACACCTTCTACGCTTGTGTTTGTGACGCGTAATGGCACGCAGGTAGTGACTGAGGAGGTCACCATCCCTATGCCTACCGAGACGGTGATGGATACGAGTTTGTCGTTTGGTACGAGTGCGGTTCGCCAGAGTGGAAGTGCCGGTAAAAAGTCGGTAACGTACCAGATTGAGCTTAAAAACGGCGTCGAAGTGGGCCGGAAGATAATTCAGGAAGTAATCATTCAGGAACCGGTCAAGCAAGTGGTGGCGCGAGGCCAAGCGGTGCAAATTCCTTCAGATAAAGAGGCAGTCATGCGGGCGGCGGGTATTGCCGACAGTGATTTCCCGTATGTGTATTACATTATTAACCGTGAGAACGGTATGTGGTGCCCGACGCGTTTCCAGGGTCAGAAAACGTGCCCGCCATATTTTGAGGAACCGTTTGCAGGAGCGATTTCTAACACCTCCACGGGTTATGGTTTGTGTCAGGCGACGCCGGGTATAAAGATGGCTTCGGCCGGAGCGGACTGGCAGACGAGCGCAGTAACGCAGATGAAGTGGTGTTCTAATTATGCAATCACCCGCTACGGTAGCTGGGAAGCGGCATATAATTCCTGGGTCGTGAAGCATTGGTGGTAGTTTTTTAGTTCGCCGTTTTGGCGGGGGATGCTATACACTATGAAATACATACGATGAGCGAAGAAAGACCAAAAAAGAGTTTAGGACAACACTGGCTGCAGGACCATGAGGCCCTCAGTGCTATAGTTGCTTCTGCGCAGGTGGAGCCGGGTGATGTGGTGCTCGAGGTTGGGCCGGGGCTTGGTACGCTTACAAAAGAGCTATGCAAGGTTGCCACAAAAGTAGTCGCGGTTGAGTTTGACGACGTATTGGCGACTGAACTGCCATTTCGGGTTCCGGATGAAAACCTAGAGGTCATTAACGGTGACATTCTTGATTTTGACTTTACCCAGCTACCGCGCGGCTATAAGGTGGTTGCCAACATACCATATTATCTGACTAGTAACCTGCTGAGGCGTATGTGCGAGAGCCCAAATCCGTTCACATCGGCAGCGCTTTTGGTACAGAAAGAAGTGGCAGAGCGAGTGTGTGCCCGCCCCGGGCAGACAAGTTTGCTGAGTATAACAACGCAGTTTTATTGCAAAGTAGGGCTTGGCCCCGTAGTACCGGCCGCATTATTTACGCCGCCTCCAAAGGTAGACTCGCAAGTATTGATGCTCGAGTATCGCCGAGAACCGCTTTTTAAGGGTGTAGATACCCAGGTATTTTTTAGACTGGTCAAAGCCGGTTTTTCGGAAAGGCGAAAGAAGCTAAGAAGTTCTTTGAGCGGGGGATTACAGCTTTCAAAGCAGGCGGCAGATGAGCTGCTTGAACAGGCGGGTGTAGACGGAAATTTGCGGGCTCAAAACCTGTCGCTAGAAGATTGGCACAGGCTATATGAATGTTGGCGGTCAGCCAGCTAAAGCCCCTGCCCTTTTTTGGTGTAAAAATAACTACAAGTGTATATAATCGGACATTATTGTTGACACCCTGATACTTAACATGTTAACTTTAACATGTTAAAAAGGTGCGCCATGTCTGACCTGTCGGAAGTTGCAACAAACATACATCGTTTAAGCACAGTGCTGGGTCGTGTAGCCGACCGTACACTGCAAGATTCGTACGGATATGGCATGTCGCAGTTCAAAATTCTCTGGATGCTATATAAACACAGCGAAGGGGTATTGCAGACCAACATTGCCGGTTGGCTCAACCAAACAGAGGCAGCCGTGAGTCGCCAAATACGGCTTCTCAACGACCAAGGCTTACTTTCTGTCGAGGTTGATCCGGAAAATCGGCGTAATCATGTTGTCGTGTTGAGTGAAACGGGCAGGCTATTTGCTCAGAACGCCATGAAGATACTCCTGAAAGAGTACGAGCCTTTCTTCGCGGATCTGGACGAAAAGGATATGCAGAAGTTAAACGAGCTGCTGGAAAAGATATTTATTAAAGTAACGACTGTATGTAAGGAAATATAAGTCATGAAGCAAACAAAAAGTAAACTTAATTCGCGTCTAGAGCATCGGGCGCTTCCTATAGTTATTTCGACTATTTTCCTTGATGTGCTTGGGGTGAGCATCTTAATGCCGGTCTTGCCGCAGCTTATTTTTCGTATTTTTGAACCGGCCGGGTATAGCTTTAAAGGTTCATTAATCATGCTCGGGTGGCTGACGGCAATTTATCCGCTGATGCAGTTTTTGGCAACGCCTATCTTAGGGCAGTTGAGTGACCGCTACGGTCGTAAGTCGATCTTGAGTTTCAGTCTTTTTGGAACGGCAGTTGGGTACGCTCTTTTTGCTATCGGTATCATTACTAAAAACATACCCCTGCTCTTCTTTGCCCGGGCAATGGACGGCATAACGGGCGGTAACTTAAGTGTTGCGCGTGCGGTAATAGCCGATGTGAGTCCGCCCGAAAAACGTACCACAAACTTTGCGCTTATAGGTGCGGCGTTTGGTATCGGGTTTGTGGCTGGGCCATATCTTGGCGCCCGCCTGGCAGCACCGGGCACGAGCTTCTTTGGTTTGTTTACGACGCCGCATTGGTTTGGTCCGGCTGTTCCATTTTGGTTTGCGGCAATCTTAAGCGTTGTTAACACTCTGCTCGTTCTGTTTATTCTGCCAGAAACCCACCAGCATATTAACGCTAAGCTCAAAATGGCTTGGGGCAAGTCAATCGAAAACATCAGAAAAGCTGCAGCGCACCCAAGTTTGCGTATTATATTTGCATCGGAATTTTTGTTCTGGGGCGGCTTTACGTTCTTTACAACCTTCTTCCAGATTCTGCTTATCGAAAAGCTTGGGTTTAAAGTTAATAACGTCGGTGACTTCTTTGCGTACATTGGTATTTGTATAGCGGTAACCCAGGCTGTGCTTACGCCGATACTTGCAAAGCGCTTTAAGAACTACCAGATTTTGCGTATCAGTTTGCTCGGGAATGGTATAGCTTTGTTCATGCAGCTGCTGCCGAATAATACCGCACAGCTCTTGATGGTAGCGCCTCTCATTGCCATATTTAACGGTCTGACTATGGCTAACGTATCGGCGCTAGTGAGCCTTTCTGCCGACAAAAAGATCCAGGGTGAAGTGCTCGGAATCGAAGCCAGCGTTCAGGCTCTTGCACAGTCGATCCCGGCTATTATTGCCGGCTATATCGCAACTCTGGGCGTCAATGTGCCGGTATTGGTTGGCGGTTCAACTATTATTGTTGGCGCACTGGTATTTAACGTCTTCTATAAACCGGCTAAGCACGTTCTGCACCAGGATGATGGTGCTGCGGCCCCCGTCGGCATGCATTAGAACTGGCTTGTATAAAAATGACCCCGTTGTATAGAAGACGGGGTCATTTTCTTTTGCAGATTCACGCTGGTATTTATAATAGACGTTTGCGCATAAAAGCTTTGCCAGATGAAGTTTTTAAATACTTTTCAAATCCAAGCGCTTTTTCCTTAGTAGAAAATGCACAGTAACTTATAATGTTCCATGGTTTAAACTTTGACGTATGACTGGTTTTGCCGGAGTTGTGATCTTTTAGTCTTCTTTGTAGATCCGCTGTTTGGCCAATATATATCTGGTCGTAGTTAATGCTTTTTAGAATATAGACATAGTTCATGAAGAGAATAGTAGCCCATCCGTCGCCTAAAGGCTATGGAGGGCATTCTTCGCCTGAGCTAAAAATGGCAAGCCGCCTATGGCAAATGGCCTGCCATTCGTAGCTCATTATTTATAATGAGCGAAGAATGGTGGAGCTGGCGGTGTTGAAACCGCGTCCATTCAGTTACTTGTTGGCGCTCTACAGGTTTAGGCTATTTTAAAATCTTAGGCACTTTGTCTATAAAATATCCAAAATAACAAAATGCAGCGACCTCACTTGTCTTAGTACGAGCTTAAGGTAAGGGCTCGTAAGCAACCAGATGATATAAGACTAAGACGCTTTATCTGATGTCGAGCGAATAGTCCAATTAGCTATTAAGCAAATTGTGGTGCAAGCGTAAAGTTACTGCGTTGCAGCATAGCTGCTACAGTAGCTCTAGCATTGCGAATAGATGCTGTTGCATTTATTAATTTTGCCCTATGACGCTGAGCAAGCGACCTGACACGACCCAACTTGTAAATCCAAATGTCGAAGCATTCAGCCCCTCGTATTTGTGCTCTCATCTTATTTTGATGAGTCTTATAATTATACCACTTATGTCAAATTTTACCAGTAAAACATAAGCTTTGTAATAATCCTCACAGCATCGGTATATGCAAACAGGCAAACTTATAGTACTGACTTTTTAGTCAGGAGGTACAAAGGAAGCAGCCCCAAAAAAGAAGGTGACACTGAATGTATTAATTCAGGGACGAGTGGTCACTGGATAAGAAGGCTGCTTCCTTATTAGTTTACCAATGAGGTAATGAGCCGCTTGAAATCAAATACTTCCTGATACATACTAGGTATGGCTAGATAAGCATAAGGGGAACGGTAATGAGTAAAGACAAAGGTCGAAAAGAAGTAAAAAAGCCAAAAAAAGCTAAAGCCTAGATTTTGGCGTCATCAACATGTCCTGCCGCGAAGATTAAGTTTGCGGCAGGACATTTTTTAGAATGCGGAGCTGATAGAATATGTGGTATGGAACAAGAAAAGCCTTTGCCGTGTGCCGAAAAACTGGCCCTAAACACCAAAAAAGAAGCTGAAGCGGCGGCAACCGTCGCGGCTTTTCGGCATGACATACAGCTCGCTCCATACCACTGTCAACACTGCTCGCTTTGGCATTTAAGGACAATATATTAGACTTGCATCTGCCAGTAAGCGTCGTGTTAGAGTGGGGGAATGGCCCTCAAGAAGCTCCCACTGGCACAGGCAATTTTAGATAAATTAAACCGTACTGTTTCATATATTCCCCATGGCACGCGGGACCGAGCCCTGGCTTTTATTGACGCCTACTGGACGCAATTAACCAGACATCATACCGAAGATCACGGCACACTTGTTGGTTTGCCTTTTACGTATATTGTGCCGTCAGCGGATCCGGCCTCTCGGTTCCAGTTTGAAGAGCAATATTACTGGGACAGCTATTTTACAGCACTTGGTTTTACTGATACGAAACACCAGTCTTTAGTGGAGGGAATGCTCGAAAATCTTATTTACCTTTTCAAACGTTTTCATGTAATCCCTAACGCGAGCCGCATGTATTTTACGAGCCGCTCCCAGCCACCGCTTCTCACGAGCTTTATTTTTCATGTGTACGATACCTACCAAAAGGATACTGACTGGCTCAAAGAGCATATGGCGGTAGCACTGGAAGAATATGAAAGTGTTTGGATGAACACGGCACATCCGCAGTGGCACAATGTGTATAACGGCCTGAGCCGCTACTATGACGTGAATGTGCTGCATGACCTCGCAGAGGCGGAAAGCGGTTGGGATATGACGACGCGTTTTGAGCGTAAATGCCTCGACTTTCTGCCGGTTGATCTAAATGCGCTGCTGTATAAGTACGAGACCGATTTTGCTCGCGCGGCGATGATCGCAGGCAAGGTTAAGCGTGCAGACGAATGGGAACGGCGCGCCAATAAACGTAAAAGGGCCATGAATCAACTAATGTGGGGAAAAATTAGGGGTTTCTTTTTTGACTACAACTACGAACGCAAAGTATTGGGCGATGTATGGTCGCTGGCCGGCTACTACACGATGTGGGCGGGTATGGCGAGCAAAGAGCAAGCTGCGCGCCTGGTGGATAATCTTGCCAAGTTCGAAAAGCAAGGTGGGCTTACTACTACAACCCGTCCGCTCATAGATACGACACTAATTTTCGGATCTCTGAAGGCGCAGTGGGCATACCCAAATGGTTGGGCGCCGCTTCACTATATTGTTGTCGAAGGGCTCAGGCGGTACGGGTACGAAGAAGAGGCAAAGCGAATCGCCGTTCGCTGGGTTAAGACGAACCTCGACTGGTTTAATGAACATGGCGTCTTTTTGGAAAAATACAACGTCGTAAATACCAAAAAGAAGCCGGTTGAAGGCGTGTATCCGTCGCAAGTCGGTTTTGGCTGGACGAATGCGGTGTTGGTGCGGTTCATTAAGGATTTTAATCTGTAATGGAACGCCAAAAACCGCAACATGCATGTGGTGCTAAGCAAGCACTAGGCGTAAGCCGTGAAATATTGGCGTTAACAGATGAGGAGTGTATACTTATATCTATGAAACGAATACGTGTCGAAAATGTTATGATGCTCATGCCCCGCTAGGGCACGTATTTTCTATCTCTTACATTTATTTAGCACACTAATTACAGAAAACGAGGAGCATAATGACTAACTATTTTATTACGACATCAATCCCTTATATAAACGGCGAACCGCATATTGGCTTTGGGCTTGAAATAACGCTCGCCGACGTGCTGGCACGCTATGCCCGTCAGCAGGGAAATGCTGTTATCTTCAGCACGGGGACGGATGAACACGGCGGTAAGATCGAAGAAAAGGCGAAAGAATTAAAAATAACCCCGCAGGAGCTTGCTGATCAGAATTCCGCAAAGTTCCGCGAGCTTGCGATGACGCTTGGAATTTCCAACGACCGCTTTATACGCACAACCGACAAAGGCCACGAGCAGCGCGCACAGATAGTCTGGAAAAACCTCAGCAAAGATATCTATAAGTCGAGTTATACCGGTTGGTATTGTGTTGGCGACGAAGCGTTCTTTACAGAAACGGTCGTGAAGGAAAACGAAGGCATATGCCCAAACCATAAAAGACCGTACGAAAAAATAGAGGAAGAAAATTACTTCTTTAAACTTAGTAAATACACCGATGCCATACTAAAAGCCATAGAGAACGGGTCCTTTAATATCGTTCCGGAAACGAAGCGGAATGAAATTTTGGCCGTACTGAAGGATGGTTTGGAAGATATTAGTATTTCGCGGCCAAAGAGCAAAATTAAATGGGGAATACCGGTGCCGGGCGATCCGAAGCAGGTGATGTATGTGTGGTTCGAGGCGCTATTAAACTATATAACGGTGCTTGGCTACCCGGAACATAAAGACTTTAAAGATTTTTGGCCGTCCAATGTTCAGGTTATTGGTAAAGACATTATTCGCTTTCATGCGGCTATATGGCCGGGAATTCTGCTTGGGCTCGGGCTGCCGCTGCCAAAAAACCTGTATGTGCATGGTTTTGTGAATGTGTCCGGACAAAAGATAAGTAAAAGTCTCGGTAATGTGATTAATCCGCATGAAATTGTCAAAACATACGGTGTTGACGCATTCCGCTATTTCTTCCTGCGTCATGTGCCAAGTTATGGCGACGGCGATTTTACCTGGGAAGAGTTTAATCGGGCTTATAACAATGAACTGGGCAATGAGCTCGGCAATGCCGTGCAGCGTACGGCAGTCATGATCGAGAAGTATCAGAATGGCCTCATTGGCGATATTCCTGCCTCCGAACATGATGCGGCCGTGTACCACGAGTCATTGGCTGAGTTTAGGTTTGACAGAGCTTTGGACAGTGTGTGGGAGCAAGTCCGCGGGCTTAACCAATATATTGACGAGCAAAAGCCGTGGGTGATTGCGAAAGAAAACGATGCCGAGCATCTGCGTGAAGTACTAGCGAATATGGTGAGCGATCTGCTTGAGATTGCAGAGCTGCTGGTACCTTTCCTGCCAGACACGGCTCAAGCGATCAAGAATATTTTTGCCGAAGGACTGTTGCAGCCGCCAAAAGCGGTGCTATTTCCGAAGATTGAACTTGAACCGGCTAAAAGCGGTAATAAGTAAAGGCTAGTATGGCTAACAGCAGCGCCCCGCAAGGTTCGGATGGAATTGAACTGGTTGATACGCATTGTCATATACACTTTGTGGATTTTCCGCTGGACCCGGAAAAAGTCATTCAAGACGCTGCCCTTGCGGGCGTTACCCGGTTAATTGTTGTTGGCTGTACCTTAGAAGATAGCCGTATGGCGGTAGAATTTGCCGCCCGTCATGAAAATGTGTGGGCGGCGATTGGATTGCACCCGCACGAAGGCGCGCAGTATGTGCACGATCACGCTGCTCTGCAGTCGTTCCGCGACCTAGCGGGCAGTCCTAAAGTGGTGGCGATAGGCGAAATAGGACTGGACTATTACTACGAGCATTCACCTAAAGAAGATCAAATTAAGCTACTTCGCTTTCAGCTTGATGTGGCCAAAGAGTATGCAAAACCGCTCATTTTTCATGTACGGGAAGCATTTGATGACTTTTGGCCGATATTCGACTCATATGACGGACTAAAAGGGGTGGTACACAGTTTTAGCAGTTCTACAAATGATCTCGAACAAATACTCAAAAGAGGTCTATATGTGGGGCTTAATGGTATTATGACATTTACTAAAAACGAGGAGCAGCTCGCGGCAGCAAGAGCCGTGCCGCTTGAAAAATTGCTTCTGGAAACGGATGCTCCTTTCTTGACACCAAAACCGTTCCGTGGTAAAATCTGCGAGTCAAAGTATGTTCGAGTGACAGGGGAATTTTTAAGTGAACTCCGTAACGAGAGCTTAGAAAAGTTGGCCGCGGCCACCACTGTAAATGCAAAGGAATTGTTTAATCTGCTATGAGACCTTTTGGTTCATTGGGACCATTCACACACGACGTATTGAAAGAGACCGTACGGTCTCTGCCTCAGCATAGGGTGTCGATTGTTTCACGCTCGAACTTCGATGTGGAGAGGGCTGTCGGGTTTACCCGTGCCGCAGAGCGGAGCAAATCCCGCCATAAGGTCCAGCATATCTTTAGGACCCGGTACGCTGAGCTTATAGAAGAGAAGCAGTCAGAGTGGCCTACAGAGGCAACTTTGCAGCACACTACACCAGAACCCGCTCAGCAAGCTGAGCAGCTGGCTCCAACTATACTAGATTCTGAGGTAGAAATTGACCAACACCTGCTTGATAGCATGGTCCATGAACTTGCACGCGAAGAAGCAGCGGTCGAGCCAACGGTTGCTGCTAATGTAGTAGATCTGAGCGCTATTCGTGCTGCCGTAAATGGGTCAGCTATATCTGCCGACGAGGCCAAAGAGCGTATGATTACGGCATCTGTGCCGCAAGGAGAAGAACATGATTTTCCAAAAGCTGCTTAGTGGCGCTAGAACCCAGCGCGCGGAAGATCAAGGCGCGGAACTATATCGGAGCCTTATTCGCCGTGAGGCAAAAATCGGCGGAGCAATATTCGGCCCGATGCCAAAAGGCGGTAAGCGTGAGTTCTTTTGTCTTGATGAGCATACATGGGTTTGGCATGAAGAGTGGCTGGATAATAAAAAACAGCTGCGCTATAAGACTACCCGTTATGATATACGTCCTACCGGCATACTAAAGGCGCAGGATGGTCAGTCATACCAGAGTGTTTCGCTTGAAGAAGCTGAGCGTCTGCTGCAGGCAACGAAGATTTATGAAAACAAAATACGTACCGAGTTGTACGCTGCCTATCTCTAATACTTTTTGGCTTTCCTAAAACAGATGTAAGGTATACTACTACACAGTATGAAACCAGTATCCATTTACCTTGACCATGCGGCGGCAACACCTATGAGCACGCACGTTAAAGAGGCAATGGAACCTTATTTTTCTGTACAGTTTTATAATCCTTCGGCACAGTATCTGGCTGCGCAAAAAGTACGAGAAGCGGTAGATGGTGCCCGGGCGAGCGTGGCAAAAATAATCGGAGCGCGGCCAGGCGAAGTAATTTTTACTGCCGGCGGCACGGAGTCGGATAACCTAGCTGTTCTGGGGGTAATGCAGCAGTTTCCGGATGCGAACTGCGTGGTTAGTGCGGTAGAGCACGAAGCGGTTCTGCGGGCAGCGGCATTGTTTCCGAATAAAGTTGTAAATGTTAAGCCGGATGGACGGATTGACTTAGACGAACTGCAAAAATCCATCGATGACCGGACGGTTTTGGTAAGTGTTATGTATGTGAATAACGAAATTGGAACCGTGCAGCCAATTGCGGAAATAGCAAAAATTATCAAAGAGATTGTGCGGGAGCGGGTCAAAGCCGGCAACACCTTGCCGCTTTATTTACACACCGATGCGGCGCAAGCACCGAACTATTTGCACGTGCTTGTTAATACGCTTGGTGTAGACCTTATGACGCTCAATGGCGGCAAAATATATGGGCCGAAGGCGAGTGGAGTACTATACGTAAAAACCGGTGTGCAGCTCACGCCGCTCATACATGGCGGCGGGCAAGAGCGGTCTCTTCGCAGTGGTACGGAGAGTGTTACAAATATAGTTGGCCTGGCAACCGCACTCGAAGACGCGCATGACCTAAAAGAATCAGAATCGAAACGAATGATGGGGTTGCAGTCGTTGGCTTATGATCTGCTGGAAGAAACCATCCCCTCTGTGCACATAAACGGGAGTCGGTCGCATCGCGTTCCGAACAATATTCACATAACTCTTCCCGGCGAAGATAACGAGCGGCTTATGATGGCGCTTGATGAAAAGGGTTTTATGGTGGCAGTTGGTTCGGCGTGCAGTGCTAGCAGCGAAGAACCGTCGCACGTGCTACGCGCCATTGGACTGACTGATGAAGAAGCGCGTTCCAGTCTTCGGATCACTATGGGCAGGGACACGAGCGAAGAAGACGTGCGGCAATTTGTTAAAACCCTTTCGGAACTCTCCCGTACTGCCTCGCGTATCTCTGTTGTATGATATCGCACATAAGCGGTATACTATGTAGAACATGAGCTTACAAAAAATCCGGAGCATCTTGAGTCTTAAGAGGTTTGCCGCGGTATTTGGTTTGAGCTTGCTTATTGCGGTTAAACTCACCGGTGTTCTTTCGGCGCAAAGTGTCACCAGAGCCTATGCGAGTGACCAAACCTTGAGGCGCGGCATGATTGTGGGCCTCGACGAAAAAGATGCGTCGAAGGTTGTTCCTATCGATACGACTAAAATAAGCAATATATTGGGCGTTGTTGTTAACCCCAATGACTCCCCAATAACGGTTTCGGCGGAAAATAAGCAGATATTTGTCGCTACGTCAGGCAAGTACGACGTACTTGTTAGTGACCAAGAAGGTGCTATTAGCGCGTCAGACTATGTAACGCTTTCTGCCATCAGCGGCATAGGCATGAAGGCAACCGACCAGCAGCGTAATATCTTAGGTCGTGCAGTGACAAGTTTTGACGGCGTCCATAACGTACTCAGTACCGCTTCGCTTACGGACGGCAAGGGCGGTCAGCGCCCCATTAATTTAGGCACTATATCGGTAGAAATTGCGGTTGCCCGCAATCCGCTTGCAAAGAGCGATAACGGTGCGCCATTGCTTCTTAATCGGGCTGCCGAAGCAATTGCCGGAAAAGCGGTCAGTGCACTGCGTCTATATTTAAGCACCATTATTTTTGCAGTCGGCACGCTTATAGCCGGCGTTATACTCTATGCTGGTATAAAAAGCGGTATTATTTCGATCGGACGCAATCCGCTCAGCAGGAAAAGTATTGTAAAAAGTGTCACAGGAGTCTACTTTTTGAGCCTTACCGTTTTCGTGATTAGCGTAATTGCGGTATATTTACTATTGAAACTATAAGCGGAATGGGACAGGTGGGGAAGTAACAAAAATGAATACATGGGGGTTGGCACTAGTAGTTGGTTCGCTCTTAAGCGTGGCGGCGGCCTTTTGCTGGGTAGCTTACTCTTTGGGCGGGCACAAAAAAGCAAAGAGCGAGAGCGAAGTATATACCGAAGCCGCCGAAAAGGATGTGGAGCGGATATTTAACGACGAATTTCGTGAGGAGCTTCGTAACCGTGCGCGACTCCATTTTGAAAAGATAATCGGCGAAAACGCTATGTTTTTGCAGCAGGATCTGCGACTGACTACCTCGCAACTAAATGAATATATGAAGGGAGAGATCACCAAAACCCTTCAAGAAGAATTTAGTAAGTATGAGCAGTCAATAGACGACGCTAAACAGCTCGCTATTAATTCCATCGCCAAGACGCAGTCTGCTATAGAAGAAGAGCGGCAAGTGCTGCATGCCAATCTTGAAAAGGAGTTTGAGGCGGAACGTGAGCGGCTCGTTAAACGATTCGAAGATCATATGGCGGAGATTGTGAACCATTATGTGCTTGATGCGGTAGGGAACGAAATTGACCTCAGTGATCAGCTGGAATATATCTTGGGCGAGATGGAAGCGAATAAGACGACGATGGTAGAGGACATCCGTAGTGGCGCCTGATTCTAGTCAACACACTCGCTCTGCTGCCGATATAGTACGGGAGCGCTTGCGCAGCGAAATGGCGGTGCCGGCTCCGGTAGTGCTTAAACTTCCGATTCAGGTAATCACCAAGGCAGATGTTTCGCGCTTGAGCCGCGAAGTGGACGGAATAGTGGCTTTTTTCGCCCAAGCGGCCATAAAAGGCGCTACTACACAGACTGTTCCCCAGCTGAGTGCGCAGCTTAACGCACTCCTTGCCGAGAATAATCTCAATGTGCTGCGCGAAGAGGACCGTACGCAGCTTGTGGAGTTTTTGTCTCAACTGCGCAGCCGCGCGCCTATTGTACATGCGAGCTTTGCAGTGGATCCGAAGCCGGATTTTTTGATGAAGATTACCGCCTGGTTCCGGCAGGAAGCACATCCGCATGTACTTTTACAGCTAGGACTTCGGCCGAGCATTGCTGCGGGCTGCATTTTTCGTACCACCAACAAGTATTTTGACTTTAGCTTCAAGAAACATTTCGAAGACAATAAAGCTGCACTTGGTGCGAGTCTGAGGGCGCAGTCATGAGTGTGAGTGCCAATGTTCACTTCGAGAGACTCGTAGAAATGGGTAACGATGTCGGTGAAGTTATTGCTGTTGATAAGTTTCTTATAACAGTGCGCGGTCTCAGTTCGGTGAATGTGCATGCACTGATTCTGTTTGAAGATGGCAGCAAAGGCTATGTGCACCAGATATATGAAAACGAGGTAATCGTACTCCTGCTCAGCGTGGCCGAGATTACGGTGGGCATGGTGGCGGTTTTGCAGCATCCGGAGCTGGTAGCAAAAGTAGGCAAGGACTTTGTGGGCAGAGTAATTACCGTAACGGGTGAGCCACTTGATGGACAGGGTCCAATTGCGGCCGATGCGGTGTGGCCGGTCTTTCATACGGCACCGAGTTTGTATCAGCGTGAAATAATAAATACGCAGCTTGTTACCGGTGTGACTGTGGTTGACTCGTTATTCCCCTTGGCTCATGGACAGCGTATTGCAGTCTTGGGCGACAGTAAGTCGGGTAAGTCGACCCTTGCCACGCAACTGGTTATTAACCAAAAAGATACCGATGTCGTTGTGGTGTATGTCTTAATAGCAAAGCGGCGGAGTGATGTAGAAACTCTGCTCGAACGGCTGCGCGCAAACGATGCGCTTAAAAACGCCATTGTTATTGTTTCTACCATGTTTGAATCGTTGATCATGAGTTACCTTGCTCCATATGTTGGCTGTTCTATGGCCGAATATTTGTGGCAAAAGTGCGACCGAAATGTTCTGATTGTATATGATGACATGACTAGTCATGCACAGGCGTACCGCGAAATTTCGCTGCTTTCCGGCACCAGCCCTGGCCGCGACTCCTTCCCAGGTGATATGTTCTATGTTCACTCTTCGCTTCTAGAACGAGCCGGCAAGCTGAAGACAAACCACAAAACACTCACCTGTCTGCCGCTTGTACTTGCTACGGCAGGTGACATAACGGCGTTTTTGCCGACAAACATAATGTCTATTACCGATGGTCAGTGGATACTTGATATGGATATTTTTAGGGATGGGCTCCGGCCTGCTTTGAGTGTTGGGCTTAGCGTGACCCGTGTGGGCGGACGCGGGCAGAACGAACGGCAAAAGCAGCTTGCGTCTCAGGCTATGCGAGTGGTCGCATCGTACAGACAGGCTCAGGAATTTTCGCATTTCGGATCTGAAATGGCTCTGGCGACCAAAAAAGACCTAGAAATGGGTAAGCGCCTGATTGAGATACTGAAGCAGGCACCCGGAGAGTCATATACCATCTACGGCCAGCAGTTGATGCTAGACCTGATCTTAAACGCCCAAGAGGGTGAGATGATAGATGTGGCACTCCTAAAAAAGAGCATAAAGGAACTTGCTGCTCCTGTTGACGAGACGAACTACGAAAAGGTAAAAGAAAGCCTTCGGGCAAAAAGTATGGTGGAGCTTAAGAAATGAGACGGCCACAAGATATTGCCTTTGAGCGTGATTCGATGGGTATGCTCACAGACCTCACTAGCATATTTGAGGGGCTGGCAAGTATGCGTATTGCGCAGATCAAAAACCAGGTGCAAGATGCGCAGAAGTTTTTTGATGAGCTGTGGGGAATCTATACGCAGCTTCGCGTTGACAGTTTGTTCCGTTTTGGGCGTCGGGAAACACCTCACGAGGTTATCGACAAAGAGCTGTTTATTATTATTACTGCAGAAGGTGGTTTTAGCGGTGACATTGACCACAAGCTCATTACCATGATGATGAAGGACTATGATCCGGAAAAACAAGACATAATAGTGGTGGGGCATCACGGTGCGGTGCAACTTGCTCAGAATGGTATCAAGTTCCGAAAGTACTTTAAGCTTCCGGAGCGCGATAAGAACATAAACTCGGCGCCGATCATCCAGGAAGTGCAGAAATATCGTTCGACCACCGTCTACTACCAGACATATGTTTCACTCATGGTGCAGGACGTGCGCCGTATAGCACTAAGTGCGGTCGTGCAGCAAAAAGGTAAAAACGTGAAACACGACCCCGATATTATTAGCGAGGATACCTACATTTTTGAACCAAGCACCTTTGCGGTCGTTGACCACCTAGAGCGCTCTATGTTGCAGATCGCAGTGAGCCAGGTGATATTGGAGTCAAAACTCGCCCAGTATGCGAGCCGTTTCCGTGCCATGAGCACATCGCACAACCGTGCAGACGAGTTATACAGCAACCTAAAAGTCACCTACAACCGTTCCATTCGTGCCGTAAAAGACGAACGGCTTAAAGAGATCCTGAACGGGCTAAGGAAAGTCGAGGCACAACTATGAATAAAGGGGTGATCGTCTCTATTCGACAGCTCGTTGTACTGGTGCGTTTTGACGAAATGCCGCCTGCGATCGGCGAGATACTGGTGGCTCAGAACAAAGACCAGTCAATCTTGCTTGTTGAATCACTACGGCACGACGGGACGGTGGTTTGCTTAAATGTCCGCTCTGAAAACACCATACAAAGAGGCTTGGCGGTTGAACGGACGGGCCGCGGCATCGAAATAGCGGTAGGGCCACAGACGATTGGTCGCATTTTTGATGCCTTAGGCCGCCCGCTCGATGAAATGCCGTCGCTTCTAGGCGATCCGAAAACGGTTCGAAAAAACATTTTTAAGTTACCGCCGAGGAACGCTGCTTTTGCCGTTAAAAAGCCAGAAATTTTGGAAACCGGTATAAAAGTTATTGACTTCTTTGCGCCATTCGTAAAAGGTCGCAAAATCGGCATCATTGGTGGTGCCGGTGTCGGAAAAACCGTGCTCACGATGGAGCTTATCCATAACGTTGCCAAAAGCAACGCGGGGTTAAGCTTCTTTACTGGCATCGGTGAGCGTATCCGTGAAGGTCACGAACTATACGAAACACTTAAAGAACGCGGTCTGCTTTCAAATACTTGCATGTTCTTTGGGCAGATGAACGAAAACCCGGTGCAGCGTGCCCTGGTTGGCGTGAGTTCGGTATCTTTGGCGGAATACTTTAGAGATGAAGAGGGCAAAGACATCCTCTTTTTTGCCGACAATATGTACCGCTATGTTCAGGCTCGTAATGAGTTAAGCACTATTTTGAGTCAGATTCCGTCAGAAGGTGGATACGAACCGACAATCTTCTCCGATATCAAGACACTTCAAGACCGCTTAAGTTCTAGCGACAAGGGTTCGATTACCGCTGTTCAGACTATTTACGTTCCAGCCGACGACTACAGTGACCCGGCCGTGCAGATGATTCAACACGAGCTGGACAGCACTATTGTGCTCAGCCGTGAGGTCGCCGAACAAGGTATTCGGCCGGCTGTAGATTTGCTTAAGACTAGCTCGTCACTTTTGAGTCCGGATATTGTGGGCGAACGACACTATGTGTTGAGCGTGCAGGTGCAAGCCCTGCTGCAAAAGCATGCTTCTCTTCGCGGGATTATTGCCATCATCGGCGAGAATGAACTTTCGCCGTCTGATCGTGCTGACTATGCCAAGGCACGCCAGCTTATTAATTTCTTCTCGCAGCGTATGCACGTAACCGAAGATCTCAATGGCAACAAGGGCGAAAGCTTTACCCGCGAACAAACACTTGCCGGCGTGGAGGAGATAATTGTGTGAGCGAGGTAACGGATAAGCGGCTAACTATTCACATTAAGGTCTACTCGCCGTTTAAAACGTACTTCAACCAAGATGGCTATAGTATATCGGCGGTAAATGCGACCGGGCCTTTTGACGTGCTGCCCAAGCATCATAACTTTATGACGCTGCTAAGCCCCTGCGAGCTGGTGATCGACTGTGACGGCGGACCGGTTAGGATTCGTATTGCCCGTGGCGTCATGCATGTCAAATCCGACCAGGTAGTAGTCTTTTTGGATGTCTAGTCAATGACGATGTAGTCGAAAGTAATGTTGGCGGTGTTGTCTGGTGGGTCGCCAGCACTACAGATACTAAAGTTGCCGGTGCTACGGTTGGTGTAGTAATTGAGCGTTGCGGCAGTTGAGCTGGAGGGCGAAATAACGACGTGCGGGGTACCCGTGAAAGCTTTTGTAAAGTTAATGGTTACAAAACAACCAGCGGGCGCGCTGTTGCCTGTATTAATTACAACTGTTCCGGCTGTATCGGTGCCGCTTACGGATGCAGTACCGCCGCCGCCTAGTGCGCTGCCATTGGTTCGGCTTGGCGATACGCCGTTCGGGTCGATGTGCTGGGTGAGTTGCAGATCGCCATTCAGCTGCAATTTGTCTGTTGTTACCTGGGAAGCAGAAAGTGGTCCACTAAATGTGCCGCCACCAATGACACTTAAACCGTTTTGGATGGTCATTTTGCCTTGAACGGCGGTGTCACCGGCAACTGTTATTCTTTTTGCGGCCAAGAGTTCGACAGTCGCCGTATCGCCAACGCTAATTGTGGGCAACGAGAGGGCACTACCTATTTTTAGTCCGCCGGCAACGTCTATCCCGCCCTTAACGAGAATACTGCCATTAAATATGGCATTTGAAGCGATGTTTAGGGTTTCGGATGCGCTGCCGACAGTGGGTGAGGTTTCTGCCAGTTTATCGATGGCTTCCTGGGTAAGCTCCTGGGTTTTGAGGGCGCTCTTGTTGGTTGAAATTCTGTTTTGCCTGAGAGCAAGAATAGTCGCTACGACTAAAATGAGCATAACGACGATTAAGAGCACCGAATAGATATTTAGTTTCCCTAGCAGGCGACCGAGCAGCCTCTCTTTCGGACCGTTTGCTCCATTTTTTGGCGCATCTGGATCTACTACACCCGTATCGGACGGTGCAGGCGCAGGAGCTTCCGAATTAGCACCAGAACCGGGCAGCGTACCGGGTTGAATCGGTTCCGGGGTCTCGAGGCTATTGCTTTCAAGTGAAGAAGGATCTTGGTTCATGGGTTGTCTATTCTTTAGATGTATAATACAGGGTCTGGCTTAAAAACGTAAGCGTTATCAAGGCTTTGCTCTATCTTGATTTTTAAGCAAAAGAGGTGTGCAAGAAGCAAAAGCGCTATATAATAGTCACTACGGTATGAGTAAAAGAGTAATCAAAACATTTTGGCGAGCGCTCCTTGTGGTCTTTTTGGCTGCATTGGTACCAAGCGCGGCGTGGG
This sequence comes from uncultured Candidatus Saccharibacteria bacterium, assembly GCA_964431415.1. Lineage (GTDB taxonomy): Bacteria > Patescibacteriota > Saccharimonadia > Saccharimonadales > JACDBH01 > CAYSJS01. The sequence goes on along the minus strand of CAYSJS010000003.1, from coordinate 55,612 downwards.
CGCAGACGTCGTCATCGCCGAGCTATTCTACCTATGAATACTCCTTTGGGACTGGTGGTGAAAATAATCTGAGCAGCCCAAACTATTCGGCTAACGGAAGTACGGGTGCGCTAGGTGTGGGAGGTGCTGCCAGCACCAATTACGCAGCCGAGGCCGGTCCAATAACACCGCGTGATGAGTACATAGAATTTGTAGTAAACGGCTCGACAGTTGCGCTGGGTCAGCAGTCGGTCGCTTCGACGTCGCAGGGCACGGCTACATTTTATGTAAAAGCGTATGTTTCCAGTGGGTATGTGGTGCGCAACGCCTCTGTTGGGCCAACATACAACGGCCATACCATGGCATCGCCCGGGACGGCAACCGCTTCTGCGGTCGGGACCGAGCAGTTTGGTATAAATCTTATGGCCAACACCTGTGCACTTTGTCTGCCGAGCACTTCTTTTGGCTCGGCGCCGGTACAGATACCAGATGGAACATTTAGCTATGGTGCGGCGGCAAGCGGTTATAACACGGCTAACTCTTACAAATATGCCAATGGGGATATCATTGCGCAGTCGACCAAGAGTAGTGGGCGTACAGACTTTACGATTTCGTATATTTTAAACATTGCCAATACAACGCCGTCTGGCTTGTACACGATGAATCACGTTTTAGTGGCTACTGCCGGCTACTAACTGTGCGTTTAACGTAACCTGTGGATAACTACGCATAATATCTGTTTGCAAGCGTATACTGATTATGCTAAATTTCAACTGTATAGATAAAAAATAAAAAGGAAATTATGATATGTTAATTTTGACTCGCTTACTCAAGCGGATCGCCTACGTCGCTTCGGCAGTGGTACTTGCCCTGGTGCCTGTGCTGGCACTAAGACCGCAAGCTGCCTCGGCAGGCCAGGTCACGTCACGTTCGATCCAAATGAGCAATTCTAGTAACGCTGGAAGTACGGCTACTACCTCTTATAATGTGAAATTTACCACCACTTCAACTTATACCGGTCGCGGTATCGTTATAGACTTTTGTGCCAACTCACCTATTATTGGCGACACGACCTGTACTGCTCCGACCAACTTTACTGTTGGTGGCTCGCCGTCTGTCACTATGAACACAACTCCGATGAATACACAGACATGGACGGCCGCATCCGCAAACTCAGGTCGCACCCTACTACTCACTCAGGCAACCGGCGTGTCTTTTACTAATGCGACTGTTGCCGACTTTACGATCAATAACGTACAGAACCCAACAAGCGCAGTTGGTACGTTTTATGCACGTATCTACACGTACTCTGTAACTGCCGGTGCTACGAGCTATACCGTTGCAAACCCAGACACGGGTGCAACTCATGTTGATGAAGGCGGTGTTGCGCTCTCTACTGCTGCGCAGATCACCGTGACCGCTAAGGTTCAGGAAACATTGACCTTCTGTGTGTACACCACGGGCGCTAACTGTGCTGGTGGTTCCGTGGCCGGTATGGTGCTTGGTGACTCATTCGGCGTGCTGTCTAGCACTACCACCGCTTACCTCACTTCAACCAATGCAACAACGCCGCTTACTGCAAAGCTGGGCATTGCAAGTAACGCAACTACTGGTGTGACGGTTCGCGCTAAAGCAACGGGCACACTGACCTCTGGAGCGAACACGATTGCCGCAATAGGCTCAGGATCTGGATCGTGTACGGCAGATTCTACCACAGCATCGGTTGAACAGTTCGGTCTCTCGGCTACGGCAGGGTCGGGTCATACTGTTGACGCTGGATACGCTTGCGCTGCCGGTAACCACAGCTTCGACTCGACCAACCTGGCAGTTACTTACGGGGATACTATCGTAACGACAGCCGGCCCAACCACTGAAGCGGCGACTACCGTTGATTTTGTAGGCAAATCCTCAACCACGACCAAATCCGGTGTCTATACCTCTACCTTTACCTTTATCGCGACCGGTGTTTACTAGGCCCTAAATAAAGGGAAAGGCGGTTACATGCGTCTACGTGTAGGTGATCACAAAAAGAGCCTGCTCATCTTAGGCTTAGCGGTCTTACTTATGACAGTAAGACCGCTTACGCATACCGGTGCTTTTTCGAGCACCTTACCCAATAGATATGTCAAATTGTCTGACAGTGTTGCCGGGCATGTGGGCGTAACATATGAGATAGGTTTTGATACGATTTCTACGACCACGATCGGATCAGTAGAAATTGAATTTTGCGAAAACGACCCTTTCCCAGGCACGTCTTGTACGGTGCCGAGCGGTTTTGATATTAGCTCTGCAACCATACTTTCGCAGTCGGGCACTAACGACTTTTTTAAAGACATTCCTATGACTAATGCGCATAAAATAGTGCTTTCTCGCCCGCCAAGCGCGGTTAATGCCACGAGCTTTCGGTTCGAACTAGGGGGCGTAGAAAACCCCGACAACGTAGGTTCGCAGTACGTGCGGTTACAAATATTTTCGGGCGCGAGCGCCGGAGGGGCCCTGACTGATGCCGCCGGTATCGCCTATGCAATTTTGGGCGATTTGACCATTTCGACAACCGTTCCGCCTTACATTGACTTATGTGTTGGGACGACAATCACAACCAATGATTGTACGGCGCCGGTCGGTTCGATTGTTGATTTTGGGGCGCTTTCTACGGCGACAGCCAAAAGCGGAACATCTCAGTTTGCGGCGGCAACCAACGCCGACAACGGCTATACGATCAGTGTTTTGGGTAATTCGCTCACGTCAGGCAACAATGTTTTGCCCCCGCTCAGTACGCTTAGCGTTTCTCTACCGGGAACCAACCAGTTTGGTATGAACTTGCGCAGTAATATTGCGCCCAATGTAGGCGCCGAGCCGAGCGGTCCGGGAAGTGCATCGCCGGTAGGGAATTATGCCGTTCCTGATAATTATATCTTTAAAAACGGCGATGCGATCGCAAGCGTCGGTGGTCCTGACAATTACCGCATATTTACGGCGAGTTACATCGTGAATATAAATGCCAGCCAGCCGTCTGGGTACTATGCTACGACCATTACCTACTTAGCGGTCGGAAACTACTAAAACTATTTTGGCCGCAGTGTAGAAAGCGCGGTTATAATTGGCTGTGAATCTTCTGGTATGCCTCTGTCTGTATAGACGAACATGTATGTGTGCGTACCCTTCGAGGGGCCGGTTAGTGAGAAAACTGTACCTTTATTCTTTTCGGAGACACCAACAATATTGTCGTTCCAGTGGCTAAAATCACATAAGAAAGGAGCATTCTGCCATTTTGATGCCACAATCAGGCTTGTACTGGATGACTGGGTGAATTTAATACAGTTGTCTGAAGCGGCCTCCGGAACTATAACGTTGTTGCTGATGGTGACGGGGATAATTTTATTAAACACTTTCTCTGGCGGTATGCGGTCGGTGTATAACTCGATCCACCGGTTGGACATGCCTGTCTGTAACTGCCATTCCGTGCTTGCGTAACGGTCGTCCTTGTTCTGGCTGATTTGTTTCCAGTCCTTTGGCAGTTCCATAGTATAGAGCGGGGTATCTATTTTTACATTCTTGTTGGCTTCTTCTGGGTCAAACGTTTGGGTGCCAGGTTCGGTCTGTTCAATATACGTGACGTCCGAACGGAGTAGCAAAAGCCAAAAGATACTGCCTGTAACTGCAGCGATTACAAAAACCACCAAACTAATCACAACAACGTGATGACGAATGCGCTTTTTCCGGTGCCCGATTCTGTACATACTAACTCTATTCTAGGTAATTGTAGTAAAAACCACTAGTGCTTTTTAGATGGACAACGACACGAATTCTCTGTTACCATAAGTGCGTTATCATTAAATTCTAGGGGTATATTACAATCGTTATGAAAATGTTACAGCGACTTGGTCGCGTACTAACCGTACTTGCATTGCTGGCAATTATGAACGGCTCGGCTTTTGCACAGTCCACCAACCAAACCGCTAACGGCTTCCGGGTTTCGCCTATTCGTAACGAAATGACTATAGAAAAAGGCAAATCGGGCACGGAGAGAATAACGGTAGAGAACCCAACCGGCTTGCCGATGAAAGTTCGAGCCCTGATTAACGATTTTATTCCCAGCGATTCCGAAAGTGGGCAGCCACAGTTGCTGCTGGATGGGGCAACCGCCTCCAGTCACAGCCTGAAGAAGCTGGTTCAGAGTGTTCCGGACTTTACCATAGCCGCTAATGAGCGTAAGGATGTGTATATTACCATATCTATCCCCGCAGACGCTGCAGCGGGCGGCTATTATGGGGCGGTTCGTTTTGTTCCTGCCGATAACGCCAGCCAAGCAAACGTCAACCTGACCGCAAGCGTCGGGTCGCTCTTTTTAGTGAATGTCCCCGGTGACATAAAGCAGCATCTCGCCCTTGAGCAAATAAGTGCAGCCGTTAACGGTAAAACTAAAAAGTTTATTACTGGGGGCGATGTGAGCATTGTCACAAGGCTTAAGAACGATGGTGATACGCACGAAAAGCCGTACGGAAAAATTCAGGTTAAAGATTCGCGTGGCAAAGTGGTAGCAAATGTCGAGATCAACAACGAAGAACCGCGCTCTAACGTCCTGCCTAACAGCATACGAAAGTTTGAAACAGCTCTGGGCAAGAAAAAGTGGTTTGGTCACTACACCGTAACGGCGAGCTTGGGCTATGAGCCATCGGCAGATAATGACCTCATAAACGCTAAAACGAGCTTTTGGTATGTTCCGCTCTGGGCGGTGATTGCCGGATTGGTTCTGCTTGTAGCGGTTGTTGTTGCCGGATACATCTTGGTGCATCGTTTGCAAAATCGCCGCAGTAAGCGCCGCTAGATACCCCATTTGGGTGTTGCTAGAGTAAAGCATAAAAGGTTTGCTATAATCAGTTTAATGACTCGTGCCTACTCTAGACTCTATTTTATGCGACTTATAGCGTTTTGCTTGCTGAGTGTGCTTAGTGTTGCGTTAATGACAGGAAAAATGCATGCGGATCCGGGTCCGGCTTCGCAATCATCAGGACTCCAGGCGGTAATACCAGCTGACCCACCTTCTGTGGCTCCCACCGTCACGACTCCTCAAAACGGTCAGACGGTGACCGCCATACCAATTACAGTTAGCGGCTTGTGTAGCGGAGATGTACTCGTAAAGGTATTTTCAAACGGCGTGTTTGTAGGTTCCGCGCAGTGTCTTAACGGCAGCTATAGCTTGTCTGTGGACTTGTTTAGCGGCGAAAACAACATTGTTGTCCGTATATATGATGCACTTGATCAGCAAGGGCCAGATTCTAATACTGTAAAAGTTACCTATAACCAAACCGGGTTTAATGCCTCGGGTCCGCGTGTCTCTTTGACTAGCTTTTTTGCCAAACGAGGAGCTAACCCAAACGAGGAGCTGGAATGGCCGTTCTCTATCAGCGGTGGTACGGCACCGTTTGCGGTAAGCGTAAACTGGGGTGATGGCACAACCGACTTGGTAAGCCGGAGCGCGGGAGGGCTTTTTACCGTAAAACATACCTACACAAGTGCCGGGACCTATACCGTGGTCGTCAAGGTAACGGATGCGAACGGTAATACGGCATTTTTGCAGGTTGTGGCGGTTGCTAACGGCGCAGTGCAGAACAATACGGCAGATGTAACAAAGGCGACGGTACGGCAGGTGGTGCTTTGGTGGCCGCTTGCCGTATCAGCGCTTATGACTATAGTTGCGTTTTGGCTGGGCCGCAGGGATCAGCTGACTACACTCCGGCGCCAAGCCGAAAAGCGCGTGCGGTATTAAATTAAAACGTACAGTGCGTTATCTACGCCCCTTGTAGTGTCCCCATAACAGATGAGATGGTATACTGTCGACATGTCAAAACGTGTATATGTTGGACTATCTGGCGGAGTTGACTCTTCGGTGACGGCGGCCTTGCTGAAAAAGCAAGGCTATCAGGTTACGGGTGTCTATATGAAAAACTGGAGTCAGGACCTGCCCGGTTTTACTTGTCCATGGAAAGTTGACTTTACTGATGCCAAGCGGGTTGCGGTACAGCTCGACATACCGTTTAAGATGTATGATTTTGAAAAAGAATACCGCCAAAAAGTTGTCGACTACATGGTGGCCGAATATCAGGCGGGCAGAACGCCCAACCCGGATATTATGTGCAATCAGGAGGTTAAGTTTAAACTGTTCCTAGAAGCGGCGCTTGAAGATGGGGCGGATATGATTGCGACCGGTCATTACGCCCGCGTTCATCATAGTTTACGCGAAGATGGTAGCATTGCGGCTGCAGAAATGCGAAAAGCAAAGGATGACAACAAAGATCAGACATATTTCTTGTATAGAATTACCGAGCAAGCACTCATGCACACCCTTTTCCCCTTAGGGGATCTAACCAAGCCCGAAGTGCGCCGTCTGGCCGAGGAGTTTGGCTTGGTAACGGCCACAAAAAAAGAAAGCATGGGCATATGTTTTGTCGGCAAAGTAGGAATTAAAGAGTTTCTGCTTCATGAACTAGGCCCGCAGCAGCCCGGTGCGATTATAGACCAGAACGGCAAGCGCGTTGGCCAGCATGACGGCGCCATATTTTATACCATTGGTCAGCGACATGGGCTTGATGTCGGCGGCGGCATGCCTTTTTATGTGGTCGGAAAAGATATGCAGACAAACGAGGTCTATGTCACGACCGATATATCCGATGAGCGCCTCTGGCATGAAAACTTTACAATGACCAGCGTACATTGGATACGTGAAACGCCCAAAGACGGAAAGAAGGTGCAGGTGCGCACCCGCCATCGATCGCCACTAATTGGCGCTCGGGTGCATACACTGGATAATGGTATAGAAGTACAACTTGATGATCCGATTCGTGCGCTCACTCCGGGTCAGTCAGCGGTTATATACGATGGAGAAAAAGTTCTCGGTGGCGGTATATTGATCTAAAAACGGTCTATGTTACGGCGCGTTACTTTGGTGTATGCTTATGGTAATACATAAGGAGCAAATCCCATGGATCCTGAATCTCTGCAAAGAACCGAAGAAAATAAAGCGCCCTCCGCAGCCGCTGAAAGCACGGTTGCCAAGCCAAAAAAGCCAAGTCGCTTTCATAAAAAACAAATTATTATTTTTGGGGTGTTGCTGTTTATTGCTGCAACCATAATCGGCTACTTTATCCTTGGCAGAGAAAAGGCGGCAGCGCCATCTACCAGCGAGCAAACACCGGCGGTTTCTGCACCAAAAGAAGCGACGATCGTTGCCGACACGGAAACCGAAAAGTTACTCAAGAAATTTGCCGCTCCCACAACTGGCGAAACATGGTACACAGAACCAAAAGAAATGCCCCTCCAAGGATATTTGGATACTACTTACAATAAAGAAGATGCCGAGATGGTCAAATATTACGAGGTAGGCAAGCGGGGTAACGTTACTATTATTAAAGCGCGCGTATACGACGCTGGTGAGTTTACGCACCTTTTTGAAAAAACCGAGTCTGGTCAGGTTAGTTTAATTTTGCATCCAAATGCAAACCAAACGTATTCAACGGAGTACGACAGGATTGCGGATGGAGTAGCTTCAAATATAACCATCAACACGACGCAGCATTACGATTCGTTAAGCGTGCCGGCACAGTTGCAGCTTGAAAATTCAGAGGTATTAACCCTTCCGGAATGGCCGACTGTTGGCACGAGCTTGCCCAAAGATAGCAGTGGCATCAAGACGACGGTTGTAAAAACATATGGGGGGAGCAAGCTCGTCAAGGTAGAAAAGACATATGCCGACACAAAACTTACGGCAATTAGTTACCGCGTCCAGACTCCCATAGCAACCGAAATAACCATGACCTATGTACCGCTAAAGGAAGATTTTGCGGGAATAATCTGGGATAACGGCACTACTGTGACCGGCAAGTTCGGGGGTATTGTGCGAGGCTGCGGCTCGGGTGTTTCGGTAAGCCGCGGAGAAGAAGTAACACTGCAGGATCTCGTGCCGGCAGGAAAAACCGCTACAGGCCAGCAGCTATATCATTTTAAAGATTCTGGTAACACCATAGTCCAAAAAGCGTACCAAGAAACAAAAGAATTTTATGTGGGTGCCGATGCCAAGAAGGCCAATATGAGCCTCGAAGATTTTATAAAAAATCACGCCATTTTTGCTTTCCAAAGTCCTAATAACGGCATATTAATCTATACAAGCGATGAGTATGCACCGATCGGCGGCTGTGCTAAACCGGTTGTCTATTTATATCCATCCGTTCCGCAGGTGGTTACGGTAAAAGTCGGCGCTGATGTTAAAATATCTGACCCGCAGTACGATCCCAGAACGGGCTGGAATGCGTTTGCGTGGCCTAGTGGTTTGCTAAATGTACAAGGCCGAACATATGGCTCACTGTTTTGGGAAGGGCCAGGGCATGGAGAGTACCCAAGTATTTCAAGCGGAACGGTGGTACGGCGCCAAGACGCACATACTACGATTGAAAGGCAGCTCCGTGAGCAAGGCTTGCGTGGAGCGGAGGTAACCGACTTTATGGAATATTGGGGCATGAAGATTCCGAACAACCAATACGTGCGCTTAACGTGGTTTACGACCGAGCAGCTCAATCAGCTTGCACCACTCACCATTACGCCAAAGCCGGACACGATGCTCCGTGTTTTCCTAGATATGGCCGGATATGACACGCCAGTTGCAATGCCAAAGCAAAGTTTAAGCGCTCAAAAGCGTAGTGGCTTTACGGTGGTTGAGTGGGGTGGCTTGTCTCGCAACAAACTGTACTAGTTTCACGAAAGTCTTACCTCTGTTATAATGGGCGAATGATTTTAATGCTAATCGGAACTGCAACGGCATGCGCGGTACGCTACAAGTAGTAGCTTCTATATACATGATAGTAATTTGTTAGCATAACCAAGGAAAATGTATGACCGCACAAGAAATTAGAAATAAATATTTAGAATATTTTAAGAAACAAGGCCACGCTGTTGTGCCCAGGGCTTTAATGGTGCCTTACAATGAGCCGTCGGTACTATTTACGGGTTCCGGCATGCAGCCCTTAATACCGTATTTGTTAGGTGAAAAACATCCTGAAGGAACGAGGATTACAGATAGTCAGACTTGCCTAAGAGCTCAAGACATCGATGAGATTGGCGATAACAGGCACACAACATTTTTTGAGATGCTAGGTAACTGGTCTTTAGGTGATTATTTCAAAAAAGAGCAATTACCGTGGTTCTTTGAATTTTTAACCAAAGAAATTGGTCTTGACCCTAATAAATTATTTGTCACTTGTTGTATTGGTTTCCCAGAATATGGCGTCCCAAAAGATACAGAAAGTGCTGGAATATGGAAAAGATTATTTGATGGTGTTGGCATTGACGCTAAAGAAGTTGAAGTTGGTAGTGAAGAAAATGGCTATAAAGTCGGCGAACAAGACGGACGAATTTTCTTTTATGATGAGAAAAACTGGTGGAGTCGCGATGGCGCACCCGCAAAAGTAAAGAACGGCGAACCTTGCGGTCCAGACAGCGAAGTCTTCTTTTTGCTAGACGGCGTTGAGCATGATACTAAATGGGGAGAATTATGCCACCCAAACTGTGATTGCGGCAGATATATCGAAATAGGCAACTCAGTATTTATGGAATATTTAAAGACCGAGAATGGTTTTGAAAAACTGCCGGCACAAAATGTTGATTTCGGTGGAGGGTTAGAGCGAATAGCCCAGGCTGCAATTAATGACCCTGATATGTTTAAGATCAGCCTGTTATGGCCTATTATTGAAAAACTCCAGAACTTATCTGGTAAATCTTACGAGTCACACACGGAAAGTATGCGGGTCATTGCAGATCATCTTCGTGCCGCAACATTCCTGGCGGTAGACGGTGTTGTGCCAAGCAACAAAGAGCAGGGTTACGTGATGCGCCGGCTTATGCGCCGAGCCATCCTAAAGGCTTTTGACCTTGGCATTGAGCAGAATTTTATGCAAGAAGTGGTGCCGGTCATTGCCGATATGTATCATGCCGATTTCCCGGAAGTTGCCGAAAACCGCGAAAAAGTCCTGGAGGTTCTCGCAAAAGAAGAGAAAGTCTTCCGTCAAACGCTTAGAAATGGCATTAAAGAGTTTGAGAAAATGGTTCAGAAAAAGTACGAAGTACACACTCTTGATGGTAAGGTTGAGACGAAATCAATATTGATGGGTGGCGATGGCTTTAAACTGTATGATACCTACGGTTTTCCTCGGGAACTTTCGAAAGAAGAGGCGTGGAAGAGGGGCATCGAGGTAGCTGATGACTTTGATCAGGATTTTGACGCCGACATGCTTAAGCAGAAGTTGATGAGCCAAACAGCTGCCAAAGGGACCTTTAAGGGTGGTTTGGGCGGCCATAGCATGCAGCACAAGAAATACCACACCGCGACGCACCTCATGTATCAGGCACTGCGTGAAGTGCTGGGTGACCATGTCGTTCAAAACGGTAGCAACATAACCGAAGAGCGCCTGCGTTTTGACTTTAGCCACCCGGAAAAGGTGACTCCGGAACAAATTGCCAAAGTTGAAGAAATTGTGAACCGCGAAATCGCCAAAGACCTGCAAGTATCTTGGGCTGAATATCCCACCAAAGTTGCCCGTGAAGATATGGGCGCACTTGGGCAGTTTGGGGATCGCTACGGCGAAACGGTTAAAGTATATTCGATGAAAGACCCTGCGTCTCCCAAAGACGAAAGACCGTTTAGCTTTGAAATCTGCGGCGGGCCGCACGTTGATCATACCTTGCAGCTGTTCGAAGATGGCAAGCAGTTTAAAATCCTCAAGGGAGAGGCTTCAAGCGCTGGCATCCGCAGAATAAAGGCCGCTCTGGTGTGAGTCAGGGGAGAGCAGCCCACGCGGCTAAACCTCTCTTTTGCTGGGTAAAGTTATGGAAATCATACCCGATCGGGAACATGTTATATATCAGTTACTCTCGGGCGACGAAGCCCCGCTTGTTATGCAAGAGGGTGATTGTAACATCGCGGCGGCAGCAGGTAACACTTGGACATCGCAAGGGCCGGTAGATGCGGCTATTTTACTCTGCCGAGAGTGTCAAGCTAGAGGCGGGGTACTTATAGGTGAGGATGGTGATTTTTCGGAAGTTGCCCGGGGGAGGGCTGACTTTATGATACGTCAATGCCGGCGCTAGAGTTGTCCCTAGCCACACAGGTGGGATATCTGACTGAAGTCATGGTACAATAAAGTGTATATGCTTAACACATTCAAAGGTTTGCGCGCTGCAAAAAAGGCGGGTAAAAATTTGCCCGAACATGTTGTTGCTCTGGACATCGGTACAGAAAACGTCAAGGCGCTTATCGGTCGGATCAAGGGTGATAGTGTTGAGATTGTTGGCGTTGGGCGCGCTCATCAAGAACTGGCCGATATGCAGGCCGGAGCGATCGCCGATATTGCTGGCGTTGTTAAGAACTGTGATGAAGCGTTGAGTATCGCTGAAAAGATGGCCGGCGTAAGCGTCCGCTCCACGGTCATAGGAATTGCGGGCGAATTAGTCAAAGGCACAACCACCACGGTAAAATTTACTCGTAAAGATGCCGCTAAAGTACTCGATATGCCGGAAGTGGAGCGCATTATTCGCTTGGTTCAGGAGCGGGCAGAGGCCAAGGCCAAGCAGCAGCTGGCTTGGGAGCTGGGCGGAAAAGACGTCGATATTAGACTGGTGAACAGTGCATTGGTTGGCATAACCATAGATGGTTATAACGTCTCTAATCCAGTCGGGTTTCAGGGACGGGACGTGCTGGTACAGCTGTATACAGCCTTTGCGCCGCTTATTCATATAGGTGCGCTGGAGCGAACGGCGCACGAACTTGACCTTGACCTTCTAGCGGTGGCGGCAGAACCCTTTGCCGTAGCTAGGAGCGTGATAGGCAATAACCCAAATGCCTCTATGAGCGCCATACTTATGGATGTCGGCGGCGGCACAACAGACATCGCGGTAGTGAATGAAGGCGGCGTCGAAGGTACGAAAATGTTTGGCATTGGCGGGCGGGCGTATACCCGTGCGATTGAACGTGACCTTGCGGTGGATTTTGATAAAGCCGAGGTTCTAAAACTGGCGGTTGGCAGCCATAAAATACCAGAACACAAAAAGGCGCAGCTGGAAGATAGCCTTCGTAAAACGCTTGATGTGTGGCTCAGTGGCGTAGAACTGGGATTGGCGGAATTTTCTAATCTTGACCATTTGCCCCATAAAATACTGCTTTGTGGCGGCGGTTCGTCACTTGACATGCTGATGGACGAGCTTTCAAACACGAACTGGTATAAGTCTTTGCCGTTTACCCGCAAGCCAGACGTGCAGCATATTGCGCCTGACGAAGTGGTGGGGATAGTCGACAAAACGGGTGCGGTTAATGACCATACATATATTACGGCTATGGGACTGCTTCGTGTGGGTCTCGATACTATAAACCAGCAGAAACCGGGCGCGCCCGCAGGTTCTATAAAAGAAAGAATAAACAGATTGCTAAGCGTATGACAGGCATGCTCACAAAACAGCATAAGTTGTTCGTGAAATCAGCTCCGAACGGGTATACTTGTTGTGTAACTATGCTTTTATGCGACCAAAAGCAGAAAAACCTCAGAGGGAACACAGCATGAGCGGCTCAGGCAAACAGACAATCTATATAGATATCGATGACGAAATCACTACTATTATTGACAAGGTTAAATCATCATCGGAAAAAATAGTTGCACTTGTGCTCCCTAAACGAGCGACCGTACTGCAAAGCATTGTCAATATGAAGCTTTTAAAAAAGTCGGCGCAAAGTGCAAAAAAAAGCCTTGTTTTGATCACCTCTGAAGCCGGTTTGATGCCGCTTGCCGGTGCGGTTGGTTTACATGTTGCGGCAACCTTGCAGAGTAAGCCGATGGTGCCGCGTGCACCAGAACGCGGCGATAGTGAGAACGCAGAGATCGTTGAGGATACAGCCGAAGAACCGGAGATTGACCGGACAAAAAGTGTGGGCGAGCTGGCCGGTGGTTCCAAGGGCTTGCCGGATGACGACACCGAAACTATAGAGCTCGATGACGAAGCCGACGAAGCGGTTAGCCCGGGATTAAATAAACCAAAATCGAAACTAAAAAAGGTATTTAAGGTTCCGAACTTCGACAGATTCCGTCTGAGTTTTTTCCTGGCTATTTTGGCAGTTATCCTGCTGGTAGGTGGCTGGATTTTTGCGGCCATTGTATTGCCTAAGGCAAACATCACCATTGTTACCGACACGTCAACGAATGTTTCCAACTTTGCTTTTACGGCAAGTACCGTAGCTAAGGATCTTGATTTAGAGAAGGCAGTTGTGCCCGCGCAGCTGAAAGAAATAAAGAAGACCGATACAGAAAAAACGACGGCAAGCGGCAAAAAAGACAACGGCACAAAAGCCAGCGGAACTATCACCATCAAAAACTGTGAAGATTCGTCGAGTCGGAGCGTAGCGGCAGGCACCGTATTCACGGCGAGCGGCAAGAACTTTGTCAGCACAGAAGTAGCAAGCGTGCCAGCGGGAACATTCTCCGGCGGTGGCTCTAACTGTACGTCCGGCACGGTAAACGTACCGGTGACAGCAGCTGAAAACGGAGACAGTTATAATGTTGCGGCCGCAACGTATACTACTCAAAGCACTGCGCTTTCTGGCAACTTCAGGCTAAATGGCTCGGCAATGTCCGGCGGCACGAGCAAAATTGTGACGGTAGTAAGCCAAGAGGATATTGATACGGCGGCGGCAAAAATGAAGGGCAGACTGGACGCCGAGGCTAGGTCCAATCTTGTTTCACAGCTCAAGGCAGATGGCTATAAAGGTCTGCTCGAAACGGTAGTCATAGGTTCGCCCGCGATAACTGCCGCACCAGCTTTAAACGAAGAAGCAACCGGCGAAGTAACTGTTACATCGGTCACTACATATACTATCTTGGGTGTAAAATCGGACTATCTTGGACAACTCATTAAAAAGAATATCGCTTCAAAGATAGACACCAAGACCCAGAGCATTCTGGATGACGGACTTGACCAAGCGGTGATTCGGCAGACAGCCGTAAAGAGTCCTCAGGAAGTCCAGCTTTCCATCCAGACGCTAGTAGTGGCTGGGCCGCAGCTTGATGCCAACGCCATTAAGGACGAAATAAAGGGTAAAAAGCGTGGTGACACCGAAAAGACCATAAAGAACAAAACAGGTGTCAAGGAAGTGACGGTAACCTACAGCCCATTCTGGGTATATGCCACTCCAAAGTCGACCGAAAAAATTACCGTCACCATTGAGAAGCCGGCAGTAAATCCGACGGAAGAAAAATGACGGACGGACACATTGTAGTAGCACTTGACGTGGGCGACCGCCGAATTGGTGTTGCAGTAGCAAGTCTTGAGGCTCGTTTGCCAAGCCCATTGCTGACGATTGACCGTACGAAAGTCGGCGATATTTTTGAAGTAATTAAACAGCTCATAGAAACGCAGGGTGCAACTGCTTTGGTAGTGGGGCTGCCGCGTGATATTGAAGGTCGAGAGACGGCACAAACTTTGGCGACCCGGCAGTTTGCGGACGAACTCAGCAAAGTCGTATCAATACCAATACATCTTCAGGATGAAGCCGGGACCTCACTACAGGCAAAAGCTGAGCTTGATGCAAAAAATAGGCCATATGAAAAAGGTGACGTTGACAGCTTAGCCGCGACATTTATACTGCGCGACTGGCTTAACCTTCCACCTGAGGAGGCGGTATGAAGAGGTATTCGCTCCGAAAAAATAAAGCTTTTCGTTGGAAGAAAATGCTGCTCATTACGGCGGCAGTTTTACTGGTGGCGGGAGGAGGCGCGTTAGTGACGGTGCGCCGGATCTATACCCAAAACTTACGAGCCGTTCAAGAAGGTGACGGGAAAGAAGTAGTAGTCGCGATTCCGAGCGGTTCTTCGCTTGATGAAATAGCAACTATTCTTAAGCAGGCAGGCGTGATACGGGCCGACTGGGCGTTTAAGCAGTATGTGCGCGGAAAGTTACTGACCGACAAGCTTCAAGCCGGTACGTACCGGCTCAGTACGTCGCAAGATGTGGCCAGCATTGTCGAAAAGCTGAGTGGGGGAGAAGTGGCCGTTGATTTGTTTACTATTTTGCCTGGCCAAAGACTCGACCAGATACGCCAAGCATTTATTGATGAGGGTTTTGCTGCTGCAGACGTAGATAGAGCGCTTGATCCAAAGTTGTACGCCGGTAGTCCGGCACTGGTAGATAAACCGGCAAATGCAACGCTAGAAGGTTATCTATACCCTGATTCTTTCCAGAAAACAGCCGACACTCTGCCAGAAACGATTATCCGTGCGTCGCTCGCAGAAATGGGCGAGTATCTGACTACCGAGCTGCGGAGTGCGTATGCTGCCAAGAATCTCACTACGCATCAAGCGATCACCTTGGCTTCGATCGTGGAACGTGAAGTGGCGAGCCAAGAAGACCGCACCACCGCCGCCCAGGTATTCTTCTTGCGGATGAAAAAAGGAATGCGGCTGCAATCTGACGTGACAGTTCTGTACGGCCAAGCAGTTGCGGGTGAAGACACGAAGTATGTTGACACGAGTTTTGACTCACCCTACAACACTTTCTTGCACGACGGATTGCCCGCCGGTCCAATTTCTAATGTAACTAAAAGCGGTCTGCAGGCGGTAGCGTATCCGTCCAACACCGACTATTTGTATTTTGTCGCCGGAGACGGTGATGACTACGGCAAAACATATTTCACGCGTACCATTGCCGAGCATCAAGCTGCGGTTCGGGCGCACTGCAGTAGTTGTAGCCCTCAGTAAAAAAGTCCATAACAGGGGTCTACCCCTGTTAGCTAGCTTGACCCGACGAAGTAGTATTGGTACAATTTCTAATACGGTTCAAGATTTTAGGAGCATTTACTGCGCACTTTCATCACCGAACCGCCGATATAATTAAAACGAGGAACATACTATTCGTAGTCTAACCCGTTTGGCCGAATTACCTTCAGATTTGTCCGATTCAGCCATATCAATGAGAACGAAACTTACGCGGTCCGTAAAGAATAAGCGCACCAAAAAGCGCCTTGTTCGCTATGGTCTGTTGGCCGGTAATCTCGCAGTTGTTGCCGTTGCGGTAGCTTTTGTCTTGCACAATCCAAACAATAAGGCGGCGCAATATAGTGCGTCTCCGATCTCCGACACTCAGGCTGCCAACCCATTGGATGCGCTTTCTGCAGCAGACATAGCCGTAAATGCGGCGCGGCTGACTAATCTTGCCGAAGCGACATCGGTCGCAAATCAAGCTGATTCGGTTGCGGCGGATTTGACGTCACAAGTAGCAGACTTTGCCGTTGTTCCTAAGCCGCAGATTCTCAGTTCTGTTATTAAGACAAAGGCAGATATTAAAGAATACACGGTAGCTGCTGGCGAGAGCCTCGGGGATTTGGCAAGCCGTTTTGGAGTCACGAGTGACAGTATCAAGTGGTCAAATGGTTTAACGACCGGTATTTTACGTGTGGGTACAAAACTTATCATCCCGCCCATTGATGGTATTGCATACACGGTTAAAAGCGGTGATACGGCAGAAAGCCTAGCGACAAAGTATAGTGCAAGCAAAGAGCAGATTATTGCGTTTAACGATGCCGAGGTGACTGGTCTTAAGGTGGGCGACAGAATTGTGATTCCTGGCGGTAGCATTGCGGCGCCAGCGGCTCCGTCCTATTATGTCGGTTATTCGTTTGGCACGACAGCTATTTACGGCGGCAATGGGTATGACTACGGCTGGTGTACATGGTACGTGTCAAACCGTCGAGCAGAGCTCGGCCGGCCAGTACCAAACAACTTGGGCAATGCATATAGCTGGTATGTGGTCGCGCAGCGCTCAGGTTTGCCTGTCGGCAGCGTGCCGCAACCCGGTGCAGTTGCGGTAAACCAGGGTGGTAACCACGTTTCGGTCGTCGAAGTAGTGAACGAGGACGGTAGTTTTTGGATATCCGAAATGAACGCAAGCGGTCAGGTTAGTATTGATGACCCACGGCCGACCGGCGGCTGGGGTAGGATTGACTGGCGGTTGGTTCCTTCAGTTGGCAGCCTAAAATTCATTTACTAGTGGCTCATGCAAACGCAAGCCAAACTGGGCCTAGGGACCTATTCGTATTTTTGACAACAATCAGGTATAATGATTCTATATGTTTGTAGATAGAGTTCAAGTCGGAATAGAAGCAGGCAACGGTGGCGACGGTTATTCTAGTTTTCGTCAAGAGAAGTTTGTTGACCGTGGCGGCCCGGATGGTGGCGACGGCGGCAATGGTGGCAGCGTAGTGCTGGTGGCATCGCGTAATCAAAACACGTTGGCTAAGTTCCGCTTTCAAAAAACTCTCAAAGCGTCGGACGGCGAGCCAGGATTTAAACAGAAGATGCACGGCAAAAGCGGCACTGACCTGCTCGTGCCCGTACCGGTAGGAACTGTTGTCTTAACTGAAGATGGAATAGAGCTTGCCGACCTTCAGGCCGACGGCCAGGAGTTTGAGGTAGCCGCTGGCGGGAAGGGCGGTTTTGGTAATGCGCACTTTGTCAGCTCGGTGCGACAAGCGCCCAAGGTAGCAGAGCGGGGTGAAAAGGGCGAAAAACTCCAGGCAGTGTTTGAACTTCGTATGATTGCCGATGTGGGCTTAGTAGGCTTACCGAATGCCGGCAAGTCAACGCTTCTCAGTGTTATCAGCAACGCCAAACCAGAAATTGCCAATTATCCTTTTACTACTTTGACGCCAAACCTCGGAGTAGTAGACGTAGATGCCAGTAGCTCGCTTTTATTTGCCGATATTCCCGGGTTAATCGAAGGCGCCAGTCAAGGCAAGGGACTGGGTGATGAGTTCTTACGTCATGTTGAGCGCACAAAAGTGCTCATACACCTTATAGATGCGTACCAGGACGATATTGCGGTCGCCTATACCACTATTCAGAATGAGCTGCGCGATTATAAAACAGACCTGACTCAAAAGCCTCAGGTCGTCGTGCTGACAAAAATTGAAGGTTTAGATGATGAAATTGTTAAAGACCGTTTGAGTGATCTGCAGTCGCTCGTACCGGCAGAAACTGCGCTTATGGCCATTTCAGCACAGAGCAAACAGGGCGTAAAGGAGCTGCTCTATGAAGTGAAATCGCTCGTGGATAAAGCTCGCGTAGAAGAGTCAGAAGCTAAGGCTGCCGAACCGCAGGTGCCCGTGTATAGATTGCCGGCAAGCGAAAAGAGCTTTCATGTTGAAAAGCACGATGGTTTCTTTGTCGTAACCGGACATCGCATAGAAAAGTTTGCGGCCCGCACAAACTTTGGTGACGAAGAGGGTGAACGACGCCTAAAAGACATCCTAAAGAAGATGGGTATTCTTAGGGAGCTGGAGCGTCAAGAAATCATACCCGGGCAAAAAATCCGTATCGGTAACTACGGCGAAATAGAGTACTAGCGCAGCGCAGGTGGCTTTCATGGTATCATTGCATAAGCATGAAGCGCTTAATACTGTTCGTTGCTATATTCGGTACTTTACTTCTTTTCTGTTCATCAGACCAAATTTCTGCTCTCAATTGTAGTGAAGTGGGCGGAAATCAGGTTAGTGCACTTACCAAGCTTCAGTCTGAGAACCTGGATATGTATGTTCGCGCCAACTTGGATGACCAGGTAGGTGGGGCATCATTATATTTTCAATCTGAAACGAATCTTAATAACTGCACCAAATTAACATCTTTCGATATAACGCGAGACTGGCAAAAGGTAGGAAGTTTCCCAACTTCTTTAGCCGGTAGCTCAGGCGTGCTGATAATGACGTTAAACGAAAATGCTACAGCAAGTGGCGCTAGTACGCCCCAGCTTATTTTTGCTTCTACAACTCCGCCATGTGATATATTGAACGGCTGCGAATATTCGTACTTTGGGCAAAAACTCACCCTTGCCCCCCGCAAGGTATCGACATCGGCGGATAGCTTACGTATTGGACTTTTGAGCGATCCTTCCAAAAATAGGGTTGAAGAAGTTATTTATAGCGTGGACGGCGTACAAGTCTATACAAAGAAAAAGCTAGAAACATTTAACTATAACTATGTACCGGGTGGTGATCACTCCATCGAGCGTACTCTTTTGCTTTCCTCAGGACAATCTTTAAGTGACAAACAGCTGTTAAAGCGAGGAAGCGTGGCCGATGTAAGGTTCTGGTTCATCTCGCTGTATAGCCACTATTCGAAGTTCATTATATTTTTTGGCAGCATAGTAGGGATACTGCTGGTCTGGTATATATCTTACACCGTAAGTAGACTACTATATATGCGTCATCTGTGGCGTAAAACACATATTGCATCTCAGGGCTTTAGAATTGACGCCAGTGACGTTGGTGCGCAGCCGGAAAGTAAGTTCAAAGAGTCGCCCCTTACCATTATTACGCAGCATAAAAAAGCTATTAGTATACCGTTGTTAGTAGTTACTGCGGCATTTATGACGTATAGCTTTGTGCTTAGCACTTTTACCGTGGATGGTGTGAGTATGTTCCCGACTTTGCAGGACAAATCCGTGCATCCGCTCTATATATTACCCTCGGTTGTTGGAAAGATAACGGGAAGCGGCTATACACCGTCGCGTGGTACGATTGTCGTAATTCAAAAAGACGAAAGTACGTTATTTGACACTGGTGTACAGCCAAAAAGCTACGTAGTAAAACGGGTTGTGGGGTTGCCTACAGAGCGAGTAGTGATAACAAGTGACAAGATAACAATATATAATAAGGAACATCCAAGTGGTTTTGTGCCGGATGACCAGAATAATTGGTTAAAGAAAAAGCCCGAAATACAGTACAGTAAGATCGACATTACTCTGAAGCAGGGGGAGTTGTTTGTTGTCGGAGATAACCGTGACGAGTCTATAGATTCACGATTCTATGGTCCGGTAAAGACCGCACAAATTGTAGGCAAAGTAATTCTATGAACTTATCCACAAGTATTTTAACGAAAGCTATCGATTCGCTTGTAATAGTAAGCGTGCCACTGTACGCTTATTTTATAACGTAAAAATAAATAAGGATCAAAACTATGGCACAAGCCAAAAAGCCCACTATGAAAGCTTTTGTTGGTACTACTGCAAAAAAAACTAGCAAAAAGGGACTTTCTTTAACGAAGCGCACAGCGCTCTTTGGGCTCGTAGGTATTATGGCTTTTTCCGTAGTTGGAGGTTGGGGCTGGCAGAAGTGGCAGGAACATCAAATGAATATACGGGCAAACGCTGCCGGATGGACAACGGTAGGCTGGGATGGAAGTTCGGTTTATTTGCGAGCGTGTCTTGCCAATGGTGTGTTTAGGGAATACGTATCCAATTACTCCAACTATGCTTTGACATTTAATGGGGTAAAGGTTCCGGCCCACTCAAATTCTAGCTACCAAACATTCTATGCGGGCCAAACCGGCTGGATAAAAGGACCGCAGCGTTCACCTTGGGGTTGGGTGGCCGGTGGCATACCTGCCGTAGTTGCCTGCTAAGCTTTGTCGATTGCTTAAAGGATGTACGTGCGGTAAAACATAGTATGCTACACTGGCAGGCAGGTATGCCTATTAGTGTTCAAACCAAGTTCCTGTTTCTATCAAAAAACATAACCGGCGCTCTGGCTGCTCGTTTTGCTTCGCAGCGTATGGGAGAATACGTTTTGTCGCAAGAACAAACAGCCAGCCCTGCCGGTATATACTTTTTGGCTACGAAAAGGAGTTTGGCTTGAGCACTAGTTTTTATTTTTACGATCTTGAAACTACCAGCATCAACCCGAGGACCGGGCGGATTATGCAGTTTGCCGGTCAGCGCACCGATGCGCAGCTTCGTTTAATAGGTGAGCCGGACAATATTCTCATTCGCTTAAGCAGTGATATTCTGCCGGATCCGGATGCAATAATGATTACCGGTATCACGCCGCAGTCGACACTTATGGATGGCATAACCGAAGCCGAGTTTCTTCGTTATTTTAATAACGAAATTTGCACGAAAGACACCATTTTTGTGGGCTATAATAACGTGCGGTTTGACGATGAATTTATACGCCATACCCAGTACCGGAATTTTTATGATGCGTATGAATGGTGTTGGATGGATGGTCGCAGCCGCTGGGATTTGCTTGATGTTATTCGTATGACCCGTGCTCTTCGTCCGGACGGGATTACCTGGCCGTTTGCGCCCGACGGAAAGCCGACTAATCGGCTCGAGTTACTGACAAGTATGAATGGGCTTGATCATGCTCAGGCGCACGACGCACTGAGTGATGTCAGTGCAACCATTGTGCTGGCGCGCTTGCTTCGCAATAAACAAACGAAGCTTTTTGATTATCTGCTTTCCATGCGGGACAAAAACAAGGTCAAGGAGCTTGCGACGAGCGGTCAGCCTTTTGTGTATACCAGCGGTAAATACCCGAATGTCTATGAAAAGACAACTGTTGTCGTGAGTTTAGGAGAACACCCGGGCAAGCAGGGGGTGCTGGTGTATGATCTGCGCCATGACCCCGGATTTTTAGCGGATATGACTGCAGAAGAAATTGCCGTTGCTTGGCACGCCCGAACCGATGACGAGACAAAGCGGTTTCCTATTAAAACAATGCAGTTTAATCGCTGTCCGGCTGTTGCGCCGCTTGGTGTTTTGGATGAAGCGACAAAAGAAAGGCTCGCACTAGACCTTGATGTGATTCAAAAACATAAAGTTGCTTTGGCGCGTGACAAAACCTTACGAGAAAGATTGCTGGCGGCATTAAAACTTCTGGATAAGCTGCGCCAAGCGACTTTTCTTAGTAATGTGCAGGATGTAGACGGACAGCTCTATGACGGATTCTTTGGGGACGCAGACAAAACGGCCATGGCGGTTGTGCGTGCTGCTGACAAACAGGACATTTCTGCGCTCAGTATGACATTCAGTGACCCAAGACTTGAGGCACTATTTCCTTTGTATAAAGCGCGCAACTTTCCTGCGAGCCTCAGTAGTGAGGAGCGCTCCCAGTGGGAGAAGTACAGGTATCAAAAACTGGTTGGCGGCGGAGCGAAAAGCTCCTTAAGTAAGTATTTCATGCGCATAGCCGAACTTATGGAGCAAAAAAATATCACTCAAAACCAGCAGTATTTACTACAAGAACTACAGCTATACGGTGAGGCCGTTATGCCAATGCTAGAAGACGAAGACTAACCTCAGAGGGAAATTAGAGATAATTGGTCTTCAACGGTGAAACTGCTCTTTAGATGCCTACGAACGAGAGACCAGATCAGTGCTGCTGCAGTAAGTACCATAGCCGCAATCAGTACATGATAAAAAGTGAGCTGAATATGGGTGCCAGGAACAACGCCCAAGACGATGAATGTAAGCATGTTAACCACCAAGTTAATTAACAAAATTCTATACTAAGTTAGCGTAAAAAACAATAAGATTTTATAAATGGTTATGCTTTTTTCTTGAACAATGTCGAGAGTTTATCGAGTCTCTCTCTGTTAACCAAAAAGACGAACAGCGAAAACATTCCTAGGGCTACAGAAGCGATGCTTAAAAACGAGCTGATGCGCGAGAAGTATATATATAGTGACGCAGCAAATAGAGCCACCGAAACAACGTCGTAGGTATGTCTGATCCAAGGGGTGGGCGGGAACAAAATTTGCTTGAAAGTTTTCCCTTTATGCTTGGCCGTTTCAAGCCAGCGTTCGGCCCAGTCATGGTTAACCGCGAGCAGACCCAAGCCGGCTAAAAAGAGCGGAATCCCGCCCGGTCCCGGCAGCCAACCAAACAATATGACGCCGACGAAACAAAGCCCTGCAAGACTATCAAAAAGAATGATTTTTCCGTAACGCTTCAGTTTGCTCATAAGGTGCTTTTTAGTATACCAGCTTTAACCGGTTGCTGCGAAGATGGGTCGAGCAGGCGGAGACTGGAAAAAGTTGCCTTTTTCTGCTAATATTATTCGACCGATGAGTGACTATATAACCATTAAAGGTGCCCGGGAACATAACCTCAAAAACGTGGATCTAGAGATACCGCGCGGCAAGCTCGTGGTAATAACCGGCCTAAGCGGATCGGGAAAATCGTCACTTGCTTTTGATACCATCTACGCCGAAGGTCAGCGTCGCTATGTGGAGTCCCTCAGTAGTTATGCCAGACAGTTCCTTGGGGTTATGGAAAAACCGGATGTCGACCAGATAGATGGGCTGAGTCCGGCAATTTCCATCGACCAGAAATCGACCAGTCGTAACCCAAGAAGTACTGTGGCAACGGTCACTGAAATTTATGATTATTTGCGTCTATTGTTTGCGCGTGTCGGCATCCCGCACTGTCCGATCTGCGGAAAGCCCGTAACCCGCCAGACTACGCAAAACATTATTGATCAAATTACAAAACTGCCGGAGTCGGCTAAGCTTATGGTCTTGGCGCCCGTGGTGATAGAAAAAAAAGGTGCTTTTGAACATATCCCCGAGCAGTTTATGCGGCTTGGGTTTGCGCGCGCGAGAGTTGACGGGGTGGTATATAGTCTGGACGAATTCCCCGAACTGGACAAAAAGTACAAACACACAATCGAGATAGTTGTCGACCGTTTAGTTAATGATGAAGCGAGTAGAAGCCGCTTGAGTCAGGGTGTTGAAACTGCTCTTGACCTTGCCGAAGGAAAGCTAAAAGTGAACAACGCCGATACGGCGGAGGACACTATTTATTCGCTGCAATACGCTTGCATTGATCATCCGGACGTTGTTATTCCAGAGCTTGAGCCCCGTACTTTTAGTTTTAACTCGCCGTTTGGTGCCTGTCCGGTCTGTACCGGGCTAGGTAACCGGCTGGAGGTTGACCCGGACTTAGTCATTCCCAACGGACGGTTGTCGATTGCAGAAGGCGCGATTCGGCCGTTTAATCGCATTAACGTCGATGCATGGTATATGAAAAAAATGCAAGCCGTGGCAGATGCGTACGGTTTTTCTTTGCACGTGCCTACTAGTGAACTTAAACCCGATCAGCTTCAGAAAATCCTATACGGAACCGGCAGTCAAACATACCGCGTATCGTTAGGTGTTGGACGAAGCTTTATGACTACATACGAAGGTGTTATCCCGAATCTTGAGCGGCGTCACAAGGAAACAGAAAGTGACTTCATCCGTCGTGACATTGAACGATTTATGCAGGAGCGACCGTGCGCAGTGTGCAAGGGCAGAAGGCTAAAGCCCGAAGTTTTGGCAGTTACGGTTGCAGACCGCTCAATCATGGATATTTGTGAGTTGTCTATTGATGACGCGGTGAAGTTTTTTAAAACCGTTTCTTTGACCGAAAAAGAACAACATATTGCCGAGCAAATTTATAAAGAAATTAATGCGCGGCTGAAGTTCATGCAAGACGTGGGTTTAAACTACCTGAACTTAGCTCGCAGTGCAGTGAGCCTAAGCGGCGGCGAAGCACAGCGTATTCGTTTAGCAACGCAGATCGGATCAGGACTAATGGGTGTGTTGTACGTGCTTGATGAGCCTTCGATTGGCCTGCATCAGCGTGATAACGAACGTTTGATTCGCACCCTCAAACATCTGCGCGACTTGGGCAATAGCGTAATCGTCGTTGAGCACGACGAAGACACGATCCGTACGGCGGACTTTTTGATAGATATTGGCCCGGGCGCAGGAGTGCACGGAGGCAAGGTAGTTGCAACGGGTCTGCCAGAAGAGGTAGCTAAAGTTCAGGGCAGTATAACCGGTAAGTTCCTGCGGGGCGAAGAAGAGATTCCGACACCGAAAAAGCGCCGCAAAGGTAACGGCAAAATGATTCAAATAATCGGAGCCCGGGAAAATAACTTAAAGAACGTTACCGTGGATATTCCGCTTGGTGAGATGGTGGTGGTGAGCGGTGTAAGCGGTTCGGGTAAGTCCAGTCTGATTAACGACATCCTCGCCAAAGAACTTCAGGCGCGGCTCATGCATGCCAACCTCGTTCCTGGTCATCATGACGATATAAAAGGCATCGAGCACCTGGACAAAACAATTGTTATCGACCAGTCGCCAATTGGTCGTACGCCGCGTTCTAACCCTGCAACCTATACCGGTTTGTTTACTCCGATTCGCGAGCTTTTTGCAACTACCCCAGAAGCAAAAATACGAGGCTATAAAGCGGGGCGGTTTAGTTTTAATGTTAAGGGCGGCCGCTGTGAAAACTGTCGTGGTGACGGAATAATAAAGATAGAGATGCACTTCCTGCCCGATGTGTACGTGGCATGTGAAGTCTGTCATGGTAAGCGTTATAACCGCGAAGCGCTCGAGATTCACTATAAGGGCAAAACCATTAGCGATGTGCTCGACATGAATGTTGAGCAGGCACTTTCGTTCTTTGAGAATCTGCCTATTATTGCCCGTAAGCTTCAGACATTATGTGACGTTGGTCTTGGCTATATTGGGCTGGGGCAGCCGGCCACGACCTTGAGCGGTGGCGAAGCACAGCGTATTAAACTGGCAACCGAGTTAAGTCGGAGGCCAACCGGTAGAACACTGTATATTCTCGACGAGCCGACCACGGGCCTTCATATGGCGGACGTGAAGAAGTTGCTTGAAGTGCTGCATGCGTTAGTCGACACCGGTAATTCGATGGTGATCATAGAACACAACCTAGATGTTATTAAGTCAGCTGACTGGTTGATCGATATGGGACCCGAGGGCGGCGATAAAGGCGGGACCGTAGTGGTTACGGGCACTCCGGAAGCGGTCGCAAAAGAAGAGGCGTCTTATACCGGACAATTTTTAAAGCGCATGCTTTAAAAGCTATTTTTTTGTAATCCGTTTGTTTAAGAAAATTTTGCTTAGAAAACCGCGCAAAGCTTGTCCTAGTCTCTGGCGCGTGGTCTTGTCCTTCAATATGTGAGCGGCTGCCAGTAGCAGGCTTAAGCCCACCACGCCTAAGATCACTACCTCAATGTATTTATCTAACCCGGGTATGCGGTTGCCGACAAAATAGCCGAGCAGCGGCATGCCCGCACCCCACAATATGCCGCCAACAATATTAAACGTAAAAAACCTGCTGCGGTGCATTTTGCTTGCGCCGGCAACAACCGGTGCGAAAGTTCGGACGATGGGTGTAAAGCGGGCGATGATGATAGTCTTGCCGCCGTGTTTTTCGTAAAACTTTTCGGCCTGCTCAATATATTCGCGCCGAAATATAATGCCGTCTTTTTTGGTGAAAATACGATTACCCATGCGCCGCCCGATGCTGTAGCCCACGTTGTCGCCCACTACGGCCGCTATTACAACACACGCAATCAGAATGGGTAGCGACAAAGTGCCCTGGGATGCGGCCAGACCTGCTCCAAACAAAAGGGTATCGCCTGGCAAGAAAAAGCCCACCAAAAGACCGGATTCTGCAAATATTACCAGTGAGACAATCAATATGCCGCCGCTTTGTATAATGTGGTCAACATCAAGTATAGACATGTAGTTAAGTTTATCTGACACGAGCACATAAAACTAGGGTATAATAGAAGCACCACTAATTTTTTCGCTCTAAAGGAGGGTAGTAATGAGCAGCGAAACAATAACGCTGAAATTGACCGAACGAACTGAACTTGGTAAGGCCGTAAAAGCTTTGCGCCGTAGTGGGATGGTGCCAGCAAATATTTACGAGCGGGGTCACGACTCTGTGGCTGTCAGTGCGCCGCTGAATGTAGTAACAAAAGTGTATCATGATGCAGGCAAGCATCACCCGGTCGAACTAAGCGTAGGATCAAAAAAGTATCTTGCGATGATCAAAGATGTTGACGTAGATCCGATCAAAGGTTGGGTCCGTCACGTTGCATTTCATGCGATCAATAAAAACGAAACGGTCACTGCCGAGATTCCTGTCCGTATTGACGGCGAGATACCTGCCGAGCGTGTAAGCTTGCTTGTGCTCCGGACTCTTGACACGGTAGAAGTCGAAGCTCTGCCCGCAAACTTGCCCGATGAGTTAACAGTAGACGGGGCTAAGCTGGCAGAAATCGGAGACAAAGTCACTGTTGCTGATATTACTGCGCCGCAAGGTGTAACCATCCTAACCGATGCCGAGCATACGCTTGCAGTAGTAGAAGAACCGAAAGACCAGATTGCGGCTTCCGCAGAAGAAGCTGCTGAAGGTGCTGCTTCCGCAGCCGAAGTGCCAAGTGAAAATGGTCTTGCCGATGCTGACGAGCCCGCTGCAAAAGACGCCGAATAGCCTTTCTTTATTGTAAAAGGTTTCCGCTTTAAACGACCCCAGGAGTGTAGCGCATGCTCTCTCCGAGGTCGTTTTTAGTCCTGATAGCCTTTAGCTTGGTTATGGAAGAGGCCTTGGTATACGCCGTTTTTCTGTATGAGTTCAGCATGCGAACCTTCTTCGATAATCTTGCCTTTTTCTAAGACGACAATACGGTCTGCACGTCGAACGGTACTAAACCGGTGGCTGACAATCAGAGTAGTGCGGTCTTTGTAGTGGTCAAAAATTGAGTTAAATATATCGTATTCGGCTTTTGCGTCAATTGCAGAGGTGGGCTCGTCAAGTATAAGTACGTTACCATTCCTATAGAACGAACGCGCCAGAGCAACGCGCTGCCACTGGCCACCGCTTGGTTCGATACCCTTTTTAAAACTGCTGTCCAGGACCGTGTCCCAGCCATGCTCATAGCCAGCGACAAGTTCGTCTACATTACCAAAATGTGCGGCCGAGTGTAGTAGCTCCGTATTGGGTTCGCGGTCGGATCGTCCGACGAATATGTTTTCGTCGATCGGGAAGGGGTAATGATTAAAGTCTTGAAACAAGGTGGCTATTTGCGTATACCAAGAATCAATGGCGAGTTCTTCTAGATCAATGCCATTAATTTCAATTTTGCCGCTGGTTGGTACATAAAAACGAAGAAGTAGCTTTATGAGCGTGCTTTTGCCAGCGCCATTTTCCCCAACTAGTGCGACATGTTCGCCGGGCCTAATGTGTAAGTTGAGGTCTTTAAACACAGGCTTTTTTTGGCCCGGGTAGGTAAATGTCAAATTGGTAATTTTTATGTCGGGCGTTTTATTGACATCAAGTTGTAAGGCATGGGGCTTGTCTACGATTTTTGGCTGCGTGTCGGTAAGGTCGAAGAAATCTTCGGCGAAAAGGAGCGGATCCTGCATGCGAGAAAGCGTGCCAAATATGGCGTTTAGCGAGCTGCCCACCCGGAAGAGTGCTCCGGACAAGAAAAAATACCGATCAATTGTGATTGTTTTAGCAAGGAACTGCCTGAGCACGGCGACGGAGCCGATTGCCGTGCCGGCTACTTCCAGCACCTTAGTGACTATAAGCAGACGGCTTGCTTCGCGGTATTCCTTCTCCTGCTTATTGTAGAACGACTCATTCATTTTCTTAATGCGCCCCTGGATGTAGTTATTGGCCTGCGTGCTGCGCATTTCCATTTGTCCCTTGACCTGACGCGTGATCCATTCGAGACCCCAGAACACATGACGCTCGTCTCCCTGCTGATCCCATACAAACCACTGCAAACGAGCCACTCTTCTTTCGGCAAAAAGTGTTGGCAATAAGAACAGTGCAATAATCGGAATAATCCACCAGGTGATTTGTGCCGCTACTACAGTAATCGCGAGAAAGCGGACAATACCATACAAAAGGTCAAAGGTAGTTTCTGCAAGACTAGAAATTTGCCATGTATAAGCGCCGCTTACTTTATTGATTTTGTTGCGCGTTTGGTCGTCGTAAAAAGCTCCAATGTCAAGTGCGTGGAGTGTGCCGGTAAAACGGAGCATTGTCCATTGGGTGAAGGCGAAGTAAAGGATGCGCCGCGCGTATGACATGATCATAAAACCAAGACCAATCGCAATCGCAGCGCCGATATCTACAAAAAGCCAAAACCAGGCATCTTCAGCAATGCCGGTGGTAGCAAACTGTGCGAGAACGGCGCCGAGCCGCGCAGTGGCGTAGAGACTCAAGATCGAAGCGCCAATCTCGAGCATGGCTCCGGCCGCAAATACAACAAGCATTTTAGGTCGAATAGCGGCAGCAATTTTAAGTATGCGCCACACTATCCGGGCGCTTCTTTTCTTGCTAGGCATTGTACGTAACTGAGACAATTTATTCATCTATGAATCCTCCCGACTGCCGTTCCCAAAGAGCCGAGTAAGCACCTTTTCTATAGAGCAAGGCCTTGTGGCTGCCTTCTTCTACCACCGCACCTTTGTTCATGACAATAATTCTGTCCATCCGCTGGATTGTGCTGAGGCGATGTGCAATAACAATTGCGGTTCGTCCTTCCATGAGCTTCCACAGCGCATCCTGAATTAGTCCCTCGCTTTCACTGTCGAGCGCACTGGTTGCCTCGTCGAGCAAAAGTATTGGGGCATTTTTAAGCATGGCGCGGGCAATGGCGATACGCTGCCGTTGTCCGCCAGAAAGTTTTACGCCGCGTTCGCCCACGACCGTGTCGTAACCTTCTGGTAGGGTTTCGATAAATTCGTGTGCGTTTGCTTGCTTGGACACGGCTTCGATCTCTTCTATGCTTGCTTCCGGTCGGCCGTAGGCAATGTTTTCAGCAATAGTCCTGTGAAACAGTATTGGTTCCTGCGGCACATAAGAAATAGCCCGCCGAAGATCCTGCTGTGTGACATTCAGAATGTTTTGATTGTCTATTGCTATCTCGCCGCTATCTATGTCAGAAAACCGCAGTAACAGCTTAGTTAGGGTTGTTTTTCCGGAGCCGGATGCGCCAACAAGACCTACCTTTTCACCAGGTTTTATATGTATATTGAGGTTTTTAAAAATAGCTTCTTTAGCATCTCGGTGCGTAAATGTGACATTTTTTATGCGTATGTCGCCGCGCAGCATACGGCTTTTTTCTGGTTCGGCTGGGTCTGGGATTTCGGTCGGGAGGTTCAGTATGTCGAGCATTGTGCCGGCATCACCGATCGCACGGTTATAGTTACGTATAGAGCTGTTTGTAAAATTGAAAAGCTGATCAACAATGTTTGATGTGTAGCTAAGGATTAAAAACGCCGTCGCAATATTTGCCTTAAATGACACTACGCTCACGACTGCAAGCAAAAACGAGGTAAGAAATATCAGGCGCGTAAAAGAACTGAAGTACAGCATTTGCCTCTGGTGGGCACGTGAAACGTCCATGAGTCTTCGGTACGACTCTTCGGTATGAGCCGCGTAGTTTTTTATTTCTTGCGCTTCTCCGGCAAAGCTTTTTACAGCAAGAACGTTGCCAATCGCATCGGCCAAATAGCCGGTTTGCTTGCTTTCCGCTTGAGAGTGAACTGCGCCTTTTTTACGAACACTCTTGGACACCAAAAACGCGGTGAGTATAAAAATGACCGCGAATATGTCCAGCGCTAACACATACAGTGGTGCACGCCGAGCCAGTATGACCGACGCAATGACCAGACTGGAAAGCAGAGGTATTGTAGAAAAGAAAGTGGTGTCGGCAATCCGTATATAAGATCCGAGTAACTTGTTCGTATTAGAAACAAGTGAGCCCGAAAAGTGATTGGCATGAAAATTAGTCCCCTGCTTGATCAGCGCGTTAAAGGCTTCATTGGCAATGTCCCGGAGCACTGTGCCCTCAAGACGCCAGACGGTATAGTCTACGATTCTCCATATGATGACGCCGCTTACAAGTATGAGGGCAGCATACACGAGAATGTCATGTCCAAAACTTTGCCAGGGTTGACCTGCAATAAAGTCGCCCCTGCTTAATCGGTCAAGCGAATGCGAAACAATAAGAGACGGCAAAAATTGCCCAAAGACGTATGCTGCCGGGATGAGCAGGCCAGTAGCAAAAAGCTTAAAGGGATATTTCCGGGCATGATTAAAATAATACTTAAAAATTTGGCCTGAAGTGGCACTTCTTGGTTTGGACATAGCGCAGCTCCTCCTTAATGTGGGCTCGCTTTTCTAAAAAATTAATAAACAAATAAAAGAACTTTTTAGGTTTTCTTTTTTTGTTTTAGGGTTTTTTGCCGCCTCGTTAATACTATTAACTTATAACTATATGCTTATGCGAACAGTATTGCAAGCTTAGTTCTGAAAACTATTATATAATCTGTTCTTTTTTTGATGAGTCTATGCAGGTCTTACCCTTAAAGGCAAGTTTTGCTTCGCCCGTGAACAGGCTACAGTTTTCTCCTGACTTGTTAGCTTCTTCGTCCAGCACATTCCAGGAGGTTGCTCCCTCTTTTCTGTAAAGGTCTAATGCGCCAATTTCCAGGCTATATTGGTAGATGATCTCGTAGCCAGGGGTCATTGATTTCTCGATTTCAAAGTATCCAACGATATTTCTCCTGTTGCCGGTATATTTGTGGAAGGCATTTAGGGCAGTCGCAACCTCATATGCCTGCTTAGCCTTAGTCGTTGCGGCGGTTTTGTCGGTGCAGCCCGCCGACACCGAGCTAAAGCTTATGACAACGGTACAATACTCGTTGCTACGTTCTTCTATATAGCCATCACTACAGTCATTGTATTGGTAACTGCCAAACAGGTCTTCGACCTTTGTTTCGCTAAAACCAGCATCCTTAAAATATGTTAAGTACGCTGTTCTTACAGGAGCAAAGTCTGACTTTGCTAAATCACAATAGTCGGACTGGCTGTCTTTTCCTTCAGAACGAGAAAAATCATATGTTTTGGCATAGGTAAACGTTGCAGCGTTGGAGGCTTTGGCAAAGCTAAAGCCCGACACGCCATTACGCGTGATATCTATATAGGTGACCGGTGTGGTATCTTCTTTTTCGACTAAATTTAGGCCAGCCGCGTCAGACTTTAGCTTGGCTATTATCTCGCTCAGCGACGAGGATGTTGTAATTGCCGTGCTGGTCGCAGGCGACTGCGTATTAGATGTTTTGTCGTCTTTTTGAAACGCGAAATACAATGCTGCGGCTGCACCTGTGAGCAGGATAGCTAACAAAACAAAGAGCAACAGTTTTTTGCGCTTTGGTTTACTCGGCTGGAGGAGCGGCTGCCCAGCTGAACCCATTGATCCGGTGGCTGTCGGCTCCGGGTTGTTTGCCTGAACAGGGTCTGTAAACTGGTCGCTTGCTTGGGGTGGTGTCTTGGTAGCGTTAGGTTCCATCATTTTTTCTCCATTATATTTACCATAAGCGTAAAACAGCAGGGTGTAATACGCAATACGATTACTGATCTGATCTGTCGAATATGGTAAAATAAGGCTCTGTTATGGAAAAAATTATACTGTTTTACAAATTTGTGCCGATTAGCGACCCGGAGTCGGTTATGTTTTGGCAGCGTGCACTATGCGAAAAGCTGAGTCTAAAGGGGCGTATTCTGATAAGCAAGCATGGTATTAACGGTACGCTTGGCGGCGATTTGAAAAATTTAAAATACTACACCCGCGAGATGAAGGCTCATAGTTTGTTTGGAGGAATAACCTGGAAGTGGAGCGATGGCGGCTCGGAGGATTTTCCAAAACTAAAAGTAAAAGTGAAATCCGAAATTGTTGCGTTTGACGCGCCGGACGAAATTGAAGTAACCGAAAAAGGTATCATTAACGGCGGCAAACACCTCAAGCCTGCCCAGGTCAACAAGCTGGTTGAAGAGCGGGGCGATGATGTTATTTTTTACGATGGCCGCAACGCCTACGAAGCAAAAATTGGTCGTTTTAAAAACACCATCGTGCCCGATGTAACTACCAGCCGTGACTTTAAAAAAGACATTGAACAGGGCGAGATTAGTAAACATAAAGACAAGCCAATCGTCACCTATTGCACCGGCGGTATTCGCTGCGAAATTTTAAGCGCTATGATGAAAAACCGCGGCTACAAAGAGGTGTATCAAATCGATGGCGGCATTGTGAAATACGGCGAAAAGTTTGGCGATGACGGCTTATGGGAAGGCAAGTTATTTGTGTTTGACGACCGCATGAAGATGGGTTTTTCGGACCATTCAAAAGATATTGCCGAATGCGAAAAGTGCGGCAAAAAAACCAGTAACATGGTAAACGCCACCAACATCCGCCGCAAACTGCACGTTATGTGTGAAGCCTGCGCCCAGACGGCTATTGCTTAAAGAATTGTTTGGTCGTTGTACGTGCAGCCAGTTGGCACATAGTAGCCGTCTACTCGGTCGGGGCTAGGAAACGGGAAGTTGTTTGGGTCAAAGTTTGGACTAGTAACGTCTATGCCGTTAATCCTGGCTATATCACGCGCAAATGCTTCTGCGTGCGATTCATCAAAAACACCTCGAATAACAGTGTTATTACGTGCAACGGCAATTCCCTTTAATACGCTTATGGTGTTTACTCCTTGGTCGTTTATGATCCCTGCATGTTCAAGATCGAGTAGCACGTCGTCTACGAGCGGACCGATGCAAACGATCCCAGATTCATAGGACGCAGGCGGAGTGGGTACTACTTCGACTAATGTGGTCGTAACTACACTGCCCGCGGCTCCTGGAAGGGTGAGGGTGGGGAGTTCTTGGCCATTGCTTCCAGGCAAGGTTGGGACTGCGGCCTGTTCAATGACAGAATCACTTCGATTTCGTTCAATATATACTCCGCTAGCTGCGCCTGCCGCTAATCCAAATGTTACACCTAAAAGCGCTGCCGTTTTTCTACCAACCATTTTTTAAGACTCCTTAATTAAGTAAAATTATACAAGCCATTTGCTTTTAAAGCAATTTTAACATATATCGTAACCTTTTGCTTCTAACGCATTAGTACTTGCGCGGTTGATCGTTGCTTCACTCACAGACCCTGAAGAAAGAGCTTGCTGGATTCCAGCAACAACAGCTTGCGACGCATCAAGACTAATAATTACTATGTCTGCCCCTGCATTAAGCGCCTCTACGGAAGCTCGTGCTTGGCTCGGTATTGGTGCTAAGCCTGTGTAGCTCTGAATCGAGCCGGCATTGAGGGCATCAGTAATAAAAGTGCCTTCAAAACCCATCCGGTCTCTAATATAGGTATACACAGCGGGGTTTAGTGAAGCCGGTATGCCGTCACTAAGTCCAGGGATCAGATAATTGCCAGTCATGGCATAGGTTGGGTGGCTTCCGGTGAGTACCTCGCTAATACTGCCCAGAGAAAACTGCTCAAGTGCACTAATGGATGGGACGGATGTAACTTCAAGGTCCGAATTCTTTGGACTTTGCCCGTAGTCGGGTAAATGTTTCACGGTCGCGTGTATACCTGCCTGCCGGAGCCCTTCTATAACAGCCATAGCGGCTTCTGTCATAATTTGCGGGTCGTCACTAAACGATCTGCTTCCGTCTGCACCTTGAGTTCCGACGTCTGTAACCGGACCGAAAACGGTTGTCACGCCTAAGCTTGCCAAATAATCACCATGTAAACGGAATATTTGTGTAATTTCTTCAGGGGTTTTTAGGGACATCTCCTGTGCTGAGGGTAGGATATGTGCACCATTTTCTAGTTTGTTTACTCGCTGTACGGTGCCGCCTTCTTCATCGAGCGCAAAAGTAGTCGCTACGCTATTATCTGCTTCGGTTACGTCAACGATACTGTTTGTTGCTAGACTGAAGGCGGTAGGGGTGTCGTGGTACATAACAACATCTTCGGGGTGTCCGAGCAGGGTGAAGTTGCTGATGTTTAGAGATACCATGGTTTGTTCTAGGGCATCCAACTCGCTTGCGGCAGCCATAGGCAGTACCAGGCTGCCGATCTGTGTATCTAATGGTATGTCAGTTATAGCGATGCAGTTACTGTGGGGCGCTAGAGTGTCGTGGTCTCCGGGCGCTATTTCTTCCATGGCAACGTTTATTACGTGCTCGGTCTCCTCTGGCATTGCTACATACGCCGCGCAGCCCAGGCTGAGTGCCCCGACTACTACCACACCCGCTACTTCTCTTTTAGTTAGATTCATAAACTTTCCTCTGTATGGGTTACAATATAGCACCTTTTCGTTAAATAGTAAGCTTTATATGAATATTGACAATAAAGCAAAAGAAGCCTAGCATTATGGCAGTATTTTGTGCCCTATAAAGTTAATATGTTTAGAGGATAATGATATGAATGAGCAAAATGAGCCACGAATAACTCGTTTTAAAGAGTCCGGCAGAAGAAAACTCATAGGTGGAGCTGCGGCTGCAGTGGGCGTGGGTATTGCATTCTGGTTTGGTATAAAACCAATTTGGGAAAGAAACGACGATGCCGAGACGGTACAAGCAATTTCTTTGCTCGCAACGGGAGCGAGTGTTGTGGCGCTAGCCGCAAATGAAGCTCTGTTGCAATCAGACAGAGATGACCGTGGCAAAGTACGGGCAATTTTTGGCACAGTCGGCGCGCTTTCTCTTACTACATGCATACTCACTATAGGTAGGGGTGGCGATGGGAATGTTGCGCAGGAAACAGGTTCAAGTGCAGTGGTTCAGACAACTACTGAACAAGTAGAGCCGCTGCCGTCTCCTGCAGAGACAGTTATCGTAACTAGCGTAACGCCGGATACGGGTGAAACGCTGAGTTTTTTGTATAACAACGGCAATCCGTTGCCGGCGGGGCGCTGTGCAATTGACGCTCCAATCACTGGTGACACAAGCGCCGAAGATGTGCAGGTTCTGCAAACAAGACTGAATGACGGCGGCTTTGGCCCTATCGATGTTGACGGTGCAGCAGGCAGCCAAACAGCCGCGGCTGTTAACAGTCTGCAAGTTGCCTTTGGTATGCCGGAAACTCTTGCTGCAGACCCGTCAACCAGATGGAGCCAGAACGACTGCTATGAGGCCGCGGCAAAAGTTCCTGCCTTTGTTGGCATGTGGATTAACGAATAGCTCCACAGACAATCGCTTAGAAACACCCCCTTTCTGCAGTAAGACAGAAACGGGGGTGTTTTAAATCTTCTACAAACTAGCCGTTAATACCGGGAGCCGCTGCTTGATCCTGAATGCTGCCATCCGGATTGAAGCGTGTTGCGGCAAGTCCTGGGGTCAGAGAATTTAGTGGAGCATCTATAATGTTATCAGCGTACCACTCCGGAGTGAGCAAGTAGGGTTCTATGTAGCCGTTATCGATTATGAATTGTCTCTCGGCTTCCGGCGTCTCGTCGGTTTGCCAGCTGCCGCTACCGACGCACCACTCGCTTACCGTAACAGGTGCTTTAATTTCAAACTTGCCATCAGACTGGGCAATAACGTTATCTAGGTTAACCGTATCTTGTGGTATCCATTCATACGGTTTGCCGGTTGATGGGTCTGTCGCAAATATCGGCACCACTTGATCCATAGGCTTACCAACAAGGCTGCTGACTTGTTTCTGTATTGATCGTGCGGCATGCTGGCTTACCGTTTTAGTCTCGGGGAATATGTTGCGGCCACCCTGCGGTATAGTTGGCCCGCCGAATGTCAGGTTTGAAGCAATATGAAACGTTTCAACAGGGCATTTGTCGTCGCTAATGTATTCTGAGTATAGGTTCTGTAGTACGGACGGGTCGTGTGCTTCCGGGTCGCCTTCCTCGGTTGCTAAAAAGCAACCCTGGTAATCTTCGTTATCTCCAGCCTTAAGCTCTGTGACACAGTCAGCGTATTCGGCGTCGAGTCCTTTGGCG
The DNA here is from genome assembly GCA_964431415.1 of uncultured Candidatus Saccharibacteria bacterium. Taxonomy (GTDB): domain Bacteria; phylum Patescibacteriota; class Saccharimonadia; order Saccharimonadales; family JACDBH01; genus CAYSJS01. The sequence goes on along the minus strand of CAYSJS010000003.1, from coordinate 19,154 downwards.
TAGTAGTGATTATTAGTACCTTGCTGGGAATAAATCCGCATATCATTGAGGTTGATAGGCTCAACAAAGTCGTCGGTTTTATTGTCTGGAGTGCCGTTATTGTTAACGTGCACTACATAAGTGGGTGAATTGGCATCGGTTGGGTCTTCGAGTGCGAGTACCCTGCCACTCATCATTGTTGTTTTGCGTACGGTAGCGGTTTCAGCGTATTCCACATCACCGTCTTGAAAAATTTCAATCTCCTCAATCTCAACAATGGTATCAAACAGCGGTAAGCGGTCGATTATTATCTCGAAGCCGGTTGTGCCGCCGGTTGCTCGGGCGGTTGCACCGCCCTCGTTGGCATCAAGATCAGGTCCCCCTCCTGTGTTTATCCAGCAATCTTCGCCTCCGCCAACTAGACATGGCACATCTATTTTGCCCAACTTATCTCCTACGTATGCGCCTACAGCTAAAACAGTGAGTCCCATGCCTAGTGCAAATAATTTCTCACCTTTACTCATACCATTCTCCTTTTCTCATCTATGCGCCCCATCAACGGCGCTCATGTCACATTGATCTCTTTGCTGACTATTCATGCGGATGTCCAGCGGGATTCTGGTGGCGGGGTCAACTGCCGCATCGTTGGTGTCCAGCATATCTAAAATAATGCCATTTGCAAGCAGTGCATAGTCGTACGCTAACTGAGCGCATTCCGGTGTTCTTTTAGGAAAGTCAATAATTTGCGTAGGGATGCCGTCCATTTGCTCAAGCCGAAGCGGTACTACTATCGTGTAGCCACTTAAGCTGGTGTTGCCTAGGTCGAGGCAGACGCGCATATCCTGGGCGGGCTCGGCAGAGTCTTCCGGTACGTAACGCACCGTCTCTTCGCCGTAGCATCCCTCTATAGCTGTAAGCTGACTTACGATCTGCTGCCCAAGCTCAGTGGTTAAGTTGACGGTTGGCTGGTATAAGTCGCTCCACAGCAGTATCTCGTCTTCTTCTGAGTAAGGCTTATCATTAATGTATATTCTGCCGCCAAATGGGGTCGCAAAACTGAGGCCATCCTCATAAGCGTGTTGGTTGTCGGCAAATTGGATTCTTTCCGTGGCGACACCAATGCCGATAGCAGCGGCTCCAGCCATAAAAAGTCCTGTAGCAATGACACTTCCTTTACTCAAACTATATCTCCATAATAGGGTCTAGTAATAGGTAAATTATATACTTATTGGTTAGTATTACAATAAGATTGTGATGCTGTTATTTAATGAATCAGTATTATATCAAAACAACTTTGACATAGATGACTAAAAAGAGTTAAATATTAGTAATAATAACAGATAGTATGGCCAGGTATGGATATAGGCAAACTCGATTTACAAAGAGAAGCTAAACAGGCTAGAAGAATAGTTGAAAAGGCTAGTAAACACCCCGTTTCCGACACCGCTCAACCGGTGCGCCCTATTGCAGGACGCGGATATAGAGAAACGCGTCGCGGGTTTTGGGCTGCAGTTGGGGCGGGGTCGGTGCTTGCGCTGATTGGCACATGCGCTCTGGCCATTGCAGCTCTAAACAAGAGCGATGGGTTGAGTAGTAGTGCTCGCGGGCTTTGTGACGATATACCATCCGTAGGAAACATCGTAGAAGATGGTTGCACTATTCACGTTCCGTCCATTGTGCAGGTAAAACCACGTAACCCTGATGTAACTGAGGGGGTGGAGGGGACTATAGAGTTTGTATTGAGCGGCGAAACGAAAGCTGGCAAACTAACGCGCGGAAACGGTATAGGGCTTGCCATTCCGACTGATGTCATCCCCTCAGATAACTACGCCGATGCATTTGTCTCCATAGCTGATCCGACCGGCGAAAACGTAGGCCCCGCGCAACTGATGGAAGGGTATAGAAATCTAGTAGAAAATGGTGGTGAAGTCGCCGTTATGGCAGAACAAAAATGCGCTGAAGAGATGAACAACCTTATGAAAGAGGTGCAGGCGAATGCGGAGTTCTTTGCTACCGATACTTTTACGGTGGAAGCGATTCAAAAGGCCGTACAAAGAATTGACTTTGCTCCTTATACGTCGACGCCTTACCCAGAAGAAGATCATTTGGAAATTATCTTTACTCATAATGGGGGCGAACTGATCTGTCCAGAGCCTTTAGGTGCTGCATAATGAGTGCAGATGAGATCCCGCCAGTTTTGTGGGGGGATACGCGTCGCTTTATGCTAAATCCGCCCTCCGCACTGTATACATATTATGTAGCACTTGACACCGGCATCCTCGACCCTGTAGAAGAGGAAGCGGTCCGGAGCAGACTGGGTCAGACTCTGGCGAGCGCAACTCTGGCAGGCGCCATTACGCTCGGAAGTGTAGCCAGTCCGCAGCCTGCACATGCCGAGGGTCCGGAAGTGGCAACGGTTTTTGTTGTAGGAGACTCAATTGCAGATGGGTTAAACTCACCAGGCAATATACAGTCGCTGCTTGCTGAAAAGGGCATAGGGGTTACCGGGTATGTTTCGCAGGTAAGCAAGAGGATCCTGACGGAAGCTTGCGAAGTTAACCCAGTGGGCGAAAAATGCCAGGAAAACATGGACGGAATAAGAGTCCTGGAAGCAAATGCCAGTGCCGTAGATGCAGCAGACGAGGTGCTGGTGGTATTGAACACGAACGGCACAACGGCGACAGTCCGAGGACAGACAGTACGCTTAGGAGAAACGGCTCACTCGCTCAGCATAGCAGATGGGAATCCGGCGAAAGTAACATTTGTTGGCATGTTTGGCAATAACAAAAACGTTGATGCTATTAACCGTAACCGAGAAATAGAGGCTGCGGTGGCGGACCTGCGGGCGGAAGGAATAAATGCAGAGGTGCTGCCGCTATATGACTTTGTCGAGCAGAATCTGAGGCCGATCGGGGCGCTTTCTCAGGCTTCGCCGTCAGATGTACATCCAACGAGTGCAGGCTATAAAATACTTGCCAGTCACATTGTTGACGAGATAAGTTCGGGAATTGTGGTCCCGTCTCTTCCGGCTACTACGCCCACACCGGTAACGGCTGCCGAGTCTAAGTTCCTGGATTTGACATATGCTAGGGTTGCAAATACCCCCGCAAAAAGTCAGCCAATAATAGAAGCGGCTGAAGCTTCGCCAAGTTTTATTGATTTGCGATTCGCGCAAAATAAAACTTCTCGTACAATACCGGTCACCGCTCCTAGTGGGCCGCAGATAGACGAACTAACGCCTGTGTCGTTTGTGGATATCTCCTTCCAAAAACCTGCTGCAACTACACCAGCAGGAGAGACTTTGCTGCCTGCAATTTCTGAAATGCCCATGGCCGCCCAAGCAGCAGGCGTAGAGGTGATAGTTAATAGCACGGATATTGCGAGCGTACCGGTGCTTGAAGTGCCAGATACGACCATACCCGAAAGTACCAGTACGGAGTGGCCAAAAAACTACGAAGGCAAAAATGGCGCAGAGCTGCTGCTGCCGATTGTAAGCGAAAATGGCGTAGGAGTGTCGGGTGATTATAACGAGCAACGCAGTTACGGTAGGCACTCAGGAATTGATCTGACAGGACTAAATCCTTCAGGCGAAAGTGATGTTCTGAGCGGCGTGAGGGGCCAAATTATCTCTGTAGACAGAGTGGATGACTCCGAAGCGGGACTTAACGTGGTTATTGGTTTCCGTTTGTCGGATGGAAGCACATTTAAAGATGATGACAGGGTTATTTTTGTGCAACATCGGGAACTGACGGAGCTGACAGATGGGCTGAAGGTAGGTCAGATTGTTGATGCAGATACGGTTATTGGCATGATTGGCGACGGAAGAACGTCAGGGTCTTCGGACGGTCCCCATGATCATCTGCAACTTTATACGACAAACCCTCTCGAAGATGACAGAGGCTTTACGATTCGCGCAACCGAAGGCTATACGATTGATCCGCTCGATCTTGGATTCCGACAGGAAGATGGGACGATTATGATGGTGGACGACGGTGAGATGGTCCCTGCGCCGGTAAGTGAGTCAGGACCTGAGAATACTCCTACAGCAGATGAGGTGCCGGCAGAAACTGCAGGTTCGGTGATTGATCTGGTATTTGGCGAAACGAGCGAACCTCTGCCGCCCGCTATAGTCGAAGAGCTGCCCGAGGATACCGCCCCGGAAAGTGACGAAACGGCAGACAGCGTGCTTGATTATAGCGAAGTTGATCCAGATATAATCACTCAGATTATCGTTGGTAGTACTCCAGTTAGTTTACCGCCCGAAGATGAGAAAGATGAAGTACCGGCTACAGGCGAAGATTCCGAAACAAGTAATCTCCCCGATGTATCGCCTACAGAAGAACCTCCCGGTTCAGTGCCTCCTGTTGTTTCAGAAGAAAATAACAACTCAACCGACGGTGCAACAGAAACAAATACTACCGTAACTCCAGAAGGTCTTCGTGGTGACACAATTCCTGAGCAAATAGTAAATTACTATGTTGATCATGGCTATACCAAAGAAGGGGCGTATGGCATCGCAGCAAATGTACAGGAAGAAGCGCAGTTTGATCGTTCTCGTACGCAAAATACTTGGAACGGTACATGCGCAGTGCCGCCAGAACGTTTAGATCCTGGGACACGAAATAATCCTGGCCCTACGCGCGGGTATGGATTTGGTATTTTTCAATGGACACTTGCCGATTTTCAGATTGGCTTGCAAGCATATGCCGATAGTACCGGGAAGCCTTGGTACGATCTAAAGACTCAGATGGACTACAGTTTGATTATCTGGGAAGCAAGCTACCAACAAATGCACGAAATTCTGCAAACAACTACTGACTCAGGAGTGGCTGCAAGAGCAGTGGTTTCGATGTTTGAAAGACCGTGGCCATGGGATCCCAAACAGGGCGGCAATGAATACGAACAGCAAAAAGAAATGGATCGGCGCGCTAACACGGCCTATGAGCTTCAAGGTATTATTGAAGCTGGCAATGCAGCTTCAATAGATATTGCGTGCGACTAGAGCGGTTGTGGGTGGGCAAGAGAAAAACCAAGCTGCTTATTCGGGCAGCAGGTATTCTGGCGGGACGGTGCAGCCAAGCGGAGCATAGAAGGAATCGCCTACCGAAAGGTCGCCAGCAGCTTTCGCGGCAGTATTTACTGACAGATCAAGAATAGAAGCCCATACTGTGTCTCCTGTATCTGTTTTTTCAGTCTCCAGCCTATCAAACGGGAAGCCGGTTACGCGACTAGCCGCATTAAACGGATATTCGCCTGAAGCGATAGTAACCAGTTGAAGCTGGTCAGAACACGAAACGGCACCTGCTACGAATGCGCCCTGACTATTTTGTACGATTCCCGAATTTTCGGGGGCAGTTGAGACAACTGGCGCGAGCGTGCCTGGGGTTGTGATCTCGATTGGTGGCAGCGTTGAGCCGGTAGGAGAAAATGGGGGAACTGTAGGGCCGGCGTTTGCGCCTGGGGGCAGGGTGGTTGGCGGTAAGGTTTGAACTGTGGTAGTCGATGTCGAAGTGGTAGAGGTTGCGGCTCCCTCGTTGTCGCCATCGCCAAACGTATGGTCGTTTAGCCAAATTAAGAAATCTCCCGCTTTATGTACCGCAGCGCCTCCCGCTTCAATGCCGTAACCCGCCCCTTGGGCAAGAATGCCTACGGTGTTCAGTGGAGTTACCGGTATATCGAAAGCGGCAGCGGCGCCGCTCCATCCTAGAAGACCCGCACCAGTAAATAGTACGGATTTTCTTAATCTGCCGTCGGAGCCGCGCGGCGAAAACCTGCTAAAACTAGGCATTCTGAGTCGGCGCCCACTGCTGCGGCGGCTTACGGGTTGTTGAGCTGGTCCTTCAAATAAACTGTGCATAATTATTCTCCTACTACATTTAATCTCGGTACTATCCGAGGAAGTTCGGTTTGTGGAGGGCGGCTATATACCTTCACATCGTCGCTGCTCGAGTTAACCACTAGACCGATAACACTACTGCCGGTTTTTTTCACTATGCCTTCGTCGACGCTTATAGTGTAACTGACCAGATCATGAATGAGTCCTCTTTCGCTATAGATTGCTGACCCAAATGTTATAGTGCCTGCGTACTCGGCGCGTTGCGGAATACTGGTGAGGTCGCCTACTAATGTTGTTTGTAGGCTTGATCGGTCAACGGCAATGTGGGCAACGGTTGGTTCGGCATCAAGGGGTACTAGTTCAGCGTAGCGGCTTGGTGTTTGGCTTTGTCCCACGATGCCATCGTCTGAAGCCAGAACGGTGGAATTAACGAGCGTCTGAACGCCATCACGCAGTGATATAGAAGTTGCTTCTTTTTGCGTGCAAGCATGGCGTACGGCTGCGGACAGACCGCTCACCGTGGAAGTAGCGGTGAAGACCACCGGCTCGCATATCCGAACTTCTGCCTGATGTTCGGCAATATTAGAAGGGGTAAATCCCTCGGTACGAAAAACATCGGTTACGTGTGGGCCTCCGGAAAGAACCGGGCTTACCCTACAGAAGCTATCGCCATACATCGCCAACCCATCCTCGCTCGCAGGAACAAGCAGTTTTTTTCGTATACCTGTTGCCGTAAGAAAGTGGCCTTCGTTTAGGTAAGTCTCGGTTCCGCCTACTGGTTTAGTGGGGTCAACATGTAGAGGTCGACTGTACACCGTGTCCACCCCAAGTACTGGTTCGTGCTGAGAGGGAATATTCATGGCTTATCTCTTTTTGTCTCCGGCTCGCCTACGGAACTGGGGACTTATTCTTACTTTCACCGCAGGGTGAGACGAGTCATTTACAGAAATACCGCCGTTTACGAACAAAAACTCTGCCAAGCGGTTTTCTCTATATACTGGCTTGCCGGACTTGTCAGTGCCAATCCGCAGGTTGCCTGTAGCATTGTTCCCGTATTGTGGCGCGGTTATCCTACTTTGCTTCACGCGGGTTGGGTTGTTAAATGTTCGTATAACACGCGTTTTTTGGCCCTTCATCGTGCCGAAGTCTCGATATATATTTTCTTTGCCGTGGGCGATGGCCACGGCATCGCCATCAGTAAGCACGCGCGGGTCGAAATCCATAGCATGAGCATATCTGCTTGGTGCTGCAATTCTGTAAGTACGGCTGCGAGCACGCGGTGTACGGGTTCTCCTGTCCAAGAATCCAACATTAGCCAATACTTCGTCGAGTTGAATGCCTCTAGAAATGATTTCGTGCATCATTCGGGGTGAGTCAAGTGCGGGAGCAACTTCACGACCAAGACAACCGAAGGTACGTTTTAGGGAAACTACAACAAAGCGCGGTAAGTCGGCAGTATGATCAAATGACGGGTCTGCCTCTAGTTCAGGAGTTAGCACGTCTACTGCGGCATCAAAACCATCTGATATTACTCCGGTTTCTGTCTTGGCAGGTCGTATAGTTGCCATAACTATGTCCTCTGGGTAATGCGCCGGGGTGCTGTATAACATACCTTGTTTTACATCTGTTTTGCTGCCGAAATCAGAAATGTATTTTTTCTCTTCTACGGCTGGGGTTCTCAGTTTTCGTATGACGTTATTCCCGATCGCACTAATGCGAATGCGCGTCTCGCGATCCGCTTGGAGATGCTTTATAAGGCTCTGGCGTATCTTTTCTATAGTATCAGGAACTTCATCGCCGTTGGCCTGCCTTTGCTGCCGAGCGCTGGCTTCTTTTAGTTTTGACACAATTGCTTCATCGATATCGTCGATAGACATAAATTGAAGTCGCATGCAGCTTGCTATGGGCAGCGAAAAGCCGTGTTGCTCACTGGCAGGTGAGGCCACGCTGGCCAAAGTGCCTTCGTCGGCCTTCTTGGCTAAATTAATATGGCCAAAATATGTCGTCATGGATATGAGGAGGTGTTGCCACATATTTTGCCGATCCTGCTCGATCTCTTTAATCCTGCCCCGAGCATGTTTGTGTCCCTTCAAGCTGGCAGATTGCGCGTCAAACTCAGCAGTAAAAAAGTAGGCACGTAACAGGTAGCGTAGCGGTTCGTGCTGTGTTTCGCTGAAGCTATTAATAGTTTTTACGGTTCGCTGAACTACTTGTTCGATCTCACCAGGGAGAGCCGGTACCTTTTCGCCAAGGTATATCCCAGCGACTGCGTGTAGCCAGCGCCGAGCGAATCGAGAACGAGGGTCGAGTAGTCTCTTGTCTATGCCCATGTTTTCAAAAAGTTGCTTATCGCTTTCGCCTTTTCCGCGACGTTCAGTAATTATGCCAGTGTTATTTGCATGATCGCGTAAGAATGAATCTGCATAGGTATAAGTGTCTGCGGTTGGTTCGGCGGCTTTTTGCGGCTTTGCCAACAGACAGTAGATGTCGTCCGGTGCAAACGGAGTTAGAACACTTCTTAGTACTAATGCACCCTTTCTTCCGGCGACGTTATCTCTTGCTGATGTTCTCTGAAAAATAAGTTGTACGTCTCTTCTAGTGTCAATGAGTGGGCTAAATCGGGTAGATGTGCCGATAGCTTCTGCAGCTGCTTGTGCCGCCCTCATGCTTGGGCCGAACTGCGTAAAGTCGTTATCGACCAACGCCATGTCAATTGCATTAGGATCATTCGCGCTGCCTCCCAGCGTCGGCGAGATGTCTATGTCTGCCACCCTGCCTCCCAGCGAAACTCTTGGATCGTTCAGTGACTGCGGCACTGGGCTGTGAGATGGCCTGAATACCTCTCTGTCAAGCTCAGGAGAGGTTATAGAAGTGTGGTTAGGCGTACTGGTTGGGATAAGAGCAAGGGACTGTCGATCTATTTCGTCGAGGGTGATTGTTTGCAGTTTCCTTAGATCGTCATCGTAATACTTTTGATCGCCAATCTGGATCGTGTTAAACGCTTCCCCATTTGGGTTAGCCATAGGTAATGATTCCACTGCTTTTGCCATAACGATATAGTCCCCGTACCTTATTCGGTTTGCATGAATATAAGTATGAAACCATATTTGAATTTATTCGGCAAGAGGAAGAGGTAATATTATCATGCAGTTTTGACAAAAATCAAAAAAAAGCATATAAACAAAGGATATAGTTCAGAAAGGAATACATATACTATGGGACAAATTGGTAGGTGGTATCCTGGCGCAGACGATGGTAAAAGGTTAGTACTTAACACTGGGCAGATGGAAGCTCTTGTTCCCGGCATGGCTACGGGTGAGGTGGTGGTAGTTCCAGGGGATACTGTAGAAATACCTACAATTGTTGAGCAAACCCCAACGGGCATGCATGTATATGATACTGATGGTGTTAGACAAGAAACCGGTACAAATGTGCATGTGCATCCAGACCCTGTCACGGGCGAGGAGACGGTACTAGTTATCACGAGCGCGTCTGATCTAAGTGCTCAGGCGGGGCCGCAAAGCGTGATTCTTCCATCCATTTTCAGTGACAGTGGTCCCGTGCAAGACCTTGGGGGGAGGAGACGCGGGCGTCGAGACCGCACTCAGGATGGGCCTATATTCCAAGAACAAGAAGTTGATGGTGAGGATTCACGACATAGTCCTTTGGTCGCTCAAGCGGCAGAGGGCATGGACGATCCGCAAACTGATGTTGTCGTAAGTCCTGTAAAGAAACCTGGTCGTCTGGCAGCATTTATAGGTGCGTTCGCTAGATCTCTGGACTCTACCGAACTACAAGCAACCGAAGAAGTGGGCGAGCCGACGAGTGCAATAGACCCACTCCTCCGGCATGATCATGGGGCGACAGAAGTAGTGCAGTCGTCGACTGTTCCTGATGACGTTGTTTCGTTACCGGATGTGTCTACGCAGGATGTGGTCATGCAGGTAAATCCAAGTACAGTTCCGAGAGTGCATCGCTTAGAGGATGTTCGTGTGTTGTCCAGTGTGCAGTCAGATGGTGCTTTACCTAGGCCGCGGCGACAGGACAGAATGATTACTCGTCCCCAACTTCTCGGATCTGATGGCATAGGGCGGTTGGTGATTGCGCTCGGAAAAGCGAACGAGCAACTGGCGCTTGAAGGGTATGGCCCGACTGATACAAGCGATGATTCGACGACAAGACGTCGCCACCCCGTCTTTTTGTTGGCCGCCGCAGGAGTAGCTGCAGCAGGTGTTAGTGGAATGGTGCTGGTTAACCATGAAGAAGACGGTAAAGGTCTGTCTTCGCCTTCTGTAGAAAGTGCCGCATCGTCTACTTTATATCAAGCGCCTGATTTTAGCACGCTGCCGCAAGATACGGTTGTCTCAACAACTGTAGTAATTCAGGGGCCAGAAAGCACGGTTGCATCTGTGCCTGAAACGGCTACGACTCTTTTTCAGGGCGAGCCGGTAGATTCAAGAGTTATTCCGGCCTCAATCTTTGAAGGTGTGTCAGAAATCGTGCCACGGGCAAGTTTTCCTGAACTCACTACCACTACCACGACTACTGAACCGGCTCCTACCACTACCGAAAAAAAAGAATTTTATGACGATATATATGTGGGTCAGCAAAGTATAAAAATCGAAAAGGGTGGATTTTTATCTCACCTGCTAAATCGGTATAACCAGCTGTGTGGAACAAATATGAGTTTAGATAGCTTCACTGCTTTGCTTAAGCAACACAATGACCCTGCGGTTGTTAACGACTGGGTTGCCGACACGAGCGTAAAGATGCCGGCAGCCGAAAACTGGTGTCAGTAAATCTTGTTTTGATAGCTGATGTGTTAGTTTATACGCCCAGCTGAACCTATGAATGGTCGAACGATGTCACCGTACAGGGTAGCGGGGACGTTTCCGCCAGTTTGGTATGCCCCGAGCGGCTTGAGTCCGTCGACAAACCGCAGAGCAATGCCTCCTGTTAGATTGTATGGCTCGGTGCCGTCGGCCGGTACGATAGCCGTCGTTCCAAAAAAGTTTGCAACCTTATTCTCGTCGTCTGTACCCGTTTTGCCGGCTATGTCTGTAAGTTCTGCTTCGTCGCGAAGTGCGTTGTAGGCGGTGCCTTTGGCGTCGTTTGCGTGGTAGGTGGCTGTCCCTCGCAAGGCATCGGTAATCTCTGCGGCAATAGCGGGGTCAACGACACTAGTAGGATCCGGAGGCGAGTAGGCATATTTATTAACAAGTTCTGTTCCGGTGTTTTGGTATACGGTGGTGATAATATGTGTTTCATACGTTTTGCCCTGATTTGCGATCAAGTTGTTCATGGCCGTAGTGCGGTCTAGAAGTGATGTCTCGCGTGCTCCGAGCACAGCAGCCGGTACAGGTATACTGTCCGAATGCGAACCGAGAGCTTCCATGAGGTTGTACGTATCTTCGATGCCGCTTGGACCCATGTCTTCCGCGATTTGCAGAGTCACTGGGTTGGAGGAAACGGCGAGCCCTTCTTTATAACCACACGCTGAAGAATCCTCGCAGTGTACGCCGCCGGCTGGGAGCCAATCCTGGCCATTAGCGCCCCTTTCCCATACAAATGGGTCGGTTTCTGGGTAGCGCATTTCGCTGGAAGTGGTGCCTTTGATGAGCGCTTCGGTAACAAAATATGGTTTATCGGCGGAGCCGCCCGGCTGGGGCTGGAGCGTGAGGTTCACTTGTGAAGCTTTGTAGTCACCCCCGTACATTGCCGCAATTGAACCGTCTTCTCGTAGAAAAACGGCTGCGAGCTGACGCCCATCCTGAGGTAGCTCAGCCATCGTTTGCTTGATCATATTAGCGACCTGTGCCTGTAAGTAGTAACTTATAGTGGTGTTAATAGCTAGGTGGCTGCGAAGCTGCTTGTCGTCATAGCCTGAAAGTTGCTGTGCTTGCTGCAAGATCGTATCAACCGCATGGCGTAAGCCTAGGGTATCTGCCACCGTATAGTCGGCTGTCTGTCCAAAGGTCTGTGTATGATAGGAGGTGATATCTAGAGGCGCTTGTTTATATGATGCAGCATCTTCTTGGGTTATATATCCACCGTCTGCCATGTCCTGAATAATTTCGTTACGCCGATCTTTTAAGTCTTGCATCATCTGCTCGTTGCGCGCGGGATCAAGGCTGCCTTCGAACCAGCTTGGAGCGTTAGGCAGCGCCATAATGGTTGCCGCCCGGTCAATAGAAAGGGCGCTAGAAGAAATGCCGTAGTATGCCAGTGCCGCAGCCTCAACCCCGTAAGCATTTCTTCCGTAGTACGTAAAGTTTAGGTACTGCTCCAAAATTAACAGCTTTGCTTGATATTTTATTTGCTCTTCGGTAAGGGTGGGGTTTTGTGCTCTCACAACCTCTTCAAAATGTTTGTCTAGTAGCGGTGCGTGATCTAGCTCGGACTTCTTTCGGTTCGCCTCTGAAGTGTTTTTGTCCTTCAAATAGGCGTTGCGCCATAGCTGCATTTCAATGGTCGAGGCGCCTTGTGCTGTTTCGAGTCCCATACTTTTAGCCGATGCTAGTACGTCGGCAACAAATGCACGGGCGATAGACTTGTCATCCACACCGTCGTGCTCAAAAAAACGTCTGTCTTCCCCAAAGACAGCAGCAGCTTCAATATCATCGTCGATCTGGCCGAGAGTTTTTGGAATCTGGTTACCTTCACTGTAAAGGATCACCATGCCTTCGCCGTCTGCGCAGTTTGGGTTTTCTACAAAACAAATATTAGTTGAAGTACGAGGGATCGCATCAGACGAAATCTCGGGCAGCTCCCCACTGGCATCATGCATCCATCTATATGCACCAAGCCCGACAAAAGTAGCAGCCCCAAGAGCACACACGGTGCCAACACCTAGAGTTCTGCGTATACTTCCGCCGTCACGTTCCATTGCACTATTATCTCGCATACTATACAAAAATACAAAATTATTCACTGCCTGCCGATGTCACTTCACTGTTATAATAAAAACTGGATTATGAATGAAAAGCTGAGCGAAAAGTTAAAGACGTTGCCAAAGGGCCCTGGGGTGTATTTTCATAAAAATGCCAAGGGCGAGATTATTTATATTGGCAAGGCGGCGCGGCTTAATAACCGCGTACGGCAGTATTTTCAGAAAAGCCGTCTGCGAGACCCCAAAACCGACGCGCTGGTAGCAGAAATTCAGGATACCGATTGGGTTGAGGTTGAAACTGAGCTTGATGCACTCTTTTTGGAAGCCGAGCTGATTCGCCGCTATTTGCCGCCGTACAACATTCTGCTGCGCGACGATAAAAGCCTTAGTTATGTACGTATAGACATAAAAAGCGACCATCCAACCGTGAGTATGGAGCGTCGTCCGCTCGATGATGGGGCTCAGTATTTTGGACCATACTACAGTGCATACAGTGTAAAAAAAGCGCTTAAGCTGCTGCGCAGGATATTTCCGTTTGACTGGAAGCGTCCGCCAAAAAGTGTCAAGCGTGCCACGCTCGATTACCATATTGGGCTTTCGCCAGGGTTGGAGCAGCAAAAAACTAGCTTAGAAGACTATCGGGCTAATCTGCGCCAGCTGATGCGCTATCTAAAGGGCGAGCGTAGCAAGATCATGCACGAAATGGAACGTGCTATGAGAAATGCGGCAAAAAAGAAGGATTTTGAAGCGGCTGCCGTATATCGTAATAAGTTTCGGGCGCTTGAAAGCCTACATAAACAGATCGTTTTTTCTGACCGTGAGTTTATGGATATGAGCAAGGATATGGGCCTTGCTGACCTCGCTGAGCTGCTGGGACTGTATGAAGAAAACGAAGAGCATACGTTGCGTATACCGAAGAGGATCGAGGGGTATGATATCAGCCACATGAGCGGCACCGACACGGTTGCAAGCATGGTGGTATTTAGTAATGGCATGCCAGACAAAGCTGCGTACCGTAAGTTTAAAATGCGCGTTCCGGGAAATGATGACTTTGCCCACATGCGTGAAGTTATGACGCGCCGCCTGCATGAACCGAATGTTAAAAAATGGGGGATGCCGAGTTTGTTTCTAATCGACGGCGGCAAGGGCCAGCTCAGCAGTGCGCTGTCTGTTTTAGGCGAGCATAACATTCAACTACCGGCCATCGGCCTTGCAAAACAGTTTGAAGAAATTGTGATTAAAAAAGACTGGCCCTATGTGCACTTGAATGAAAAAAAGGTGCGCGAGCTGAACGGAGTCATATTGGAAAGCGACGATTTTTGGATGGTCAATCTGCCAAATAGTTCCCATGTCGTTAAGCTTCTGCAGCGTATTCGTGACGAGTCGCACCGGTTTGCGGTGAGCTATCATTCGGTCTTAAAAACCAAGCGGCAAACCAGCAGCCTGCTGGACGACATTCCGACAATTGGCCCCAACACAAAGAAAAAGCTCCTTAGGACATTTGGTAGTTACAAAGGTGTAGAACAGGCACGAGACTTTGAACTGGTTAAGGTAGTCGGCGAGAAAAAGGCGGCTATTCTAAAACAATATCTTCGAGCATTCAAAAAATCTGTATAATGAGTTTCTATGGATTTTAACAAGGTGTTCTTTAGCGACAATCGGCAGCGTATCTTGGACGCCGTGAATGGCGGGCTGATTGTGCTGGCGGCTAACGGACTTTTACAGCGAAGTGCCGATACAACCTTTCCGTTTCGGCAGGATAGTAATTTCTGGTACTTAACCGGTGTGGATGAGCCAGACTATGTATTGGTATGTAGCGTCGAGGAAACGTTTTTGATTGCTCCGCAGCGGCCTGAGCATCGGGACATGTGGGACGGCGCTATAGACCAGCGCGCCTTAAAAGAAACATCCGGAATTGCTCAGATTATGGAACATACCGAAGGCTGGAACAAGCTGGATCGAATGCTTAAAAAAGCCAAAAAGGCGTATACGATCACTCCAGTCGAAGCGTACTTTGACAGTTTTGGTTTTTATGCCAATCCGGCCAGGGGCGCCTTGCTTACGGCGTTAAAAAAACATCGCACACTCGAACTATCTGATATTCGTAAACCTTTGGCACGCCTCAGGCAATACAAACAGCCGGCAGAGCTGGCTGCACTACGCGAAGCGATTGCCATTACCGGCGCAACGCTTGCTAGTGTGCAAAAAAAACTGCATAGCTACGACTACGAATACGAGTTGGCTGCCGATATTACCGCCGGATTCATGCGGCGCGGTGCGGCGGGTCATGCGTACCTTCCGATTGTTGCTGCTGGTCGAAACGCGGCTACGATTCATTACATCGACAACACGGGGCCGTTGGCGGACGGTGGCTTTGTGCTCTGCGATGTGGGTGCGGAGGTCAAAAATTACAGTGCCGATATTACCCGCACCTTTCCGCTCGGCGGTGCTGCCTCGCTCACCAAGCGTGAGAAGCAGGTGTATCATGCCGTGGAGCGGGTACAGAAACATGCATTTGGCTTGCTGAAACCTGGGGTTAAGGTGCGCGAATACGAAGCGAAGGTTGATGCGCAAATGGCCAAGGAGCTAAAGGCGCTTGGCTTGCTTGATGATGAGTCGGACAAGAAAAAACTTAAAAAATATTACCCCCACCTTGCTTCGCACTTTTTAGGGCTAGATACGCATGATGCGGCCGATTATGACCTACCGCTTGAACCGTGGATGGTTTTGACAGTCGAGCCGGGTATTTATATCCCCGAAGAGGGCATTGGAGTGCGGATAGAAGACGACGTTCTGGTTACCGCAGGTGGGATCGAGGTGCTCAGCAAAGATTTGCCGACGGCGCTCTAGGGAGTAGCCTTAGCCAAAACACCAGAATCAACATAGGTATATATGGTAAAATAAGATGAATATGAAACGACCTTTACATAGGTTCTTATTACGATGGTTTGTCTGTTCGCTGGGACTATGGATTGCCGCTGGCTTTTTGGATGGGCGCATAACGTATAATAGCCGGCTTGGTGTTATTGTGATGTCCGGCTTAGTTTTGGCGATAGTGAATTCGGTGATCAAGCCGTTTGTGGTGCTGCTCAGTCTGCCGGCTATTTTGTTTTCGCTTGGACTGTTCATGATTGTGGTGAATGGGCTCATGGTGATGCTTGCGAGCAAGCTATATCATCCGCTGGAAGTCACTTCTTTTGGCGCTGCAATGCTTGCCGGTGTTATTATAGGTTTAGTAAATTATTTAGTAACCACGATCGTGGAGGACGTATGACCATAGCAAACTACATTACTATCATTACCGCACTGCTCGTAACGCTATTAATCCTAGTGCAGACCCGTGGCGCATCTTTGGGTGCCGGGCTCGGGGGCGGCGGCGAGGTTAACACGGTACGCCGCGGTTCAGATAAAAGTTTGCACAACATTACTATTTTTTTGGTGATAGTTTTTGCCGGCTCGCTGATATACAACTTGTTCTAAAAAGGCTTAGGTTCAGAATCGTCCAGTAGGGGGACGTCAAACAAAATGATAGACCGTTCAACGAAATTAAGGTGGCGCAGGAATTTTCGTCGAAAGCAGCGGCAGCTCGAAGATATCGGTTCCCAAACCGAGGAGCAGCTAGATAGGCATTTCTTTAGACGCTTAGGAAGGCTCTATGATGTCCGTCGATTTACTGCCGGTTGGCTGCTACTCATCGTGCTTTTGCTTGGCCTTACGGTTGTACAGACCCGGGCGCTGAGCCGGTATTATCAGACGATTCAGCCGCTTGCCGGCGGTATATTCACCGAGGGTGCGGTTGGTTCCTACACCAACACAAATCCAATCTTTGCGACCAGCGACGTAGATCTTTCGGTTTCGCGTCTGCTGTTTTCAAGCCTTTTTATGTATAACAGTTCAAATCAGTTTGTGGGTGATCTGGCTACCGACATTGCCGTGGATCCAACCGGAAAAGTGTATACGGTAAAACTGCGCCCCAACGTGTTGTGGCACGACCAAAAGCCGCTCACCAGTGCCGATGTGGCCTTTACGTATCAGGCAATCCAGAACCCCGACACTCGTTCGCCGCTCTTTTCGGCCTGGCAAGGCGTAAAAGTCGACGCTCCAGACCCTCAGACGGTCGTGTTCACGCTTCCAAACATACTCGCCTCTTTTCCGTACTCTCTGACAAACGGTATTTTGCCGAAACATGTGCTAGAAAAGACCGAGCCCGGTAACTTGCGTAGCGCGCTTTTTAACACCACCGAGCCGGTTGGTTCCGGTCCGTTTGTGTGGCACGGTGTTGAGGTAAATGGCAATAAAGTTGAAGATAGAGAACAGCATATTTCGCTTTCGGCTAACGACCGGTATTTTAAGGGTCGTCCCAAATTAAACGAATTGGTGATTCATACATTCTTGAACGAAGACCAAATGCTCAAGAGCTTTAGTAACGGCGAACTAACCGCTATGTCTGGCGTGCAGGACTTGCCGGAAGAGCTTAAAAACGACCATGACCTCGGGCAGTACAATGTTCCGCTTAGCGGTGCGGTAATGGCGTTCATGAACAACTCTAATGATGTGCTTAAAGAGGTAAAGGTGCGCCGGGCACTGGTGTCGGCTGTCGACCAACAATCCGTGCTTGCGAGCCTGGGTTACCCAAGTATTGTGGTCCGATCACCGCTTCTTCGAACCATGCTGGGGTACGACGGTGCGGTGGTGCAGCGTCCGTATAATGTAGACCAAGCCAATGCGCAGCTCGATGAGGCCGGTTGGCCTAAAGGGGCAGACGGTATGCGCTACAAGGATGGCAAAAAGCTAACGCTGGTTCTTAACACCCTGAACAATGTAGAATACGCCTCTGTCGCGAATAATCTTAGGGCGCAGTGGGCAAAAGTGGGTGTTGATGTTACGGTTACTTCGCTCAACCAAACCGATCTGCAGATTGCTATAGACAACCGCAGCTACGGCTTGCTTTTGTACGGCATATCACTCGGTCCCGATCCCGACCAGTTTGCCTACTGGCATAGCACGCAGGCGGATGTACTTGCGAAAAGACGCTTAAACTTCTCGAATTACAGCTCAAAGGCTGCAGACGCTGCACTTGAAGCCGGGCGAACACGGGTGGATGCGACGCTTCGTGCAGCCAAATACAAGCCGTTTCTAGAGGCATGGCGCGACGATGCGCCGGCACTTGCACTGTATCAGCCACGATATTTATATGTAAGCCGTGGGCGGATATATAACTTTGATATGAAGGCCATGACCGCTTCGGCAGACAGGTTTGCAGAAGTCGAAAAGTGGATGATCCGCACCGAGCGCGTCACCAATGACTAGTCCAGTAACAATGCTTGCAAAATATTAACTAAGATGTTAAAATATAGCAAGTATTAGTATGTAATGGGCTTAGTAAAAATTAGCCTGAAAGGGTGCAGATAAATAGCTATGGCACTTGTAAGAGAAGGTCAAAACGCGGGTCACGAGCTACACATTGTTGATGACTACCGGGTTATGGTAGAGGAGGTTTTGCCGAGCTTAGGTTGGCCCAATGCCTTAGGGTCGACTGTACCCAGCTTTGGACAAGTGGAAGCCAGCATCGATGCGGTTGCTCCGCTGGCTGGTTGGCTTATTGAGCGTGCCGAAGAAGGCATAGAAGATAGGTTAGTCATTGCTCCAGCTTTAGGCGGTTCCAAAGGAGTCGGTTTTTACGGGGCAGTTCAGCGCCTATGTCCTCGCATCTATTCGGGCGATTTCGCGGCAGAAGAACTCTGGTCTCGTGTCTACAGTCATGCTAATCCGGATGAGCGCGCTGTAATCCATGATAATGCAGGGCCAGAGGGACTCTCGGGCCTATGGGATGTGGCGGTTCTGTTAGAAGATACGGTTGATCCTTCTACGGGTGAAAAAGCCCATAGTAAGGGACTCGTGTACACCAATAAAACTGTTGCCGAGCAGCAAGAAGCGTTTGCCGTAGAAGCAGAAGCGACCCGAGCAAAAGGTATAGAACTCGTTAGCGCAACAGTTGGACACGTCATTGTCGACTCAGCTTTCTTGAGAGAATCAGGGGAGCATCAAAGAAGAGGTATTACTCGTTTTATTCACTACCCTCCAGTCGACTTTGCAAACTCAAAATATTTCCGAGGTGCTGCGTATACTTATTGGCGACTTTACTTTTCGGGTGGAGAGACCGAAGTTGCTACTGACGATAGCGGTGTGCGCCGCGCCGTGAGAATACCGGTGCTGCCTCGGTAGAATTCAGTATAAAAATCTAAACTGTGGTGTCGGCGAGAGGACTTGAACCGAGGGGATGTGCCAGTGGCACTCCGAGTTCACAGTGAACCAGCATGTGTTTTCGATATGTACTCTAAAGCTGTACAGCCTTAGAGTTAGAAAAGACGCTGAGGTTCATTTTAAATTATTCCTGGTGGAATTTTACAACTACGCTAGAACCTATTTTGAGGAAAAGTGCTGAACGTG
>CAYSJS010000002.1:83435-111381 GCA_964431415.1 uncultured Candidatus Saccharibacteria bacterium | reverse complement strand
CAGCCAAGAAAACAGCTCACCGAAAGGTGGGCTTTTTTCTTGGCTACTGGTTTAGGGATTCAACAGTCGAATGCTCCGGCATTCGGGGGTGAAATGAGCCAGTGGCTCATTGCAAGGGAATAAACTCTTGCAAACTTGTTTGCAAAGATGTTTTTCCGGGGTCGCGGAACGTGACCGAATCCCTCACTCCCAGCCATTAGCTATAAGAAATAGTCCATACATGACTAAAAATTCTGATATAATAACTTTATGAATGATGATCAATTCACTAAACTATTCAGCTATGTAGAGCAACGTTTTGGTGATATTGAGAAAAAGCTTGACCAAAAAGCATCTCAAGATAGTATGGAGCGGCTAATTGGTACTCTCGATACATTTCTTAAACGACTGGATGATAACGAAATCGAACAATCTGCACGAGACTTACAATTCGAGCGTTTACTCGAATGGGCGCGTGAAGTATCTAAAAAGACTGGTATTCCGCTTAATAATCTTTAGTTTATTAAGTTCGAAACTAAAGTTTCGGAAGTACGTCCTCCGCTGGTTGGCAGAAGTCCCGGTCAAATCATTTTTATAGGTTCTGCATATGGAAGGCGGGTATGGTTTTTAGAGCCATTTGTAATAATTTATTCATTTGTAGATTCATTGTCCATTAAATAAATTCAACTCCTGTCCTGCCCAGAAAAGCAGGCAAGTCCGGCTATCAGGACTATAAACGGGCGGGCCTCACCCCAGCCATTACACTTTTGCTAAAAGAGTTCTTTGGAACTTTTTTATTTTGGTATGATTAACGCATGGTAATCTACTATTTAACTTGTGCGAACAAAGACGAGGCGCAAAAGATAACTCAGGAATTGCTTGAGGCAAAACTTGTGGCCTGTATTCGACAGACTAATGTCAGCTCATCTTATTGGTGGGACGGTAAAATCAATCACGACAGCGAAGTGCTGCTGATGATGGAGGGCCTCGAAGATAAGTTCGCGGCCATTGAAGCAGTCGTCACAAGGTTACATAGCTATGACGAATATGTGCTCACAATGGTTCCTGTTCAAAAGACTACACCCGGTGTTCTTGAATGGCTAGACAAAACCCTTAATTAATAAGGTTCTAAAAACACCTTTGATGTCCATCTTAAGTATCTTAAGAGTGCCAATTATCACATACTTGTGCATGGTATAATTATGTTATGGATGACACTCAGTCAGATGATCTTAAGCAGTTTATTGTGGCCACAATATCCCAGGCAACTGCAGATGTGGCTACAAAAAACGATATTGAGTCGCTGAGGAAAAGTATGGATACTAGATTTGAAGAAGTCCAATCTGCTATAGCAGAGGCTATGTCAACAACAAATGATATGATTGACGAAAAAATAGAAGATCACGAGCATCGTATTGGGTTGTTGGAACAAAGCGCTGCCTAGCGGCTATATCTAAGCGAACAGTAAGCTGTACATAAAATATTATAAAAATAAATAATATTATATAATCAGCGTTATGTCAGAAATAACGATAGCGAGAAACGTAGATTTTTTCGCCGACTACCGTACTGTAAGCGAAACCGGAGCGGTAAGTTATGCAGCAGGCTTTCCGAGTTATCCGGCAAACTTTTCTCGGGATACTTTTATAGCCGGGATTCTTTCTGGGCACGATGAGCTGCTGTATTCGCAGTTGTGCAGGAGCGCCGAGAATCAAGGTGCATGTACCGACCCGACAACCGGCGAACGCCCCGGAAAAATACACCACGAAATACCTGGAGCGCAGCTTGCCGGGCGGCCCGGCCTTACTACGTATAATGCCTGCGACACGACGGCACTTTTTTTGATTTCTGCAGAAGGGCTGCGGCGAGCTCACGACGGGCGTTACGCTGAGTTTATGGGCAAACACGAGGCAAGCATAAGAAGCGCCGTACGTTTTATGCTCGACCAAATAGATGTTACAGAAGGTCTTTCGTGGGAGAGGGTGGCGCCAGGAGCAGAACGGCATACCTTACGAGTTACGTACTGGAAGGACTCTATTCTGCCGCATGCAGGCGGAAAAAAACAAGAGCCGGTATATCCGGTGGTATATGCCTTGGCGCACTTTATTAATGCCCGGGGGCTGCTTGCCGGCTCGCGTTTGCTAAACGAGCCAGAGCTTGCTGAGCAGGCAGACAAGATGTTCCGTGCAGGCATTGGGCAGTTTATGGGCGCTGGCGATTTTACGGTCTACCGCGACCAAGAAGGTTTACTGAGGCAAGTATCTTCCGATGAACTGCACGCGCTCGCTTATATACCCGCAGAATACGAAAATAAGCTGCCGCTGGCTGTCATAGCGGAGCGTGCGCGGGAGCTAGCAACGCCGTACGGATACTTATGTACGCCACAGCCAGTAGGCGAAAGTTTGCCGGATCGTTATCATGGTGACACTGTATGGGTTTTTGAGCAGGCTATGATGCATTATGGTGCTGCTAAGTTTGGATTAGAAGAAGAAGCGATGGTGGCTCGGAGAATAGAACCGTATATTAACGATGGCCAGGAACTATACGGCTATGAGGGCGGTAGCTTAGTGCCGCGCGGCAATAGCAGACAGCTGTGGTCCGTAGCTGCGGCGGTATACTTTAGAGATCACTCCGCTCTTGCTGGCGACAATTGGTTATAAAAACAGGATCCTTACCTGGTATCTGCTGAGTAGCTTTTCGGTACTCATAAAAGACTACAAAACTTGTGATTGAAATCACACAAGCGAGCTGTTTTATGCTGATACTATATCTTTTAAAGTGCTTACGTTTAATTAATATATAAGGTATAAGTTATGCAAGAACCAGCAACCAGTGCGGCGCGGGTATTAATGGGCGACAGTTTAGGGTTTCACATCATCTTTGTGTTGTTTGGGCTTACGCTCCCGGTTTTGGTTAGCTGGTTTGAGTTTATGGGGATCAGACGAAAAGATAAGCGGCTGATCAATATTGCCCATTTTTGGTCAAAAATTATGGCGGTCCTGGTGATCGCAGGGGTTATTTCGGGTACGGTTATTGCACTTCAGATGTCGCTGGTGTGGCCGGGCATTTTAAAGTTCGGCGGGGAAGTAATAGGCCTGCCGTTTATGTTTGAAACGTACGCATTTATTATTGAAGCGGTTTTCTTGGGGCTCTACATGAAAACCTGGAACAGTAAAAGAGTGAGTCAATGGGTTCACTGGCTGTACGGTCTGGGAATTGTCTTGGGCAGTACGCTCAGCGCTTACGCAATCACCAGTATTAATGGTTGGATGAACCTGCCAACCGGCTTTACGATTGTTTCTGGTAAATTTGAAAACATCAGCGTGCTTAAGGCAATGTTTTCCCGAACCGCGCTGGTGGAGTTTTTCCATTCGATGGCTGGCTATTATATTGCCGCTTCGTTGGCGCTTGCAGGCTTGTATCTTATAAAGCTGGCGCGCGCAAAGTACAAAGACCGCGTTGGTTCGGCGCATACCCTGGATTGGTTCGTGGTACAAAAGCTGCTCATTTTTGCAGCGTTAGCATTTGTGGTGACGGCGGTCACTGCTGACCTTACGGGTAAATACCTCGCTAAGTACGAGCCGGAAAAGCTTGCCGCAATAGAACTGGTATACGAAACCACCGACCGTGCGCCGCTCATTATCGGTGGTGTTGCGGGGGCAAACAATACCATAGTTGGGCCGTATTTTAAAATTCCCAGTGCTCTAAGCATACTGGCCGGTAATTCTCCGAACACGGTAGTGAAGGGGCTGAATGAAGTGCCTAAAGACAAACGTCCGCCGCTCGTTGTGCATACGCTCTATGACATCAAGATGACATTGATGGACGTTATGGTTGCGGCTGCGGTAGCATATTTTGTAGCTAAAAAGTGGCGTCCGAAACTGCTTAAAAAACGCTTGACGCTCGTTTTGCTTGCCGTGTCATTCTTCTTTGGAATAATCTTAGTGGAACTTGGCTGGATGCTCACGGAAATAGGCCGGCAGCCGTGGGCGGTCCGCGGCTACCTAACTACGGCCGAAGCGGTAACAAAAACCCACGACATCACCAGTTTCGGATATGTATTCCCGGCGGCATATGTCGTGCTGTTTGCGGTGACTGTTCTTGCAGTGCGCCGTATTGTTAGGGGTGAAACGAAAGGGGTACAGTCATGATAGCAACATATATACTTTTCTTGACGCCGGTGCTGCTTTTTGTGCTCGCCTTTTTGTACGAAACGTACATGAGCTTTGCTCGGCTATATAGTAAAAAAATACGTACCGCTTACTTAAAGTCGACGTGGGAGTTTACGCATACGCTTTTAGTGTTTGCTGTAGTGATGCTTATTATGCTGTGTACACAGGCATTGGATAAGCTGGCTGATAGGCTCTTTCTAAGCACGTTTCTGGCTGCGGTGGCGCTTGGGCTGCGGGCTGCGCTGTATATTTACATCTTTTATGTACAGAAAAAGCCGACGCGGTCGCTGCTGGACTGGATCTTTGCCTGGAGTCATGTGGTTGCAGCTTTGCTGCTCGTGGTAACGGTACTTAAAGCGGTTTGGTTTTTGCACTCGGAAAACCCGACCATCAATACGCAGTTCTTACCGTACTTTTTGCCTGGACTGGCTTTGGTGCTTGCTGCAACCTGTATCCCTATTATTTCGATCTACAGAACGAAAGACTAAATTTAGCTAGAAGTTTTGTTGCGGAACAGCCAAGACGCTACCGGAACCGCGAAGCAGAGTATAGCGACGCTCCATATGACGGCGAGGATCGCGTGGTTGCCGACCGGCGTGCCGAGTATGAGGGCGCGTACTGCCTCAACAACTTGCGTTATCGGTTGGTTAACGGCAAAAGCTTTTAAGAACCTGCCCATTCCTTCGGTTGGGGTGAATGCGCTTGAGGCAAATGTAAGCGGAAATATGATGACGAATGTGAGCCACTGCACGGCTTCGACACTTTTAGCTATGACACCAACGATGGCAGAAAGCCACGAGAACGCAAAGGTAAAGATGAGTAAAATGCCGGCGATTTGTATCCATTCGTAAAAGCTTGCTTGCGGACGAAAACCGATGGCCAGTCCTGCCAGCAGCATCACCGTAGTAGAAATGCCATTTCTTAAAATGTCGGATACGACGTGGCCGTTTAACACGGCTATATTCGACATCGGGAGGCTCCTAAAGCGGTCAACGATGCCCTTTTTCAGGTCATTACATACCGATATAGCGGTGGTTGTAGAGCCAAAGGCGACGGTTTGCACCACAATACCCGCCATTAAAAAGTTAATGTAGCTCACATTACTGGGCAGTGCTTTCGAAATTGATGGCCCAAAAACGGAAGAGAAAAGAACCAGGAACATAATTGGCTGAAAAAATGCCCCGAGCAGCTGGTCGGTATTGCGGATGATATGGCGACTACTGCGCTTGATCATAAGCCATGAATCAACCGCTTTTTGTAATAAGCCAGAACGTTTTTCAAATATTAGTTCGACTGCCATTTTATGCTTCCTCCTTTACTTCCTGGTGATGCTGTTTATTGGTTAGAGACAAGAATACGTCGTCCAGTGTTGGTTTATGTATGGTCATAGACTCTAGGTTTATCTTGGCGGCAGCCAGTGAGTCTAGGACGCCGCGCACATCACTACTGGTGTCTTTCAGGACAACGCTTAACGAATTCTCTTCGGTGTTTGTTTCGGCAACTTTTTTACCAAGTGCATCTTTGGCTTTTTCGAGGGCGGCGCTATTTTTGAAGCTCACTTCAAGCCGATCGTTCCCAATTTTGCTCTTTAGTTCTTTGGCAGTGCCTTCTGCAATAACTTTGCCGCCGTCTATGACGATAATTTTGTCCGCGAGCTGGTCGGCTTCTTCTAGATACTGAGTGGTAAGCAATATGGTAGTGCCATTTGCCATAAGTCGCTTAATGATGTCCCACATCACCAGACGTGAGCGCGGGTCAAGACCGGTGGTCGGCTCGTCCAGGAAGATGACTGGCGGAGCAGCAATGAGGCTAACCGCTAGGTCGAGACGCCGGCGCATACCGCCCGAATAGGTTTTGGTAGTGCGGTCCGCGGCTTTAACGAGGTCGAATTCTTCCAGCAGTTCATCGGCACGCTGCCGGGCGCTTTTTGGTGTGAGGCGGTAGAGTCGGCCCATCATAACCAAGTTTTCGCGGCCCGTTAAAAGTTCGTCGACAGCAGCGGACTGGCCGGTAAGGCCAATAACGCTTCGCACTTTGTCGGCATCGCTGCGTGTATCGTGACCCTCTACCGTTACGGTACCGCCATCATTTTTAAGCAGGGTGCTCAAAATACGCACAGTGGTCGTCTTGCCGGCGCCGTTTGGGCCAAGGAGAGCCAGCATCGTGCCTCTTTCGACATTGAAGGTAATACCTTTTAGAACCTCATTATCGCCAAAAGATTTGGTGAGGTTTTTAACGCTAATAACTATATCTTCTTTCATGGTGTGTGCCCTTTCTTAACTGCGTGACATGCGTCACAGATCATTGCATGTAATTGTAAGGCCTGATCCAAAATAATGTAAGAGCGAACTGGCAGTCTGCATGTATATTTTTAGTATAAACGGACAATATTACTACTGGTTAACGGCTTGCTTTCTGCGTATACTGAAATAAGACAGAAAGAGGCGGATTCGTGAAAATTGCTACCATGGTTCGCGGCTACATACCGGCACCTCGACCGGCTCATTTGGTATATGCCCCGATTGATCTGGCAATGGCACTCTCGGAAGGGTTGCAGCAGAAAGGGCATAGTGTTACGTATTACGGTCCGGTAGGAAGTAAGCCGCCCGTGAAGCTTCGTACCATGCGACTCAGGCAGTTGGTTAAGGATCAGGACGATATGCGCCGCTTGGCATATTCGACCGAAAAACTTATGCATTATATGCCGGCGCTATGGGATATGCGCTGCGCACGAGATATGTTTGAACGGGCGCGTGCAGGCGAATTTGATGTGCTTCATTTCCATCACCCCGAAGTAGCCTTACCCTTTGCTCCGTTGTATCCGGATGTGCCGGTGGTGTATACGCTGCATGACCCAATAGCCGATTGGATGGCAGAATCGCTCAAAATGCATGCTTCAAAAAACCAGTTTTTTGTGTCTATATCCGACAATCAAAAGCGGCCGGCTCCGGATTTGCCGTATATTGCTACGGTTTATAATGGAGTACACCTTAAGGATTATCAATTTTGTGCGCGGCATAAAAAATACCTTATGTTTGCCGGCAGAATAGTGCCAGAAAAAGGGGTTGCCGAGGCGGTTCAGGTGGCGCTTAAGGCGGGCTGCAAACTTCTGATTGCCGGGCCTATTTTTCCGGACAGCCAAGCCTATTTTGATAGGCACGTACAGCCGTTTCTTAATGACGACATTACGTACCTCGGTTATGTAAAACGCGATGAACTGGCGCCTATTATTGGTGGAGCAAAAGCTTTTCTTATGCCGATAAACTGGGAAGAGCCATTTGGGGTGACCATGATCGAAGCGATGGCGAGCGGCACTCCGGTTATTGCATATAACCGCGGTTCCGTACCGGAAGTGGTCAAAGACGGAGTGACGGGTTTTATTGTGAGTGACCTCGCGGCTATGGCACGCGCTGTAGAGCGGGTAGACTCTCTTTCGCGCGCTGCCTGCCGGAAACATGTAGAAGATAACTTTAGTGTTGAGCTTATGGTGCGCGGATACGAAGACGCCTTTCGTGCGGTTGTTGCTAAAATCAAAGGCTAAGTTTGTCGGCTGAACCGCTTACGCTGTATGATAAGAACTATGCAGCCAAGCGATGTGTCATGGTTTAGAAATACGGTTTTGTATCAAATATATCCGCGCAGTTTTTTTGATGCTACTGGCGACGGCGTGGGTGATCTGCGGGGCATAACCGAGCGGTTGCACTATTTAGCCGGCGAAGATGACTCGCTAGGAGTCGGGGCGATTTGGCTTTCGCCGTTTTACCCTTCGCCGATGGCGGATTTTGGGTATGATGTTACCGACTATACCGGTGTTGATCCGTTGTTTGGTACGCTAGAGGATTTTAAGCGGCTACTAGACGAAGCACACCTGCGCGGCCTAAAGGTAATTATAGATTTTATCCCGAACCATACTTCGGACCAACACCCGTGGTTTCAAGAGTCAAAAAAAGATAAGCAAAGTCCACGGCGCAACTGGTATATTTGGCGTGATGGTAAGCCAGAGGGCGGTCCGCCCAATAACTGGCTAAGTGTATTTGGCGGATCGGCGTGGGAATACGACGAAGAAACGGGACAATATTATTTGCATAGTTTTTTGAAGGAGCAGCCCGACCTAAACTGGGAGAATGCGGGTGTCCGGGAAGCTATGAAACACGCGCTGCAATTTTGGCTCAATTTGGGCGTAGATGGCTTTCGCGTGGACGCTGTATATTGGCTGTCAAAAGACCCAGAGTTCCGCGACGACCCGCCTAAAGACAATGTTAGTCCAGAGCAAAAGCCCTATGACAGTCTTGTGCACGCGCACAGTAAAGAGGGTCCTAAACTATATGAGTATCTACGGTTTATAACGAATGTTGTGAAGGCATACCGCGACAGATTTGTGATTGTAGAAGCCTCATCGCCCCTTGAAGGCGGTAAAAGAACCTATGTTGAGCTGTATGAAAATACCGACCCAACTATATGTGCACCATTTAATTTTGATGGCTTATTTACGCCGTGGAAGGCGTCCGAATTCAAAAAAATGCTCCACGACTTTCAGAAGCACATGCATGCTGATTATGTGCCGGTGTATTCTTTTGGTAACCACGACCAACCGCGCATTCGATCACGCATAAATAGCTCTGCCGCACGGGCCTTGGCGGTTATACAGCTTACGCTACCCGGTATGCCGGTCATATATTATGGCGACGAAATTGGGATGGAAAACGGCGACATAGGTCCCGAAGACATCCATGATCCGTCTGAAATATTGGTGCCGGGTCTGGGACTGGGCAGGGATCCGGAGCGCACGCCGCTTCAGTGGGATGATTCGAATTACGCGGGTTTTAGCCAGGTAAAGCCGTGGCTGCCGGTGCATGAGGCGTACGTACAAACAAACATCGCCCGGGAGCAGGGTGACCCAACTTCGTATCTAAGTCTGTACAAGCGGCTCATACTATTTAGAAAACACAGTGAAGCACTACGGTATGGTTCGTATAATCCCATCGAAATACATGAGGACGTGCTGTGTTATGAGCGGAAGGTTGGCGACAACATTGTGGTGGTTGCGGTTAATTTTAGCGACCAAGATCTAACCATTGAACACGAGTCCTTGTATGGTACATTTGCACTTTCTAGCTACGCCGATACTACGGTAGGGCCGGTGTATGGCAGCGTGCGCCTGCGCGGCAACGAGGCCGTTATTCTTCGGGTTGACTAACTTCTTTTTTTCGTCTGAATCTTGTAAATATATAGGCTGCCGCAAAGTAGGCGATGACGGCATACAGGGCGCCAATGATCTCGTCTATGGCGTAATGTTCGCCCTGATAAATTGTGCCGATGTAAATGAGCAAGGGGTATAAAGCGGCCAGTAGCGCCCATTTTTTGCCGTATATTTTATATACAAATATAAAGAAAAGAGTAGCATAGGCGGCATGCAGTGACGGCATGGCGGCAACGGGATTTGGCGATATTTTGTTATATACGCTCGGGAAATCATGAATACCCAGAGCGAACCATACATTACTAGATATACGGGTGATCGGTTCTATGAGTCCGTCGCGTGCTGCCATCCACGGCGGTGCGGCAGGGAATGCCAAGAAGGTTATAAACCCTGCAAACGAAACACTTAAAAAGGTAGCAACATACTGCCAGTAGTGTTTTTCATGAGTTTTCCAAATGAGCAGCGCCAGACCGAACGGCAGTATAAAGTGCATCATGTAGGCGAGGTAAAATACAAAGTCATACCATTGAACCGAGCCATTCCAAAGTACGTTTTGTAAAAGAGTAGTGGGAAGGTGTCCAAAAAACAAAAAGCGATCTGCATTAATAAGCTCGTGATAATGAACGTTGGTATTGAGCGACGGTACGAGTCCACGGAATGATTCGTACAGAAGCAGAGCCGCTACAAACGGCGCAAAGCGTTTTAGTACCGCCCATCCCTGGCCAAACATCATGAAGGTTACGGTAATAAAGACTAAAAGCTTATCGGGCGTAGGCCAGCTGGGTTCGCGGATAAATATAATAATGCAGGCTAGGGTGCCGAGGGCGCCAAGGATTCTGTATATTTTTTTTTGCATAGAAATTGTTATGGTATTTTAGCATGAGTCGAGGTGTTAATTCACTTCTTTCTGATGTCCAATCCGCCGACTGCCGTAACTAAGTTGATTCACTTCTTCGTCCGGCCGAAGAAGCAAGGCCGCACTCTTTTTGTGTCGACAAAAAGAGTGGCAAAAAACGACCGGCAGATACCATCCCTTGATCTAAGCCCTAGTCAAGAGGCACAACAGCCTGCGGAACTCGGGAACTAAACGTTCCCTCAAACAGTCCTCGGCCGGATTTTGTTGTGCCCTTGACAGGCTTAGTCAGGAGACGGCATAGCCGGAACTAGGACCAAGGTGGTATGGCTAATGCCATACACTTGCAAGGTATTTTCGTGCAGGCGGGGCGTGCAAACAGCTCATTGCTTATTAGAACAGGTGGAGGTCTTTTAGCTCGTCTGGCAAGAAGCCTTCGCCATGCTTAAAGTTTGCCTTCCACTCATAGCCTTTGTTATAGCCCAGGTCTTTCATGAGTTTGGTAGGTGCGTTACGCAGGTGCAGTGGCACGGACGCGTGCGGGAACTCGCGGGCGGCAGTTAGAGCATGCTGCATGGCGTCGGCAACTACCCGTGACTTTTCGCATTTCGCGAGCACGGTTGCGCAGTGAAACAAATTGTACTGGCATTCGGGCATGCCGATTCTTTCTACGGCCATAAAAGTTGAAACGGCCAAGTTGAGGGCGGCTGGCGCGGCAATGCCTACATCTTCCGACGCGAATATGACCATCCGCCGAGCAATAAACTTTGGATCTTCGCCGGCTTCGAGCATACGGGCAAGGTAGTATAATGCGGCGTTGGCGTCACTGCCGCGCATTGATTTAATAAAGGCACTTATGATGTTGTAGTGCATCTCGCCGGCTTTGTCGTAGCCGGGTAAGTGCTTTTGTGCAGCAGCTTCAATGAGTTCGTGGCTGATGACTTTGTCCTCTGCAAGGCCAATGGCGAGTTCAAGCGTCCCTAGGGCGACACGCGCATCACCGCCGGACATTTCGGCTAGAAAATCGACACTTTTACTCGGTAGGTTTTTCGCCTTGACCTTTTCGGCTTTTGCGGCACGTTTTAGAAGTAATACAATGTCATCCTTGCTGAGCGGTTCTAGTACGATGACACGGCTTCGACTCAATAGCGGCGTAATGACTTCGAAACTAGGATTTTCGGTTGTGGCGCCAATAAGGCTAATTAAACCGTTTTCGACATGGGGCAAAAATGCATCTTGTTGAGCCTTGTTAAACCGATGAATCTCGTCGACAAATAGTACGGTACGAAGTTCCAACCGCCGATTTTCCTCTGCTTGTTTTACGACGCGTTCGACGTCAGCTTTTTTGGCGGTCACGGCACTTATTTCAATAAAGTCGGCCTTCATTTCGTTGGCTAAAATGCGGGCCAGCGTGGTTTTGCCGCTACCCGGCGGACCCCAAAAAATCACAGAAAATGGCTGACCGCTGCGAACGAGCTGCTGCAATAATTTGCCCTCGCCTAAAACATGCGCCTGCCCGACTACTTCGTCGAGTGATTTAGGTCGCATCTTCTCCGCCAGGGGCACATAGCTCATATATATAGTATAGCGCACCTGTTTTTAGAAAGGTTTTAGCAGGGTGCTTTCTGATATAAAAGCTTTGGTTATATGACCACGATATGAGGGGGAGTTGCGGGCTCGGACAGTGGCAACGCTTCGAACTCCGGTCTGGCCGGTGTAGGTAAGTCGCGGAGCACTCTTGGTAGTGTGAAGTCATGAGGCTGAGTCGGCTCAGGGCGCAGTAGCACGCTCAGAGCTTCCTCGGCAGAATGTGTTTCTACAATGGTACTTGTGAAATGAGGTGCGGGATCGGTTGTATGCTCCCATCCGGGTGTCGGTTCTTGCCCATCAAAGAAAATGATCGTGGCACTATCGGTGTGACCTTTTACTAATGCAGTTGGCCTGCCCTGATTTCGAGCAATTACGTTCAGCGCCTGACACACTCGTGGTCGGACAACATTACCAGCTATGGTTACGTAACGGCCAAGGGAACGTATGGCAAGTTCGGGTGTAAACACTGTACCGTCGGGAAGCGCAAACCCAGTTTCGCGGTAGCGAGCCATCTTACCCGCTTTTTGCAATAACCCACCCCACGCCGCATCAAAGGTAGAATGGTAGTTTTTGCCTCTGTTCAACGCGGGTGTCTGATTCGGTGCTTCTGGCATGATTCATGATTATATAATGTTGTTTACGAAATACAACCTAGAAAAAGAGTGCAGTGCGACTGGGTTCTATGTGGCTAAAGATACCAACTCCTTAGCATAAAGCCAAACACCCACCCCACACGCAGTAGGACTTTCTCGCGGCTTTCTTTACATTCTCGCTATGTTATTATGACTGCATGAGATGTCCTGAGCTTATAGTTCTGCCTGCCCTAGTGGCGGTAACCCTATCCGGATGCAGTAGTGAGAGTAAAAAAACTGATATAAGTGCGATACAACAGGAAGCTCGGCTTATGCGCACCGAGTTCGCGTCAGTCATGCTTCGGCAACGATTCAAGACCGAGGTTATTTTAGATGAATGCGCAGTTATCTTAGAACCAGCAAAAGGTGAGTACGAACTTTCGATAGTGCAGAATCCGTTTGTACTCCGCTATGACGACAAAAACCCAGAACGGGATACGCAAGGAATTCCGCCTTTCGACATACTTGCGGGCGTAAATGAGAAAGGGGAGCCAATTTATTCAGATATTTCTTACGCAACAGGAGATGAGGTTTTTGGAGAAAGCTCACTTAGAGGAACGGCCAGTCTAGAAGGCGAACTTGGATGGACTGGATTCTTTATTGTCGGTGAGGAGGTGGAGCTTTATAAAACCGAAGGATCTGGCGAGCCTCTTATTGCCGGCAACAACGAACCTGCAGGCAAGGTGCTTTATGGCGCGCTCGTGACTGACCCGCTTAACTGGCCCTCTGATGTTGAGGAGAGCGCGATTAAAGCATGCGAGATAGCTGAAGCCGGAAGTCCGATGATGGGCTTTGCGACCGTTGCTCCATAAATTGACCAATATGTGTGTATTAAAATGCCAAAGTGTGCGTCTGTAAAATTTTGGCTGGTCTAATGAATACTACTTATGATATAATTAGCTCAAATAAGCAACTATTGCCATAAGAAAGGCTGTTTGTAAACTATGTCTCATATTCAAGATCCGACCAAGATTCGGAATATTGCCATCATCGCGCACGTGGATCACGGTAAAACCACACTGGTTGACGGTCTATTAAAGCAGTCTCACACATTCCGTGACAATCAGACCGAAATGAGCCAAGAACTCATTATGGACAGCGGCGACCAAGAAAAAGAGCGCGGCATTACCATTACTGCTAAAATTACCGCAGTGCAGCACGGGGATTACCGCATTAATATTATCGACACCCCCGGGCACGCTGACTTTTCTGGCGAAGTAGAACGCACACTTAATATGGCCGATGGTTGTTTGCTGATTGTAGACGCCCAGGAAGGTCCGATGCCGCAAACTAAGTTTGTACTTACTAAGGCGCTTGCGAACGGCCTAAAACCAATTGTGATTATCAACAAAATCGACAAAGATGGCCGACGGCTCGGCGAAGTTGAGGATGAGCTGGCTGATCTTTTCTTGGAACTTGCCGTGCACGAAGACCAGCTGCATTACCCGGTTTATTACGCGATTGGACGCGCCGGAAAAGCCTGGAAAAATGTGCCTGAAAATCCTGAAGAAGAGAGCAACCTAGAGGTTATCTTTGACGCAATTATCAACGAAGTACCGGCCCCAAAAATTGAAATCGACAAACCATTCCAGATGCTCATTAACGCACTGGCATGGGACAGCTTTAAAGGAAAGTATGCTATTGGACGCATTACGCGCGGGCAGGTTAAGGCCGGGGACACCGTAACGCTTTGCAAAAAAGATGGCACGCAGTCAAAAGCACGGGTTGACGCTGTATACATGAGTCATGGTGTTTCGCGTTTTGAGGTACCGGGCGGTGTGGCCGGAGACATTGTGCAGCTAACCGGTATTTCTGATGTAAAGATCGGTGAAACGATTGCTGACGGGGTTAACCCAGAAGCATTGCCGGTGCTTGAAGTTGAAGCGCCGACACTGCGTATTTACTTAGGGCCCAACACCAGTCCATTTAAAGGACTGGAAGGCGAATTTAGCACCAGCAGACAGATCAAAGAGCGGCTCGACAAAGAGCTCGAAACGAACGTGGGCTTACGAGTAGAAGAAGACGGAATTGGCTTTACGGTGAGCGGCCGCGGTGAGCTGCACCTGAGCGTGCTGATTGAAACGATGCGCCGCGAAGGGTTTGAATTTGAGGTTGGGCGTCCGCAGGTTGTTACTCATATCGAAGATGGCAAAACAATGGAGCCGCTCGAAGAAGTAATAATCGAAGTTCCGGCCGAACACGTCGGTGCGGTACAGATGGAGCTGGGCGCACGCCGCGCAGTGCTCAAAGAGCAGTTTAGTAGCAGTAAGGGCGGCACAAAACTGGTATACGAAATGCCAACCCGGACACTACTGGGTATGCGCAATATTTTAATGACTAATACAAAAGGCACCATTGTTATGAATACGCTGCCGCTTGGGTACGTAGAACTTGGTCCAAGCCTCCAGCAGCTGCGAAACGGGGTGCTGATTGCTTTCGAAACCGGTGTTTCTACTCCGTATGCGTTGCAGAACGTAGAAGAACGCGGCATATGTTTCATTAACCCGGCAGAAAAAGTGTATGCCGGCCAGATTATTGGCCTTAATACCCGCCAGGAAGATATGGAAATAAATGTCTGTAAGGCAAAGCAGCTTACTAATATGCGCAGTAAATCTTCGGACGGTGCGGTGCAGCTTACGCCGCCAACTATCTATAGCCTAGAACAATGCTTGGACTTCATAGAAAACGACGAACTGCTGGAAGTAACGCCTAAAGCACTGCGCCTACGCAAAAAAGAACTGAACCCGAACCTTCGCAAACGCGCCGCAAAATAAACTATGATAAACCCCGAAGCACGTGGCACCGAAGGAGCATTTTTTAGCCCCGAACTGAGGGATAAAATAATAGAGTATCTCCCCGCTGTGGCGCTCGAACGCGGGTTGATCACAGAGATACAGTACTATGTAAAAGATCCTGACGGTGTCTTGACTTTGGGAAGATGCGACGATGAAGAGTATACCGAAGATCCGGCTGGTTGCTTAAAACTTCGGTATGTCGAAAGGTATAGGGTAACTCCACCCATTGTCGAACTGTTGGTTACTGAGTTGGCTGCAGGGGTGCCATTAAAAGATTCGATACTATCACAAGTGCCTCCGCTTACAGAGATAATGCCCGAGGAACGCAGTAGGGCCATTCAAACCGATTGTGTTTTGGACGCAGATACGGGCGAGGTTCTGGATTACCATCAGTTTGAGGGAGTCTTAAACGAGCACTATCTTGTGGTGCAAACCAGCGAGATAGAGGCGGCAAAACATTCCTCCCCGGAGGAGCGACTGAGGGAGAGTATATTTGGAAAAGATGCGATGCAAGAAGCGGAGGAATATTATGCAGGTCTCGCATGCTTTGACGAAACGAACGTAGAGGCAATGCTCGGAATTTTTGACAGACTGGTCTAGGCGTCTTTTAAAGGCTTTTCTTTTTAGGGTGTTAGAATAGATTAAGATGCTTACAATTTCTGATGACGAGTTTTCAAAACTGATCGCTCAGTGCATGGACGAGCTGCCAGAGCAATATGTGCGCGGCATGAAAAATGTGCTGGTGACATATGAAGATGAGCCGAGCGAAGAGCAGCGCCGTAAGCAAAAACTCCATGCGTATCAGACGCTGTATGGGCTGTATGAAGGCGTTCCGCTGACACGGCGGAATGCGGGGTATCAGTTTGTATTGCCTGATAGGATAACTATATTTAAACTACCCATGCTGCGAGCGGTGCAGAACGAGCAGGAGCTAAAAGCGCAGGTAAAACACACTCTCTGGCACGAAATAGCGCACTATTACGGCTTAGATCACGACCGAATCCATGAGATAGAGCAAAACTGGAAGTAAAAATTCATAACTAAACATAAGAGTGTTATGGTTCGTACAGATGTAAATACGGACAGTGTGTGATATACGTCACAAGCGAACTATTGACTGAGATTAAAAAACGTGTTATATTTGTGTACTGGCTATAGTGTCGTAAAAGAAGATGATAAGGAGTGAGTATTTATGAACATATTTGAAAAAAGGACTGCTTTTGTTGCTGCGACAACCGTCGCTTCAATACTAGGTACTGTGGGCGTAGCGGAAGCGTGTCATTCAGAGGTTATTACTGACTGCTATGATGGCAGTAGAAACACACTCGTTATTGAGTTTGAGGGCATGCGCGCCTTGCCGCTTGGGGATGTGTCGTACGAGATTAATGATGTTAAAACCCCGGTAGCTGATCCTGCCCGCAAAGACAGCTATTCATATGGCTTTAATCTGCTCCCTGGCACATATAAGGTTGAAACCTCAATTGCTGCCGACTGGAACCGAGATCACGTTATCGAACCAAACGAAGTAACTCCTACTTCACAGACTGTAGAGATTAAGGCATGTCCTGCACCGGAGACAACGCCGACTACCGCAGCGCCTACTACCACAGAAGCTGCCACTACCACTACGGCTGCGCCAACAACGAGTGAAGTACCTACGACTGAAGCTCCTGCTACGACTGCCGCAACCACAACAACAGAAGCGCCCGCCACAACCGAAGCGCCAACGACTAGTGCAACAACTACAACTTCTAGCACTCCTGCTACGACTGCCACCACTACGACAGAGTCTGCCGGTGGCTTGGTTGTTGTACCTACGGTACCGATAGAGCCTCCGGTAACATTTTGGCCAGATAAAACCCTGCCGAATACATTGCCCGGCTTTCCGGATGATTCGACTCCAACCAGCGAGATTACCACGAACTCAATCTTGCCGCGCACTGGCGAACCGGCAGAAGTAAAAGTCCGTTTTGGAGCTATTACACTGCTAGCGGGAATTGCGCTCATGCGTTTAGCCCGTCGCCCAGGCCGTGCCGCTAAGTAGTAAACTATAACCAAAAAAAGAAACGGTTGCCCCGGGTATGAA
This sequence comes from uncultured Candidatus Saccharibacteria bacterium, assembly GCA_964431415.1. GTDB lineage: Bacteria > Patescibacteriota > Saccharimonadia > Saccharimonadales > JACDBH01 > CAYSJS01. Next base: position 94,074 of record CAYSJS010000002.1, on the reverse strand, counting down.
CTTTTTAAGTTCCCCGGGGTTTTTGTTTTTCGCCCGTCTTATAGCGTACAATACTAACCATGAACGCAATGCTTGTATTTTTGCTGATCGTGGTTGGATTTAATCTGGCGATGTTTGTGCCGGCATACAAGTATAAGACCGATAAGCTAACCGACATTTCCTACGCGCTTTCGTTTATTGCGCTTGTTTTGTTTGCATATGCAAAGAGCAGCGGGAGGTGGCCGCATATGCTGCTGGTTTTGATGGTGGTGTGGTGGGCGGCGCGGCTGGGCGGCTTTTTGTTTATACGCGTGCAGAAAAAGGGGAAGGACGCGCGCTTTGACGCTATGCGGAGTAGACCTTTTGCCTTTCTGCGGTTCTGGCTTTTGCAAGGCGTGACGGTCTATGTGGTGCTGCTGTCGGCATTATTCTTTTTTAACACGTCTGACGTGCGGTTCAGCCTGCTCAGCTTATTTGGTCTGATTGTATTCTTCTCTGGCTTGCTTCTTGAGTCGGTGGCAGATTGGCAGAAATGGCAGTTTTCTAATAACAAAGCTACGAAAGGGCGCTGGATCGATGAGGGGTTATGGGCGCGGAGTCGTCATCCTAACTATTTAGGCGAAATGATGGTGTGGAGCGGGGTGTATATCTACGTGCTGCCAAGTCTAAGCGGTGGCTATGCTTTTCTTGGGCTCATAAGTCCGATGTATATTATTCTGCTTTTGCTGTTTGTAAGCGGTATCCCGATCTTAGAAAAAGCCGCCGATGCACGTTGGGGTAAAGACAAAGCATACCAGGCATATAAAAAACGCGTACCGGTTCTGCTGCCAAAATTTTCTAAACGTTAGCTGTCTGAACGTTCAACAATGATGGTGCATTCTGTTACCAGTGCGGCGACTGCACCGACGGCTGCAAGCATAGGCGCCAGGACCGCGCCGATTACGCCAACGGTTACCGGCAGCTCAATGAGTGTTTTGCCGGCATTATTTTTGATTATTATGCGCCTGACATTACCTTCGTTTATGAGTTTCTTAACTTTTTCTGTTAAATCTTTGCCGCTTAGTTTGAATTCTTCTTTGCTCATATCATTAGTATAACACCTTCAGGCTGCCGTCTTTTTTACACTTGTTTTATAAAATATTAGTGCATATAATTCAAAAAATGTATGAAAGTGCCCCACCTCTCAGTTTTACGGTTGATGTAGATGGCGGGCTTTTTGGGGCGCTACAGGAAGGGGACTACAATCTAAGCACCGCTGATTTTGCCCATCTCTTAGAAACCAAAGTTGGAAGGCATATCGAGGAGCATGCCGGGTTATATAGCGCGTGTGATGATGAAGCGGGCATAGTAAGACACGGCGCCTTTGTGGCGGCAGCATATTGTGCAGCCGATGCATTTGGTCGGAGCGATCTGCCCGAAAAATTCCAAACGGCGATCCATAGGCAATTCGTGCTGGCTGCTCTTCCGGGGGAGGTACTGAAGGTTGAAGGGCCAGAGAGGGAAGAGGTTTTCATGGGATTGGCCGAAGAAGCCTACATAAGGCATCCCGAAGCGCAAGATATAGGAGCGCTGCTTGTTCGAAAGACTCAAGAGATGGGTTGTCCGGAAGAAGTCCAGCAAGCTTCGCTTGCGGGTTTTGGCTATATGCTTGACCGGCTTGACGCGTGTTGGGCCAAAGCGCGCGAAGGTATCTGTGCACGAATGGCTCAAGAAGAGTTTGGGCTTATAGAAAATAGTCTTGGCGATTTTTCGTGGTAGTTCATAATAAGAGACATGAATAAACCATCTAAAGCTACTAAAAATCCATTAAAACAAGAAGTTGAAGGGCTCGAAATTCTGGCGCTCGTTATCGCCGGGTTTTATGTGCACAGTATTAATACGGTTCTGCATCATTATATGTACTGGCACACAGTAGAAAAGCCGACGATAATATTTTTGGTTGCACCTTTAGTGCTAGTAATCTATACCACTCAGAAAAACAACAAACTTTCACGGCTTGGCACGGCAGTAATCGCCGTTATACTGGCCGCAAGCTTTATATGGTTGAGCGGTTTTAGAGTAAATGTAACTCCGCTATAAAAAGCCACACGTTTTAATGGCTTTTCTTTAAGGCCCCATGCGGAGGGCGTACGGTAATGAGGCAAGACCGTACGGGTTATAAAAATGCTCGCTAAAATGCTGGTGGGAATGCTCAAAAAGTTGTACGGCTTTTTGAGGATGATAAATAAGATGGATCGCTTATTGTTTTTAGCTTTCCTTCTTGGCTCATGGCGTACGACTCTTCGCCGCTCCATGATCTACGGTACATGTTAAAACACTGTTTTGGTGTTTTACTTATGTAACCCCAGTTGTTGTTCAACTGGATATGCCGAGGTGCCTACAATGTCCGTATGCCCGTTTCTTTTTTAGGTCCTTGCTGCCCGATAGACCCCTGCCGCTGTAGTGCCGCGGACACTACGGTGGTCATGCAAGCCTTTCAGATCAGGAGAATACACTAAATTTCCGTTTCAGGTAACGGCGTTCCTACCAGCATTTTAAAGAGCATAAGTACTTTATACTACGTTCATTAAAAAAATAATAGGACTTTTGATCTTTAAAATTATTTCAACTGAAGCGAACCTAGTATTGCTAGAGCTTGGCGGTACGCGTTGGTCGTTTGGTAGTAATTTAAGCTCACCGGAATTGCCGAAAGATCATCAACTGCGCTGGGCGAAGCATAGCCGCCGGTAATAATGTAGGTTTCTGCTTCCTTGCCGTAGTCCGGGCCAAGGGTGTCCCCAGGCGCAAGCTGAAAGTTGCCGGCTATCAAAAAGAAAGCAAAATTATCTGTTGTGTCGTACCCAAAAGAAGAAAGCAGGGTTTCGCTGCGCTGCCCGACTGCCGGCTGCGTGTAAACTAGCTTCTCCGAAGGTTTAACTGCATAGCCGCGGCCGATGTATGTACCATCGACCTTTCTTGCGCCTTGCCGTATATAAATCCGAAAGTTGCCGCTTACTTCGCCTTGGTATCTGGAAGGAAAGGTAAAGCTGGGTGACTCGACTCGTATGCCGCCATTTGCTTCGCTTACTTTCCAGGTAGTCGGGTGCTTGAAGGCGACGCTCAGCGCATTGCTTTGATACGTTTCGCTGGCAGATGAGTCGGGAACATCAGAACTGGGCTGGGTTTTTTGGGCGGAGGACTCTTCCTGGTTGGAACTGGTTGCGGGGGTGGCTACTGGAGTGTCTTTTTGCACTGTTTTCCAGATAATGAATCCGGCTGCGCCCAAGATAACTGCGCTCATCAAAATAATGACCGGCAATTTTTTAAATGAGCGTTGCTGAGGACTTTTTGGCGGCATAGGCGCATAGGCCGGATGTTTTTGGTCGTTGGCCATGGCGTTTGCTGCAGCGCGTACATCATCGTCCATACTGCTATGTAGTATGCGCTAAAGCGGCCTCAACATGCAAACGGCTGGTAGTAAATATCTAGACTACAACTGCATTGCGGCGGTGTGTCGGTATGCATGGTAGTGAAACAGGGTTGGTATAAGCGGTGATGAGCCGTACGGTATCTTCAGTCATGTGTGCGTGCGGGGGTGCGCTGAGTGGGTGCCACATGCCCGATGTATGCTCGGGCTCAGCCGCAGGATCCGCTAAAAGTTCTTCCGAAAAGTTGCGCAGGGAGCCGCTTTCTATCGAAACAATGCCGCCGACTACCAGTCTCCCGCAGATCGATTCGGTGGCTGGGCGCGCGTTGAGAATCCACAAACCGCGTTCGTAACGGGTTGCGAAGCCGGATTCTTCCAGTGTTTCACGGAGCATGCCTTGTATTACCCCTTGTGTGCCGCGCGTTTTTTCTTCTGGCTCTAATTTGCCTCCGGGATGCTCTAAGAGTCCAACATTCGCGCGGTGAAAAGAACTTCTTTCTAATAGCAAACAAGTGCGCTCGTTCGGGCTTAAAACAAGTGCCCGCGCCGAAACAATAGCCGCCGGGTCTTCTAGGTAGCTGTCGAGGGTGTGTTGTGCGTCACGACTTTTCATACAAGAGTACATTATACCATATGTGTCAATATATATCACCCTATAAAGGTGTGGGTATTGGCCATGGTAAACTATAAGCAATATGACCGGTAGAACACACGATCTCGCCGCCATCACAGTGCTTGGGGTAGTATTCTTAAGTAACCCTGTCCAGCCGCTGCGACTTTCGACTGCTATCTGTTGCGTGCTAGCCAATTTAATAGGCGGCATAACTCCAGACATCGACCAACCGACGGCTCCGTTTTGGCGAAACTTACCGATTGGTTCAATTTTTGGGCGAACCTTTGGCCGTTTAAGTGGCGGGCATCGGTTTTTAACCCACTCCATTGCCGGCGTGGCATTAATTGGTTTTGCTGTACATTGGTTATTGGTATTTTTTAGCCCGGTGATGGGGCAGGTAGACATCGGTTACGTGTGGTGGGCGTATATGATAGGTGTTGTCAGCCATTTATTTATGGATATGTTTACGAAAGAGGGCGTGCCGCTTTTGCTGCCGCTGCCGTTTAAGTTTGGGATGCCGCCGCTGCGCAGGCTCCGGGTGACTACTGGAAAATGGGTTGAAAATATTGTGGTTTTTCCGCTGCTGCTAGTTTTTAACGGCGTCTGGTTTGCGGCGCATTACAACGAAATACTGGAGATTATGCGGCGGATGGGGAATAGTAATTAGTAGATAGTAGTTGGTAGATGGTAGATAGGAAACAAAGAAGTTAGTTTGAGGTTTTGGAGAGACAGGCGCTGCATAGGCCTTCGATTTCTAGCGTGTGCGCCGAGACTACAAAGCCGTTTTGCCGTGCGACCGTTTCGAGCATATTGTCAAGAAGAGCCGGTTCGTCAAAACTGAGAGAGGCATGACACTGCGTGCAGGTAAAGTGATGATGGTGCGGTACAAATTCATCGGTCAGTTCGATTCGGTATTTCCAGCCCTTGGCGACACGCTGAGCTATATGCAGTTTTTCGAATAAAGCGACGGTTCTGTACACGGAAGTTCGGTCGACATCATTCTGTAACGAAGTGTAGAGTTCGTGCATGCTGAGCGGTGCGTTTTCTTGAAGCGACTTAAAAACCAGCTCACGGGGTTTAGTGCTGTTGTAGCCTGCGTTTTTGAGATGCAGCATAAGGGTAGAAGATGGCGAAGTCATTACAGACCAGTATACTGCAAAAATACTTAAAAATGCAACAAAGTTGCAATAATTGAGCTTGAGCCGATAGACTACCAGGCATGAGTACGATTTTTAGTGAACGACAGGTAGAATATGGTGTGGAGCGTCTTGACTCGTCTTTGTCTCGGTTGTCGGGCAGGGGAATAGACAGTGGCGTAGAAAATAGTGAGCTGCAGATTTACGATGCTCAGAGAGTCCGATTTGACCAACTTGTAGCGGCCGGAGCTGCCATAACCGATGTGACAGCAAAGCAGATGAATGAGTCCGGCTACCATGTCGCGAGCGGCATGAGGATGGTCAGCGTTATGCCGCCCCATGCGGCAACTGACAAAATGGCTCTATCCGGCAGAAAAGTGCTTGTTTTAAAGCCGCTACAAAGGACCGATGGGGCGGTGGAGCATCATTTGTTTCCCGCAGTGGTTAGCCTCGACACGGCAGGGCGAGGTTTGTTTAAGGTTATAAGTATAAAAAGCAGATACGGCACGGTTAGGGGGCAGGACGGTGTCGTGAAGCGGGGCCTGACTGCAGACCAACGCATGCTTTTGGATGCTTTAGTGGAGTCAGAGGCGCCCAGCATTGGCAGTCACCACCGCGCCGGGTTCCAAAACAAGTCGATGCTCTCCGATTTTGAACACATCATGCCTGAGCTACAGAGGGTGGTTGATCCAACGGTCGGGGCTCACGCCGGTCACGCAATGCGAACTTCGGCGGAAACAGGGTCGGTCATTACGTCGCTGAGTGGTGCTACCCAAAAAACCCCACTTTTGCCGCTCAGTATGCCAACCAAGTTTATTGCGCCAGAGGAGCCATTCGTATTTTTTTACGATGAGGGCTTGGAGCTGAATGTCTCTCGGACCGAACGGCCGCTTGGCATGCGGGAGGGGTCGCTGAGGAAAATACAGGGACTTGCCGCTAGTGCCTTAGGCAATTCCTTAGACTTGCTTGAAGCAAGGGTGAATTCGTGAATACTGAAATGCTACAGACAGACTCTTTGCCGGAGTATGGCCTTATGTCGAATGATGTGCTGGCTTTGCTTGCGGCGGCTGCAGTGTTTGATAAAGTATCCGAACTCGAAGTGCTAAAAAATGAAGGGCGGGCGCCGGACGAACTGAGCCGGATGGCAGACGAGGTGCTGAGCGGTGTTGACGTACAGAGCTTCAGAGCGCTTAACTTAATGGATGCGTTTGCGCAGCGAATGCTTGAAAGCGGCTGTTGTACGAGCGAGCAGCTAGAGAGCTGGAAAAATTCTATTGACTCGAAGAAAACGCCAGAGGATTTACTGGACGAGCATGATGAAGATGACGGCCACGGCCACGCGCCGGTTTCTGTAAGGCCGCAGGCGACCACGCGTCCCCGTCGTAATATAGAACATAACTCCGGACGGCTCCGAGAAACGGCAATGAATATTTCAGAACTTGTAATAAAATACGTGCTAGCATATATGAAACGATCAAATAATACGCACAAGGACACACATTGACAGAATATTTACAGCTCATTGGGTTGTCGCTGGCTGGCGGCGTATTGTCGCTTGTCGGCGGCGCATTGTTGCTCACCAAGCACTCATTTGCAGACAAATTAACAAAATATGCTACGCCGTTTGCAGCGGGCGCATTGCTGGCAGCGGTCTTTTTGGACTTGCTGAAAGATGGGCTTGAAGAGGCTTCGGCAGACACTGTGCTCATGGCAACTCTAATCGGCATGGTGTTATTCTTTTTTGCCGAACGTTTTTTGCACTGGTTTCATCACCATCACACACACGAACATGACGATGCGCTCGATGCTACGACCAAGCCGCTGATAATAATCGGCGATACTATACATAACGCTATGGACGGGGTCGCTATCGCAGCAGCTTTTTTGATAAGCCCGGCAACAGGCGTAATTACTACCGTTGCTGTTGCGGCGCACGAGATACCGCAGGAGATTGGTGATTTTGGTCTGCTTTTAAGCAAAGGTATGAGAAGGCGGAATGTGCTGCTTGTTAATATGCTCAGTGCGCTCGCAACCACGGTTTTTGCGGTGCTAACTTTTGTGCTTGGGGATGCGGATGTACTGCCGCTTGGGTTTATTTTAGGGCTGAGCGCAGGGTTTTTGCTGTATATTGCGGCCAGCGATATCATTCCCGATATACACGAACAAGCGCCTAAGCATAAGCTTTTCGAATGGCGGGCACTGTTGTTGCTGGCGGGAGTTATAGTGGTTGGGCTCGGCGTACGCTTTGCTCACAGCTACATAGACGTTGAGCACGATCACACTCATGAAATCCATGCCGCTGCGCACGAATAGAGCTTTCCTGATATACTGTTTGTCATGAACGCGGTGGCTATTGTATTAGGGGTAGTTAACGTGGCGCTGCTTGTGGTGCTCTTGGTTCGGCGCGCTCCAAACGGCGGCGCTATAGATGAAGATAAAATCGGTGATTTAGTGCGTAAAGAAATGCGCGAAAATCGCCGGGAGCTGGCTGAAAATCTAAAGAACGCCAACGATTCGCTAGACAAACGCATGACATCGCTCGGCAAGCTGCAGGCAGAAAGTTTGGCGGGTTTAAGCGACCGTATTGAGAAAAAACTGGGTTCTATACAAACCAGCAACTCCGAGCAGCTAGAAAAAATGCGTGCAACCGTGGACGAAAAGCTTCAGAGCACTTTAGAGAAGCGGTTAAGCGAGAGCTTTAAGGTGGTGAGCGAACGGCTTGAAATGGTGCACAAGGGTTTAGGCGAAATGCAGAACTTGGCTACCGATGTGAGCGATTTTAAACGCGTACTTACCAATGTGAAAACGCGTGGAACATGGGGCGAGGTGCAGCTGGAAAGCTTGCTTGAGCAAGTGTTCATTAAAGATCATTACGACAAACAGGTGATGCTAAAACCAGGTAGCCGCGACCAAGTTGACTTTGCGGTAAAACTGCCCGACAAAAGTAATGACAAGTCATTTATTTATTTGCCAATAGACGCCAAGTTCCCGCTGGAAGATTATCAGCGGCTGGTTACAGCCCAGGAAAAGGGTGATCTTGCGGCGGTTGATCTCGCTGGCAAGGCCTTAGTGAATCGCGTCAAGCTTGAAGCAAAGAGCATCAAAGAAAAGTATATTCATCCGCCCAAAACGACGGACTTTGCCATTCTCTACGTCCCTACAGAAGGACTCTACGCAGAAGTACTCCGAAGTCCGGGGTTGTTTGAACTGTTACAAAGCCAGTACCGTGTAACCATTGCCGGACCGACAACCGTTGCGGCTATTTTGAGCAGCTTCCAGCTTGGTTTTAGGACCTTGGCTATTGCCGAGCAGACCGGACAAGTATGGGAGCTGCTAACGACAATCAAGGGCGAGTTTGGCAATTTTGGCACGCTGCTCGAAAAAACGCGCGACAAGCTTGTGAGTGCTACCAATGATCTCGACAAAGCTTCAAGTAAGACTCGTACCATTGAGCGTAAGCTCGGAAAAGTGCAACAGCTCGCGGACAAGACGGTTGAAACGGTCGAGAATACTATGCTGCTCGACGCAAACGAAGGATAAGTTTATGCAAGACATGCCAGAAAAAGAAAAGGCGCCAAAAAGACTGAGGCGTTTTTTTGTCATGTTTTGGCTGGTTACACTGTTTCTGCTTGGCGGCACATTGTACGTGGTGAGCAACTCAGAAAACAATGGCGAGGTGGTTAATAACAGCGCCGAGCGACTAGCGCTGGACGTGCCAACCACGACTACCGAAACAATCGATACGCCATATTATTCGCTCGAATATAGTTCGGAGTTTGAATATCAAAAGAATCCCGACAAGACTCCCGACCTGCTGGACCTTCAGGTGCTTCTTAGTCACTCAGAAAAAGATAACCCAGGCTCGATCAGAGTGAGTTTGGGTGTTGAGAGATTGCCAGCGGGCGGCGTTCCTGAAATGAGTCCGTATAAACAGGCTGAGGGCTTTCCTGAAAAGTACACCATAGAAAAACGCGCGCATGACGAGGACGAGTGTTACGTGATAACAAAGTACGATGACAGGTCAAGCAAAGTTGTCCTGTTGCCGCACAATGAGAATGTGCTGGTTATGGCACTGGCTTCACAGACAGTCGGAGATATGCCTAAGTATGATTCTTTTATTGATCAGGCTGTTGAGTCGCTGCAGTGGAAATAGTAAACGGTCTGTTATAAGATCTACTTATGCTAAGAAAGCTAATGACGGGTTTTATGCTTTTGGCGGTTTTGCCCAGTACGTCGAACTATGGGCTAGGGGGTTATGGTTTTGGAAGCGGCGGCGTCGCAACAAGCACGACCGCAACATATTCCCTAGAAGGCGGGAGCGGCGAATTAACCGGACCCGGCTCCAGCACCTCAAATTACAAGACCAAACCGGGGTTTAGCGAGACAATCCAGGCGAATGTTCCCTCGATCGCCACGTTTGATAACGGCGGAGGCAGCTATTACAACAAACTGCATTTTGTGATTAATACTCAAAACAATCCCAGCGACGCTCTCTATAGTTTGCAGATTAGCACCTCCAGTACATTTGCGAGCGGCAATAACTACGTAAAAAGCGATCTGACCATTGGCGGAACTCTGGTGCTCGCGGATTATCAAACATATACCGCGTGGGGTGGCGCGAGCGGTGCCAACATTATTGGGCTGCAACCTAACACGGCGTATTATTTGCGGGTTAAGGCTACAAACGGTAAATACACCGAATCACCCTACGGTCCTATCAGCGGACCAATTACTACCGCCAACCCATTCCTGACTTTTTCTATATCTACGAACTCGCTAGCCATGGGACTATTGCTGGCGGGCACGGTAGTGAATAGCCCCTCGGACATTGGGCTGACCTTTGCGACCAATGCTAATTCGGGCGGGGATGTGTATATAAGCGGACTAAACGGTGGTTTAAAAAGTACGGCGGTTACTTCTACCATTACATCGGCTACGGGTGATTTAAGTGCTCTGAGCCGCGGGTTCGGGGCGAGGGTAAGTGCAACCGGAGCCTCCAGTGGGACTATAAGCAGTGTTAGTCCATATAATGGCGCGAGTAATAACGTCGGTATCGTAAACACAACCATACGAAAGATACTGTCGGCTACGGCGCCGGTTACCGGTGGGACCAGTTCGATTACAATAAAAGCTAAGTCGGCATCTAACGACCCGGCGGCAAACGATTACACAGAAACGCTAACATTGCTCGCTTCAGGGAGTTTTTAAGGCTGTGCTCGATTTAAAGAAGGCAGCACTAATTAAACGCTCAATAAAACGATTGACAGGCGAAAAGCATAACTGGTATGCTTGGCTTTAGTAACATATAACAAGGAAAAATATCGTGGCAGTAAAGAGTAGGTTTAGGTTTTGTCTGAATATGCTGGTGATCGCTGTGCTTGCATTCCAGAGCGTTCTGTTCGTGAAGAGTCAGACGGCAAGCGCTGCCACACTGACCAACTCATATATCCGCTTGAACCGCATTAAAGCCGCTACTACTACTTCTGTCCGTGTGGTTTTTAAGGC
>CAYSJS010000002.1:0-83335 GCA_964431415.1 uncultured Candidatus Saccharibacteria bacterium | reverse complement strand
AACGAACTGCTATCATTGTCAGTATGCTTGGTTTAGTGATATAACTACTGCATACTGACAATGTCTTAATTTGGGGTAAAGGTGAATGGTTTTTGGTATTTATAAAACGAGTATAAAACGAGTCGCTTTTCTGGCAGCTATTTTTGTTTCGCTGCTATCCCTACTTGGCAATAGCCAGCTCGTCACTGCTCAGGAGTCGGGGGCTTTTAATATTGTTACCTCTCCTCTTCCTATTAGCTTGAATGGTAAGCCGGGAACGACGCTCACCACGGATATTCGCATTAAAAACGGCGGATCAAAGACAGAGAAACTGAAGGTGACACTCATGAAATTTTCTGCCTATGGAGACGAGGGTAAGCCAGCCATAGCCGAAAGAGAGCCCAGTGATGATTATTTTGACTGGGTTACATTCTCCCCGGCGCTCTTTGATGCGGAGCCAAACGAATGGAAAACAATAAAGATGACCATCAAGCTACCACAAACAGCCGCTTTTGGTTATTATTATGCCGCAGCTTTTTCGCGCGCCTCAGAAGTAAAGCCTACCGGTAAGCAAAACGTACTACTGGGTTCAACGGCAGTGCTCGTGTTGGTTGATGCAAAAGTGCCTAATGCAAAACGATCGGCTGAAATAGTGAGCTTTACGAGTAATAAAAAAGCATACGAATTTTTGCCCACAACATTTAGCGTAAAAATAAAAAACAGCGGCAATGTCCATCTGGTGCCGTCTGGGAATATTATAGTCAGCCGAGGCAATAAAGAAGTTGCGCGCTTATCGGTTAACTCCGCCTCCGGCAATGTTTTGCCGGAAAGTAATCGTATATTTACGGCAGAATGGACGGACGGTTTCCCAAGCTATGGGGACCGAGTCGTGGCCGGTAAAACCGTACTAGACAAGAACGGTAAGCCGCAGAAGCAACTGCAGTGGGATCTAAACAAGATCTCGCATCTAAGATTTGGACGATATACCGCGCATTTGATTATGGTGTATGATGACGGTTCGCGCGATGTCCCGCTTGAAGCGACCGTGAGCTTTTGGGTGATCCCATGGCGTTTGCTTGGTCTTTTACTGCTGATTTTAACGATCCCGGCCGCGATCGTGTATGTGGTGATGCGTAGACGTATTACCAGGCTTAAAAACGTAAAATACAAGCTGTAGAAGCTGTGAAAACAATGTTCAGTAACAGTGCTGAAAAGCTACGGAGTTCATCTTTACGATACGTGCGTTTGTCGTGGAGAGGTGTAGGCGTGCTATTTCTTCTGTCGCTCTGGCTCGGTATACGATCGTTGCCGGTCGCTGCGGCAGACGCTGGTCAAAAGGTTACTATAACTCCCTTTCTGCAAACGGTCACCTTGCCCGCAGAGGAGGCTACAAAGTCGTTTGCTGTTACGCTTACGAATAATGCCGCTTCGGCACAAGATTTTACGCTTACTACCGTCGATTTTGGAAGCTTGGACGAGACCGGCGGTCTAGTGTATGCGGGGGCTGATGCGAGTAAGTTAGTCAAGAAATATGGACTGGCAAGCTGGGTAAGACTAAGCGCCGAAAGACTACGCATTGAGCCAGGTAAATCACAAGAAATTACTGCGACTATTATCAATGATGTAGATTTAACACCAGGAGGGCATTACGGAGCCATTATTGCCGAAGTTGGATCAACGAAAGACATACAAGATAATACTATCGAAATAAAGCAAAAAATATCATCTTTGATATTTGCTACTAAAACCGGCGGTGAGTCGTATAAACTATCATTACAAGATTTTACCCATAACGGAACATTATTTAAGCTACCGAGTCGGGCCGTGCTTAACTTTTATAATAGCGGGAACGTCCATGTGATTCCTAGGGGCAGTGTACAGGTAAAAAATGCTGCGGGGGAAGTGTTGCTTAAAGGTGTGATTAATGAGTCTTCGTCATACGTTCTACCGGAAACGTCCCGTCAGATAACCGCAGAGCTGCGGACGACAGATAGCCGCATAGTACTGCCGGGTAAGTATCATGTGGAAGCGGTGTTTCGGTATGACGGCTACGAAGGGTTTTCGGCAAAAGAAAAAACATTCCTGTATATATCATGGGCGGTAGTGGCGGTCCTAGCTTTAATAGTGTGTAGTATAGTTTTTATATATCGTTTTAAACGTTCCAAAAAACCTCTTAAAAATAGCAGAAAATAAAGCGCTTTTTTCTGTCTAAAAAACATTGCAAACGAAGCATAAAAAGTTTATGTTTATATGGGGAGAATAAGGTAAAAATTGGGTACACGAACTTTTAGAAAATATATTTATTCTGCCATCATGTCCGCAGCTTGTCTGTTTGCGGTAGTTTTTCATGTGCAGACCGTAACTGCTGCAAACCCAAACCTCATAAGTTTTCAGGGTAAAGTAGTTAATGCAAACGGTACCAATGTTGCAGATGGTACCTACAATTTTGATTTTGTCATGTATGACGACGTGTCATTGGGTACGCCAAGCGACGGCGTTCATGACAAGTGGCACGAACTCAGTAAGTCCGTCACGGTAACTAATGGGATCTTCCAGACTAATCTAGGCTCGGCAACAGCTTTACCAGATTTTAATACCAACCCATCTCTGTATCTTGCCATACGCTTTAACAGCGACGCGGCGGGCTATATGTCGCCGCGTGTACAGATGGCGTCGGTACCGTATGCCCTGAATGCTGATAAAGTGGGCGGAGTGGCTGCGAGCGGTTTAGTGCAGCTTGGGGCATCACAGAGCGGCAATATTAACATCGGTACCGGCACCATCACATCAGGAAACATCAATGGCCAAACCATTAGTTCTAGTGCGAACCTCACGGGCACCTTGACTTTGCAAGGGGGAACGGCAACACTCGGAACTACTGGTCAGGCTGGTTCTCTGGTATTGTTTGATGGCTCTGGTTCTACGACGGTGACGCTAACCGCTTCCGGAATAGGTACCAGCTATTCCTTAACCCTACCGACGGCAGCAGGCGGCACGAGCCAATGTTTGCAGACAGATAGCGTGACGGCGAGCCAGTTAATCTTCAGCTCCTGTGGTTCGGGCGGTGGCGACAGTATAACCGTGAACGGTTCGGTCGCTACAGATGCAAACTTTATAAACACTACCGCTACTGCTTCGGTGGCTGGCACTACCTTTACCCTAAACACAGTCACAAATCCCGATCAAATCTCACTAACCATTAGCGATGCTTCAGGTACGGTATCTGGTGTAGTAACGGCCAATGCGCAGATATTTGGCGGTGTAAAGACATTTAACGACAATATAATCTTGGCGGCCCAAAAAACCATTACTCTTACCGGCTCAACAACCGCCAACCGACCTGCTGGTGCCGAGGGCCAGATGTATTACGACACCGACACCGACAAACTGCTGGTGTACAGCAATGGTAAATGGCAGGCGGATCGGTCGGATACGATTATCGTGGCGGCAAGTGACAGTTCGCAGAGAATGAAAGATAAAGCCGACTATGTGGCCGATGGCGATGGCGGTAGCGCGGGCGACGGCGACCAGGTGCAGATTAATGCAGCAATCACCGAGGCAGGAAATGGTGGAACTGTTTTTCTGGCGCCAGGTACTTACACAGTAGATGCCAGTATTGTATTATCTGGACTGCGCCAGACACTGCGTGGGTCTGGGGCGGCCAGTGCAATCTATCTCAACACGCCAAATGCGACTGATAATCTTATCGATGCAGGAGCCAACAATACGGTAGAGCACCTCTTTCTTGATGGACAAAGTGCAAATAGTACGAGCGGTACACAGTACGGGGTAGTGCCATCGGGCGGCCTTGCTATTCGAAGTGTGAGCTTTATAAACTTTAGAACCGCTTCTGTTTCACTGGCGGGCGTAAGCAGCATAAAGATTTATGACATGGCTAGCGAAGGAACTAATAATGACATACTTATCAGTGGTACGAGTTCAAATATATTTATTGACAACTCTAATTTTTATGGCGCCTATGACGCCATCTATGTATCCGGGACGTTGTCAAACTTAACAGTTACTAATAGTTATTTTGAGGCAAATACTTCGGCCTCTGTAAACTTGAGCAGTACCTCAATAAGCGACGTAAGAATCACGAATAACAGAATGTTAGACGGTAACGATGCACCGGTTTATAATGCCGGGTCTAAGGTTACGATTAGCGGAAATAACATCTCGGGGTATAACGGAGCCATAACGTTATTCGGCAGCAGCTACAATACAATCGAAAATAACATTATTGCGTCGAGCTTAAACCATGGAGTAGACCTGCTCACGAATAGCAATTATAACTCCATAAATAATAATCAGTTTAGAGATACGGGTGGAGCGACGCTCAGTAATGCAATATACGTATCGGCATCAGACTATAACTCGATTATTGGTAACGTAATTACCGACCCAAGCTGTACTACTAACTGCTACGGTATAAATATTTTTGACAGTACCAGTGATTATAACTATCTTGCCGACAACCGTTTGGGAGCGACTGCGGGCACTGACCAAATGACCATAAATGACGCGGGCACCGCCACTCGTTACGCATCACAGCTAAACCCTGCGCAAATACTGCAATCAAGCTCTGCTTTTGTCCGGGCGAATAGCACTTCGGTACTCACGGGTACGATTGATCCTATAGCCTCAACGGCGGTTACGGGAGTCGGAACCAAATTCTTAACAGAACTGCAGGTAGGCGACCGCATAACGGTTTCTGGGGAAACCCGCACGGTTACTGCTATAACAGATAACCTGAACTTAACAGTTGATGTAGCCTTTAGTAACAACGCCAATGACACTACGCCCGATCGTTTACCGGCTGCATTTAAAGTGACAAATAGCTCAGGAACTACCCAGTTCCTTATAAAAGATGATGGAAGCGTAAATGCGTGGAGTGGCTCATTGATTCTCGGTACGTCAACACAAGCCGGCTCGATCGCCATTAGTGACGGCAGCTCGAATACGGTGAGTCTTGTGGCCAGCGGTATCGGCACCAACTACTCGCTCACTCTGCCAACGGCAGCAGGCGGCACGAGCCAATGTTTGCAGACAGATAGTGTGACGGCAAGTCAGCTGATCTTTGGTAGCTGTGGTTCCGGCGGAGGCGGGGACTTGCAGACGGCATATGCTAACGACGCAAACGGAAGTGATGTCACAATAAGCCTCAGCGCAACGGACGGTTCGCTCATATTTGATAACCCGTCGTCGAGTGGAACCGGCAGCGCCTTTACCCTTAAAGTAAGCCAAAGCAATACCACGGCTGCGGTTTCGACACTTGACTTGGTTCAAAGCTCAAACGCGGCAAATGCGGTTAATCTAACGGCAAACGCCATTGATACCGAAACGGCTCTGGCTATTACTGCAAATGCACTTACTTCGGGCAAAG
Source organism: uncultured Candidatus Saccharibacteria bacterium (assembly GCA_964431415.1). Taxonomy (GTDB): domain Bacteria; phylum Patescibacteriota; class Saccharimonadia; order Saccharimonadales; family JACDBH01; genus CAYSJS01. The sequence goes on along the minus strand of CAYSJS010000002.1, from coordinate 77,970 downwards.
GACTTTCCCTTACCAGCTCGTCTACCGCATTTACAGGCAATCTTATAGACATCTCGCTGACGGGTTCCAATGCTTCTAACACCGGAGCGGTTTTGGCGGTGTCTAATACTGGCACACTCAATACCGGCACGACGTTGTTGGTGGAGCATCAAGCTAACGGAACCGGTGCCTTCGCATTTCGTGTAAATGACGTCGCAGGCGACACGACTCCTTTTGTTGTAGATAGCAATGGTAACGTGGGTATAGGCACCACAACGCCCAGGGAAGCGTTTCAGGTTGGTAGCGTAACGAACAGACAGGACTCATTGTTCTACGGTGATGTAACAAAGGCGGGTATCGTAGACAAGGTGGATCTCGCGAATATCGTGGATGTGTTTGTCTATGACACTACTCGGGATGTAGATTCTGGCAAGTGGACGCGGACGCGTACGGCACAGACTTTATCGTGGTACAACGAGACCCCTGATCATACGGCATCTAGTTGCGTGATTGCGGCGGATGATAGATGTGGTCAGCCGAGCTTCCCAAAGAAGGCTATATTGGCGGTAACTACTGACTCACTGTACATCTTTGACAGTGATGACAATAGTATGTGGATGAAATTTACCCAAAATGGCACCTATGCGCTCGGAGCCGCCACAAACAATAACCCTTCAAGTGTTTTTGCGCTTAACGGCGTGATATACGTGGGTACAAATGGCACGTCCTCAACCGGTTTGTACGCTATAGACTTTGTTCAGGATGCGATGTATCGCTACAACACGACCGACCGCAACTTGGGCGATAAGAACATAGCAAACCGTAACACAACAGTTACATATAACGCATCTAGCTACACCGGTCTTAAGTTCATCGGCGCCGCAAGCGTTCAGGTAAACGACGTGAGTGCGGTTGTGTTATCCGGCAGCTCTAGCATACTCACGAACGGCGGTCCAATGAACGGGGCGACTTTCATATGTGCGGCGACAGATGACGGAGTACAGGTGATAAACCTCTCGAGTGGCATAACAATACCCTTTGGTGCCGCTATTGCAGACCAGTTCTCGGCCTGCGCTTTAACGCGACGCGGGCGGTTGTATGCATTAAACGTAACTAAGCAGCAGCTAGAGCGTTACGGTAACCCGGCAACATCAGGTAACAACATAGACACCACGACCGTTGCGCCCGCAACTGGCGTTACCTCGCCTTACAAAGTGTGGGATGAGTCGACTACGGCAGCGAATGCGCCTAACCTCTTTAAAACGGCACAAACTATTAATGTGAAGCCAGACACCCTTGAGGTAGTAGAGCGAGGCTCCCAGGCTGAATCTACGGCTACCGGAAATGGTGACCTTATATATGTTGGCCATGGTGGTGGTCTGACCGAAATCCACGATCTTGATACTGACGCTTCGCCAACGCTTGGGTGGTCAAAGTATTACACTATCACCGGCGAAACCGGGTATATGAATGGCACGCCACGTGGCTACTTTAACTTTAACGAAGCCACCGGTGCAACGCAGGCAACGGACGCAACGGTACGGAACAACGTACTAGCCATTAAGTCGGGTGTAACAATGGGCGTTGCTAACGGCGTACATAACCTCGCAGCGCGGTTTGATGGCACGTCTGGCTATATGTGTTCAGACACAACTGGCGACGGAGCGTGTGATCAAGATACGGACTTTGACCCGACATCATCTACCATCTCGTATGGTGTCAGTTTATGGTTTAGACACAATGGAGCGGTTTCGGGCACAGATACGCTTATTGATCGCACCGGCAATGCAACCGTTGCGGGCTACAGCATAAACATGAACTCCTCTGGACAGTTGGTCGCGGTTCAAAGAGACGGTACGATTACCGATACTCTCACCAGTACACAGAGTTTCGCGGACAGCCAATGGCATTACGTAGAAATAGCGAGGAACAACGGGTCGGCGCTTTTCTGTATGTATATTGATGGGCGCTTAGCAGTGACCTGTGACACTGTTACTACCACCGCAACATTAAATGGTGCGACCGCCACATTAATCGGCGCTACCTGTACTGGTACGGTTACAACCTGCACCACCCAGACCAACTTCTGGGATGGAGATATAGATGACGTATATTTCCATATGGGCGGAGCTACGACGGCAGATCAGGTCACGCAGACACAAAGCCGACGTAAGTACTTGGAGGGTCGGTCGGCAATGCTGAGGCCTTCTACTATTATGACAAACGCGACTACTTTTTCGTCAACTACCATCGGACACTCTAGCGCCGCTTGGGCGCCAAATAGTTTTACTGGCAGTTTTGTGGAGATAACAGGCGGTACGGGTGCAGGGCAAACGCGTCGCATCACCTCAAATACGGCAACAGTGTTTACGGTTAGCCCTGCCTTTACGACCCCGCCGGACGCGACATCAGACTTTGAGGTCATGCCTCAGCAACTATACGGTAGCACGAACTCCGTGTATGCAATCGGCACTACAGACAACTCCTTTTTAGGCGATAATAGAAAGTTATATATTGGTACTAATGATGGTGCGGATGGTGGTGGTGTGACGGTGTTTGAGGGCAACGGTACCTCGTACGCTACCGAACTATACCATTCTGATGCGGGGCTTAGTGATGAATCCGGATCCGCTTGGACTGGTACGGATTTTGACGATATGCAAGCTATTGGGATGAACGGCACATCAGTTACCTTCGGGTCTCTGGCGCACTTCTGGACTGAAACTGATGAGCTTGACTTTCAGGTAACGCTCGATACGCTTGCAAACAGAATTTTTTCTGTTAGGTCGGAGCTGCTCGTTGACGGACTAACTGGAATAGGGTCGGAAATTGGAGCGTTGGGTGGCGCCGACCTTGCCGAAAATTACACCTCCGAGGAAGAGCTGATACCTGGTCAGATCGTATCAATGCTCAAAAACAGTCCAGGTCATATACAAAAAACTGCTAAGGCATATGACGACACAATGCTTGGAATAGTGGCTACCGCCCCAGGCATAATACTTGGTGGGAACGACCCGCAGTCATACCCTGTCGCACTGGTTGGGCGTGTGCCCGTTTTGGTTACGAACGAAAACGGTGATATAAAAGCCGGCGACCGCATAACCTCTTCGTCCGTTGCCGGCTATGGTATGAAAGCGGTGCAGGCCGGAAGGGTACTGGGTACGGCGCTTGATGATCTTGTTCCAGAAAAGTACGTCGCTTGTCCAGCTGGCACAAAAGAGGGCGTGGTTTGCGGACAGATTACGGTGTTCGTAAACCTGGTTGATTACAATGGTCAAAAAGTAGAGCTTGCTATCGGCGATGCATTTGAAGAGGGTGATAGTATTTGGGATCCGATTGCCGGCATGTATTCAGACGTTTCGGTTTTGGATGGACTGACTAGTTCAAGTAAGATCTTGCGCTACCTGGCCGGCAGGCAGGAGCAGCTAAATGGCAAAAACGAGTCAGAAATTCTTACCGATAGATTAAGCACGGTGTCGGTTAATGCCAGCAACGTCTATGCGCAAAATGGGTATAGTGTTAACTTTGCTGTAGACAAGCTGAAAGCTAACAAAATTGAAGGCCTGGAAGCGCTTACGGTAAACGGCAATGCCGAGTTTAAAGGTAGCGCGTTGTTTAAAGGATTGGTTACTTTCGTCGAGAGGACGGTATTCAATAACGACATTAGCTTTAATGGTCGCACTACATTCAATAATGACACTGCCGGGTTTGCGGTCATTAAGACCGGCCAAAAAGAGGTCAAAGTTACCTTCGACAAGCCATATGAACAGATTCCGGTCGTAACGGTTACAATTAAAAACGGCAAGTTTGAACAATTTACCTATACTGACCTTACAAAAGAGGGCTTTACGATAGCTTTGAAAGAAGCGGCTACAAGCGATGTTGAATTTGCCTGGACATCACTCTCTATTAAAGATGTCAAAACGTCAGAAACACAGTAGCGAAGCGCGCAACAACTGATACAATAGTTCTAGCATGAATAAACACCGCCCACCCATGAGACCCCAGGTTTTTAGTGACGTAAAAGCTGCCTCCGCACAGCAGAAGCGTACAAAACAAGAGCTGCCGCTCATTGGACTGTTAAAGCATATCCCTCTTACAAAAAAGACGGGCAAGTTTGCGGCCGGTGTTCTAGCGGTGCTGCTCATCGGTTTTTTGGTGCAAAACTACATTTCGACCAGAAATGAGCTTAAAAAAGTAACAGACCCGGCGGCGGCAGTTGCGGCTGAGGCTAATAAGCTTGCCGATAAGGTTGGTAAATACCTCGAACTTCCGAGCGGCGAAACGCCGACCGTTGCAACAGTAAAAAACGTCGAGCAGCTTAATAATCAAACTTTCTTTGAAAGAGCTAAAAATGGCGATAAAATTCTCGTCTATCCGTCGGCTAAACGGGCGGTGCTGTATAGGCCATCAACGAACAAAGTAATCGAGTATGCGCCCATAGAAACTTCGCCTGGCCAGTAAAGCTATAGTGTCATAAAACGAAGCATATATCTTCTTTTATTTGTAGATAAAACTACTATAATAATGCTTATGTTAGTGTGGGCTAGAAGACTTCTTCTAATTCTTTTGTGTACGGTGCTTGGGGTGACAGGCACTTTTTCTGGCGCCGTTTTTGCAAGTACTCCGCTCTGTACGGCCTCTATTTCGCCTACGTATGTTACTCCCTCTTCTACGAATACGTTTGAACTCGAGATAAATAATGATGGCTCAACGCCAATAGACTACATACTCGTGACTGCGCCGTCCGACAACGTTACGATACTGGATATGACGGCAACTGGCTGGGGCGCACAGGGGGGAGGTAGTTCCATGTCGCTTCAGTACGGCAGCTTAGATGCCGGTAACTCACTGGTAATTAGTGTTTTGGCAGAAACCGGCCCTACAGAGGCAAGCGCTGCCAACTGGACAGTCGATGCCTCTAGTGATATGGGGGGTTCATCGGCTTCATGCAACGGCGCGCTTGATCTCACTATCTCCAGCACTCCCCCAAGCAGTATTCCGCCTGTCATATCTGCGATCAATATAACGAATTTAAGTGCTACGAGCGTAACTATTAACTGGGTGACTGACGAGGGTGCCACTTCACAAGTGGCCTATGGCCGCTCCGTCACGTATGACACTACAACTACAGTCATAACATCCCTGACTTCGTCACATAAAGTAGTGCTGAATGATCTTGAGGCTGACACCGCCTATCATTATCAAGTGATTAGTACTGATGCCGGCGGCAATACCGCCTATTCTAGTGATAATACGTTCCTGACACCGGTTTCAGCCAGTGACGCACAGAGTTCTACGTTAAACTCGCGGTCTACCATAAAGAGCAAGCCGACAGAATCGGTTCCGCCGGTGCTTGATTTTTCGGTGATTTTAGAAAAGGCATACAAGACCGCTCCGACACTGAAAGGTGCCGCCTCTGACAATGAGGCAGTTGCCGTGGTTGAATACTCAACCGACAACGGCAAGAACTGGCTGCCGGCAACCGTTGCGGCGGGGATCGGAACTAAAAAAGTGACGTTTGAGATAAATCCCCAGCAGCTGAATGATGGAAATTATCTTTTTATCGTACGGGTAGTCGACACCTCTGGCAATGCGACTGCTTCGCCGGTGCAAACTCTGGTAATAGATAAACTCCCGCCTGTTATTGGCGGCGTAGTTGTGACTCAAGGAAATCAAGCGGCGCTCCCAAACGATCAAGGTGAGCTTTTGTCTCAGGTGGGCATAGACCAGGCTGTGGTGCTCTCGGCGGTTGGTGGTCCGACAGACATTGTGCTCAGTGCAAAAGAAAAAACTGCCAGAAAGTCCGCGCAAACTTTTGGTATGGTTCGCTCGCCTCAAACTGGACTTTGGAAAGGTGTGGTTAGCTTTACGGAGCCAGGAACGTACAGTTTAACGGCCGAAGCGATTGATGGCGCTGGAAACAGAACAGAGCGTGCTCTTAATACGGTTAAGGTTATCGCGCCCGGTGTTGTTAAAGACGCCAAAGGAAATGTGCTGGAGGCAGAAATTAAGGTATATATCAGAAGCCCGGAGACAAAAAGCTGGGAGCTGTGGGATGCTGAGTCTTATTTACAAAAGAATCCCAAAAAGACGACGACCAAAGAAGGGGTGAGCTATTACCTGCCGGAAGGGCGTTATTATCTAAAAATATCCTCGCCCGGATATCAGAGCGTGATAACGTCTAGTTTTAACGTAGAATCGCCCAACTACATAAATCCGTCCTTTGTTATGAAGAGATCCTTAGGTGTTACTGCGTTTCGCCGAAACGTTAGACTGCCTTGGTTTACATATGAAAAGAACGTAGCTCAAGCTACGGCTGGGCGTTATGCGTACACAAAAGGTTTAACGGACCATTCATTGAGCCAGTTCTCTTTACCCCTTACGAACGGTAAAGTATTAAAAACTTCTGATTTGTACGGTAAACCGACAGTGGCTACTTTTATAAGCACCTGGTCTTCTCTGACATCTGGTCAGCTTTCGGCTTTCGATGAACTGGATAGTAAAACCATAAACCTACTGCCGATTGGAGCTGGCGAGAGCATGGCCCGGCTAAAGACCTACACCTCCTTTGGGCAGTATAAGACTCCAATACTTGTTGATACCAGCAATAAGATTGCCGATGAGCTGAAGCTGGGCGTGCTTCCGGTGACCTATTTTATTGATAGGCGCGGGGTGGTGAAGAAAACGGTCGTAGGGGTGCTTTCCCGTGATGAAATACTTAACAATCTAACACTATAAGGCAGGAATATCATAATGTGGCTACAGTTTTTTGCACAAAACATACATTTCGCAGCGAGTCTTTTTACAGCACTCGTATGCTTAGGTATATGCTGGTTGTATTTTGATGCGTGGTCTAACAAACACAGTCTGAAAGAGCTGGTTAAATGGGTGGGATTTGCCGTATTAGGCCTTTCTTTCTTGTCCCAGGCGACGATGATTGAACAGTCGGTTATGGGTGATTCGGTCTTTGGTCATATCATTCCCGGACTCACAGTTGCGTTAAGATTAGGCGCTTTTGCGCTCATTATCGTGGGTCAATTAATCGACCCGCTACAGGCGGTGCCAAAAAATAAGGGTCTGGATGTTTCGGTGGGGGCCGATACGAGCGAACCATCTAAAAATACGGATGGCAAAAAAGATTCTTCAGCGCCCCTAAATGCGGGAGCGGCGTTTGTTCCGGCGGTTAGTCTTGGGGCCAAGATACTTCTACCAGTCGGTGCAGGAGCCATTGCCGTGCTGTACTGGAGGAGGGCAACCAACGGACTGGAGCGTCATTTAAAACCAGTTGCACGTGCCTTTGCCTTTCTTGCCCTTTCGGAACTTGTTGGTCTGAGCAGGCTATTTTCCAACACCGATAACCCGGTTCTCTATACGCACGTCGCAACGTATGGGTGGATATGGTGGCTGCAGCTAATCTTACAAATAGTCGGCATGCTTATTTTAGGTTTATGGACATGGGGATATTTACTACAAAGGTATATGAGCCAACTCTTCATGATCTTTATGGGTCTGATAGGCGTGGTATTTATTATTGTGAGTGTTGGGTATACTGGTTTGTTGCTTAACGGTACACGCAAAGATTCTCTCGACAACCTTACTACGGCTGCTAATGTACTTCATTATGCGCTTGACTCTAAACGAGCAGAGACTATTGCCGCGGCGGACCAGCTTGCCAGCAGTCAGGATGTCTATAAAGCACTAAAAGCCGGTGATCGCGAGCAGCTGAAGTCGCTCACATCGGATTTTCTACAGCAAAAAACACTGACAAGTACGCTTATAACCGACTTAAATGGTCAGGTTCTGCTGCGCGCCCAGGACACAGAACAATGGGGTGATTCGGTCTCGGGGGATCCGCTTGTGAAGCGAGTACTCTTGGGGCTCGAACAAACCACAGTTGTCGGTGTAAGTGATTCCGGCGCTCCTCTCCTCCAGTTGCAAAGCGGTGTACCCGTAAAAGAATCAAACGGAAACGTTATCGGCGCGGTTATAACGGGACTGAATCTCGATACGGCTTTTGTGAGTGGCATAAAAGAGAAAACCGGTCTCCATAGTTCTATATATGCCAATGACATACTGAGTGCCACCACTCTTGTCTCCTCAACAGACGCTGCGCGCGCGGTAGGTGTTAAGTTTTCGCGGAAAGATATTGCAGACAAGATCCTTAAAAATGGCTCAACTCACAGTGATAGCCTGACGCTGCAAAACCGCAAGATGTTGGTTGCGCTCAATCCGGTTAAAGATGTCGACAACGTGTCTGTTGGAATGCTAATGGTCGCGCAGCCAGAATCTGCAATTCTGAAGAAAGCTGGACATTCTGTTGAAATCACCTTCTTTATGACGGTTGCGCTACTTCTGGTAAGCATATTCCCGATCATAAAAATATCACGTGGATTTGTGAGGCAAATGGATTAATGGTAGCAAAGCATAACCTTGGTCTGAATAGTTTGGAAGTAAGGATCGTGAGATTCTTTACTGTTGGGTTCGTGATTCTCGGCATTATGCTTACCTTTACCTCTATCAATAATACATCTCATCTCGAGGAGCTATATGACACTCGCGTGGAGGAGGAGCGCACAATTCTCACAAGAGATCTTAATGGAATATTTAAGCTGACTAAAACTTTTGCTCCAGACTACTCACAGTGGAACGATCCGTATAATTATTTACTGGGCAAACTGCCCAACTACGCAAAAGAAAACCTAACCATAGACACTTTAGAGACATTTGAATCCGATGCTGTATGGATGTATAAAACTGATGGCACGCTTGTATATAAAAATCATACAGAAGCAATAGATCCTGAAGATAGTGATCTGAAAGCCTATGTGTCAAAGGTTCTGCCTATGTTCAAAAATGACTATATGATTGAGTTCAATGTAAAAACAAAGCAGGGTTTTATGCGGGTGTATGGTTCGACGGTTGTACCGACAGACGATACAGAGCATAAACAAAAATCTCCGGGGTTTGTACTGGTAGGCAAACAGATTAGCAGTGCTGTGCTCGAAGATTTTGAGGGGAGCGGCAGGGATCTCATAGAACTGGTTACCGAGGAAAACGAATCAGGTTTCCCAGAAAAGTATCCGCCTAGTTCGGGGCTTTTGGCATTTTCTATACCCTATAAAGATATTAACGACGAGTATATCGGCAAGGTCTACGCGACATATCAGGACGCCTCGATCAAGCAGCTGCACGATTCGGATACGACGCTCCTCATCTTTAATATTATATCTTTCTTAACTTTACTTGCAGCGCTGCTTATATTTACGTGGCGGTGGGTTATACGCCCAATGAATAAATTGTACCGTGGTCTCGAGACCGCGAACAAGGATCTCATTACCGAGATGATGAAAGATAAGAGCGAATTCGGTCGATTAGCGGAACTCATTGCTGCATTTTTTGAACAGGAGGCGGCGTTAGAGCATGAGGTTGAAGAAAAAAAGAATCTGCTGGCGCGGCTTGCCGCCTATAATACCGAAATAGAGACCACTAACAATGTAATGATTGGCCGTGAACTAAAAATGATAGAGCTAAAAAAAGAAATTGAGGCCTTAAAGAAGAGCAAGGGTAGTCAAAATGGAAAGTAAGCTTCTTGCGGAGGTTAAGAGACAGCGTGATATTGATCAAGTGTCCGACAGACTACGAGAGAAAACTGACACCAAGCGCTTACAGTTTTTAAGGAAGAGCATACTCATCGGAATTGTAGCGGAAGTAATCTTTCTTATGACGAGTGACTTAAAAAACGGCGTTAGCGTTACGGCCACGGTGGACATTGTTGTTTTGCTCTCTTTCACGGTTACATTTATAGGCACTTTCATTAGTAGGTCACATATACTTCTATATAACCTGTCCTTGGCGGTAATGGTTTCCGCGTTAACCTCATCTTTTTATAATCCAACCGCTCTAAGGTCACTCTTCTTAATGCCTCTTTGTGTACTGGTGGCCTATCTATTTCTGTCACGCGTGGGCGGTATGGTTTGGACGGCCGCGATCTTTCTGTCTACTGCTATGGTCTATGTTATGGATAGGCTTGGTCTGGCGTCATCATATTTGGAATCGCAGCCAACCGTTTCAAGCTTGATTGCCGTGCTGCTGTTTTCGACCCTCTTGTATGTGTATGAGGGTATTAACGTAGGCAACGAGCAGCTTGTTGCCAGACGCGAAAAAGAACTGTATGAGCTCAATGACCGCTTAAGTAAGCAGTTGCTCGAAAACAAAACAACATCCGAAGAACTTGAAAGAACCTTGATGATGACACAAAAGAATAACACGCTGCTGCGCGAGTCCAAGATGGCGCTCATGAATGTCCTGGAAGATGCGAATAACTTACAGAAACAGATTCAGCGCGAAAAAGAAAATGTCGAGAAAAAGGTAGAAGAAAGAACCGAAGAGCTGCGGCTTGAGCAAGCACGTCTGAGAGCATCTTTAAACGGTATAGAGAGTGGACTGTTAATGACATTTAGTGAGGACGAAGAGGTAATATATAACCCCGCGTTTACGCATATCTTTGATCTGAGCCCAACCGATAAACGGCTTAAGAAAATAAAGTCGAAGGATATGCTGCTTTTAATCCAGTCTCTTCTAAAAGATGGGTATGATCTCAAAAGTTCGGTTGATAAATGCCAGAACAAATCCGAGGTGTTTCGTGCAGAGGGTATTGAGTATCAGAATAAGCTCCTATCTATTATTGGGGCGCCTATATATTCGTCGGACACTCGGAGGGTATTTGGCTGTGTAATTGTCATAGAGGATAAAACTGAGGCGCTTATGCTGGAGCGTTCGAAGGATGAGTTCATCTCTATCGCCTCGCACGAACTACGTACGCCCCTTACCGCTATACGCGGAAACGCCAGCATGCTTGTAAATATGTATGGCGACCAGCTTCCTGACGGCGATATTAAGGAAATGGTGTCGGACATCAAAAATGCCTCTGTTCGGTTAATCGGTATTGTGAACCAGTTCTTGAGTACCTCGCGGCTGGAGCAAAAGAGGGCGGTCTTTAATCTCGTTTCGGTGGACATCGCGCACTCATTAGAGTCGTGTGTTAAAGAGCTGGATGAGCTGGCTCGTGAAAAAAACCTAAAGCTTACACTTGACGTACCGAAGAACCTGCCACGAGTATTGGCGGACGAGGCGCGCACTGGTGAAATTGTCATAAATGTCGTTGGCAATGCCATAAAATATACGAACCAAGGCTCCATAACAATAATTGCACGCGAAAATGACGGCTTTGTGGAAGTGGATGTGGTTGACACCGGTATAGGCATTGACCCAAAGAACCAAGGGTTGCTATTTCATAAGTTCCAGCAAACCACGTCCAATATTTTAACGCGCGACGACAGCCGAAGTACCGGGCTTGGGCTATACATCACTAAACTGCTTACTGAACAGATGGGAGGTAAAATATTCCTAAAGTCATCTGAACTAGGTAAAGGTTCGGTTTTTACGTTTAGCCTACCAATAGCACGCCATACCGTGTAAAGTATAAGGAGAATAAACGAGCAATAAAAAAAGGAAGAAAGAAACGTGTAAACTGAGAAAAATCGGAGTATATTTATACTAAGGAAAAACAACAGGAGAGGCAACCAATGACGGTACGGGTCTTATTAATAGAGGATGATCAACTCATCCTGCGAATGTATCAAAAAATCTTCAGCTTTGAGAAGTTTGATGTTGAGCTGGCAAGCGACGGCGAGGAGGGGATCGAAAAGGCGCGCACTATGCAGCCAAAGCCGACGATTATACTGCTTGATGTGATGATGCCGAAGATGAACGGCATTCAGGTGCTCGAGAAGCTCAAGCTTGATCCCGAACTCAAGAGTATTCCGGTCGTAATGCTGTCTAACTTAGCGGGTGAGAACGATATTGAAACGGCTCTTTCGAAAGGGGCGGTTAAATATATCATCAAGAGTGAGTACGATCCTAAGCAGATCACAGATATGGTAAAAGAAATTGTTGCCGGGTACACCCGAAACGACATTCCGGAAAGCGCCTCTCCGGCTCAGTAAAGCCAAGAAAACGAATGCTCGTTTGATGGCATGGTGTGCTATTCTTAGTTTATAGATAAAAAACAAAAAAATGAAATCCAAAGCTGTTCAGAAGAAACCAGTCAAAAAGAAGATATCCGTAAAAAAAGCGGCGCCTGCAAAAGCAGCCCTTACACGCAAACGTCCTATACATAAAAGGGTGCTTCTGCACCCGATAACGGTATTTTTCTTGCTGTGCGTTGGGGTGTTCATAGTTGGCTCAACTTTTCGTGCACGAGCAGATGAAGTGGTGGTAACCGCTAAAGTTGCGGCGCCGGCACTTTCTGATGGTGCGTTTATCGTTTCTCCCAGTGATGGTGCTACCTTTTCAAATGGAACGGTAAGCGTTGTGGGTACGTGCCCAAGTGACTCGTACGTAGAGGTTACGAGAAACGCAGCCTTAGCCGGAGTTTCAACGTGTGACAGCGGCGGTGCTTTTGAAGTGGTTATAAGTTTGCTGCCAGGGACGAACATACTTCAGGCGCAGGCTTATAATATGACAAACGACCCAGGGCCGGTAACACCGTCCATATCGGTTATTTATAACGCGCCGGTGGTTATATCTCCGGGACCTATTTCGCTGCCGGAAGTACCGGCTCAAGGTGCGGGCACCGAGACAATTGATGTTTCGTCGGTTGAGACACCGGGAGATTTACCAGTTATACTGACCTCATTTGAATATAAGCCGGTGTCCTTAGGTTCTGCTTTTTCGTGGGATGTGTATCTTGTGGGTGGCAAGGCTCCCTATACTTTGTACTTGAACTGGGGCGATGGTAAGGAGAACACTCTTAAGGCGCCTAAGGCCGAAAAGCTTACCATTAAGCACACATACGAGAAGCAAGGATACTACACGGTCAAGATTAAGATGGTGGACGCTAAGAACAAAGTCAGCATGATGCAGCTAGTAGCGGTTATTAAATCGCCTATTACACCGGCGGCCGTGAACGAGATAATAAATAGTGAAAAGTCACACTCGTTCTTTAGTGATGGCTGGGCGTTACTCGTAAGAAACTGGCTAGCGGTTGCCTGGGGTTCTTACATAACCGTTACACTTATGGCGGTTAGTTTTTGGCTCGGAGAAAGACAGGAACTTACAGAGCTTGCGCTGCGGCGGCGGCACCGCGGCCATAAAGCTTAAGCTTTTTGCTGATCTAGGAGGTCGAGCGTGAGAGCGGCGGTCCAGGAAAAGTTTTCTGCGCCTAAGCCCTTGCCGTCTATTGGCGAAAAGTATTCGTAACAGCCGGCTGACTGAACCATGGCGAGTGTCCTGTCTCGCAGGTCTTGTGCTTCTTCATGAAAGCCGTATCTGGTTAAGCCGTCAATTATCAGCCAGTTAGTATTTACCCAGGTCGGCCCTTGCCAGTACCGTTCGGCGCTAAAGTATTCGGACGAAAGTGGCACGCTCGGCACTGGATGGTGAAGCCAATATTCTTTATGGTCTTTTAGTAGATTAACGAGTTCTTGGGCGCGTTCTTTAGAGATACTACCAGCATAAAGCGGCATGAGTGCGCCGATTGACGGCTGAATGATCAATTTATGTGTAATAAAATCTCTAGAATAATACTGTTTGGTGCCGGGGTCGTAGAGGGTCTCGAGGGCTTCTTCGGTTTTTTTCATGCGAGCGAGCAGCTCTGGGGGCAGTTTTTTTCTTAATGTGCTGGCAATGGCGCACAGCTGTGTGTTGTTTCGGACCAGAACGCTATTGAACAAAACATCTTCGGTAGCAAAAAGTGAGCGGTGTAATATTTTGTCAATGTCGTAGCGCTTGCGACGAAGCCTCCTCACCACGTCCCAGAGCAGTAGCGCTTCCATATTGCTGATGCGCTGGCCGGGTGAGACGCGCCGCGTGTCGCGGCGTATGAGATTAACAAAAGCATCGAGATGGAGCTTTTCGACTGCCACCACCCACCATGGGCGGTTATGTTCATACAACTGCTGAACCCACGGCGGCGTATTGTCCATACCCACTTCGTTGGGGTGTATTTGTAGCGTAAGCCCTTCTTGATGCGGATCTCTCTCTGTATACAGCCAGGTGTGGTAGCCGACAAGCGGTTCGTACATATAATGATAGAACTCCCGCCGGTCGCTTGCGGACATTTTTTCGCCGACTTTTACAACCGCATCGGCGAGTATAGGTGGCTGGGTAATGCCGCTCGTGCTCAGTTTGTCCGGAGCAAAAGGGCTCAGCCAGCTGCGCCAGGTTTCTCTTTCTAGGCGGTATTCTCGACCCTGGTTAAAGATCATGTGCGGGATCATGCCGTTTGCCCATTGTCCATGTACTAAGCTGGCAACTTCTTGGGCGGCACGTTCGAGATCATGATGGCGCATGCCGATAGCCACAAAACAACTGTCCCACAGCCACTGATGCGGATACAGACGAGCCGGGCTAGTGTGATTGTGTTGATAGTTGTCTTTTAATACCTTTAGACAATGTGACGGTAGGTCTGTTTCGCTATGGTCGGCGGCAGTGGCATAATCTTCCATTATGCTTAAGTATAATACTTTGCGTGCAATACGCGTAGGGCATAAAGGCCAAATTCATCACCTTCACACTTGATATGTAAGATCGGCAAAAAAGAAATCGTCTGTCTTTTGTTTCAGCAGGCGCACCATGTCGGGCATGCTTGGGATCATGTCCTCGGAGGTAAAATCGGGGTGCTTTTCAAAAAAGTTTTCGCCGTTTCTTTTAAGCGGATCCAGATCGCCGGTGTAGCTTTTGCTGATAAGCAGTGTAAAGTGGGTGAAGCTTTCAAGATCTTCACCGCGGAGTAAATGTACATAGCCGGAGCCAACTGGCGTAAAATCGGCACATAGACCGGTGCGTTCCTCAAACACTCGCTGAGCGGTAACGGTAATAGGCTCGGTGGGCAGGGGTTCGGCGTGTACGAAGCCAACTTTTCGGTACATAGGCTGCGCCAAACGTCTTCTGAGCATCCAGCCTTCCTTTTCTGTCCTCAGACACATGAGCAGGATGGAATGGGCTTGTTCCAGCATCTCTTTTTTGTTTAACGTTACGTTTATACCAGCTACTCTTCCCAGTGATATAAGGGTATATGTTCCGTCGTCCTGTTTGGCGACCAGCTTATCTTTAATGAGCTGCTTAAGGTGGTACGTAAACGCATTGCTGTCCAAACCCTTCGGTTTTAGGTCGGCAAAACGAGCATTATCGCGTAAAACGAGCTTATGAAGGATGTTTTTCTGGATGTGGTGCTCCTGCATGTATAGCTATGATAATACATCAAACCCTAGCCGCCTCTAAATCTCCCTTGCGGTCAAAATAATTTGACTCAAAACGGCTCGTCTAGAGCTATTGTCCTACGGAACGTATGATCTGAAGTATGAATGAACTAAACCCACAATACGAAGCACTCATACAAAACTTTAAGACCGAACTTGAGGCGACGGCAACGCCGTGTGACATGTTTCCAGAAATGTGCCCGCCCGATTTCGGCGGCGTGCGTGAGCCGCGGCGACCCATCATGCCGTTTTTAACTGGGGCCATAGCACTGGAGCTTGCGCCGGTGTATGACCTTGAACGCAGCCGTCAGCGTAGAGAGCGGGTGGTGCAACATGCCGCATTGTTTATGGATAAGACTGCCGAATTAGCTCTGGTATAGCAAGATTGTTTAGCGGAAGTTTTGGAACTGGAGCGGAAAGTCAAAGTCTTGTTCGCGGAGTAGCGCCATAACTGCCTGGAGATCATCTTTGCTGTTGCTCGTGACGCGTACCTCCTCGCCTTGAATTTGTGGTTTTACTTTCGGGAACTTTTCACGCACGATTGAGGTGATCTTCTTGGCCTTTTCTTGGTCGAGACCTTTCTTAAAAGGTACTTCTTTGGTGGTCTTAAGGTTTGCGACTACCGGCTCTTTTGAAACGTCGAGTAATTTCTGGCTTTGGCCGCGGGCGGCAAGTTTTTTTCTGACAATATCCAAAATTGCATCAATCTGCCAGTCGCCATTGCCAGTAACTTTTAAGCCTTTTTTGTCGTCCAGCCACTCAACCGCTGCCGGCGTACCCTTAAAGTCGTAACGGCTATCCAGCTCACGCTGAGTTTGGTCGTATACGTTGTTTAGTTCTGCTTTGTCGTAGTCGCTTACAATGTCAAAAGAAAATTGTGCCATATGGTAATTGTAAAATATAACACGTTACTTTCAAACATGTGAATATAGGCGTATAACGTTAAGGTGTTCAACTTGTAATAATAGGAGAAATACAATGGCACGGAATCAGGGTTGGAATTTTGCTGGAACTGCACTGGGAGTAGGAATGATATTTACTGGTGGTATACAGGGGTGGAAAAACATGGAGCAGGCAGAGGAGCTGAGAATGCGCGAATCCAGTATAGCGGAGACTGTCACTCATTGGGCTGGTGATCAAAAACATGTTTTTGGCGAGGTCATAGGTAGTAACGACGGTGCGCCAGATCCTGTAGATGGCGTATTATTCATTACTGACTTGGAGCTCATGATGTGCGCGGCTGGATTTGCTATAGCTGCGAAAAGCGCATCGTCTTTAAAAAGGTAGGTTGCCTTCACACAAGCCAAAGACAAAAAGCGAAAGTATATCACGCGACTCTGGTATAATTAGGGGCAAATGAGCTATCAGAATACTGAAATTGCTGAAGTTGCCGCCATCTTGCTTGAAAAAGTCTCCCAAGAAGGTGCGGCCGTATTAAAGTCGCCCGAACTCAAGGCGCTTTACGAGCGAATAAAAACCTTACCGCCGGAAGAGCGTGGCGCTTTTGGTAAAGAAGTAAACCAGCTACGTAACGAGCTAGAACATGCAGCAGAGGGCGCCTCGGGAACGCAAAACGAATCCGTTGCCCCTATAGATGTCACTGCTCCCTGGGACGTTAACAGTAAAAAACGGCCTCAGTTTTTACCGACTCAGTTTGGCAGCCAGCACCCGCTCATGACCGAACTGAACTACATTGTCGACATTTTTTACCGCATGGGCTTTGAGGCGGTCGAATCACGTCAGATAGATGACGATTATCATATGTTTAGCAGCCTCAACTTCCCTGAAGGCCACCCAGCGCGGGACGACTATGACACGTTTATGACCGATGAAGGTTTGATCGCCCCGGCTCATACCAGCACGATGCAGAACCGGGTTCTAAAAAAGTATAAAAAGAATCTTGAAAACGGCGAACCGATTGCGGTAGTTATACCTGGCAGAGTTTTTCGTAACGAAGACATTGACGTGACGCACGAGCATACCTTTTATCAGTTTGAAGGTGTGTATGTAAACAAAGGCGTGCATGTCGGCAACTTGGTTGCGACCCTGCGTGCATTTATGAGCGAATATTTTGGCCAGGAACTGCGTGCAAAAATTCAGCCGTTTTATTTCCCGTTTACCGAGCCGAGCTTTGAGTTTGCTATTGAACGTCCGGCAGGCCTCCGCAAGGGCGATACCGAAGCAGACATGTGGCTCGAGCTGCTCGGCTGCGGTATGATTCATCCAAACGTACTTAAAGAGGCAGGCATAGATCCTAACGAATATACCGGCTTTGCGTGGGGCTGTGGTATTGAGCGCTTGGTGCTTATGAAATACGGCATAGAAGATATTCGTCACTTTGAGTCGGCAAAACTAGAATTTTTGAGGCAATTTAAATGAAAATAGAACGACCAAGCATGAATACGGGCGACCAAGCGACTGACCTTGTGGCTTATCAAGAGAATCTTCGCATTGACCAAGAACTGCGTGGGGCACTAATGGGGTCGTGGCGGGCTGGCGACGCCGACGCTGTTGCCGACGCTCTCGTAGGACTGTATTATTCTGGGCCGGACATACAAGACGATGCAGACGAAGAGAGGTATCGTAGCCCAGAGGCTGTTGGTCGGCTTATAGACCGAAACTTACGTTCAAAACGAAGATTCCTCGGCGAAGAGGTAGCACCAAGGCCGCCGTATGAAGAATTTGTAGGCAAAGTTGCGGCCGCGATTACGGGAGTGTTCCATGAAAGTTAGTTTATACGACGCGCAGCAATATAGTACGGTGCCGCTTAACGAAATCGGCACAGACGCGCTGCTTAAAAAGATCGGCGCCCAGCTCGGCGCAGTTGAAGAGGTTATTTATACCGGGAAAAAATACGACGGAGCGGTAGTGGTTCGGGTGGTGGCTTGTGAGCAGCATCCAAACGCTGATCGGCTGCATGTGGTAACTATTGACGACGGTGGTATTACCCCTGATGTCAAGCGCAACGAACAGGGGCACGTACAAGTGGTGTGCGGGGCGCCGAACGTACGCGAAGGAATTGTAGTGGTGTGGCTGCCGCCAGGAAGCGTTGTACCGTCTTCGTATGACAAAGACCCGTTTGTGCTTGAGGCGCGGGAACTGCGCGGCGTAGTCAGTAACGGCATGTTAGCCAGCGCGCATGAGCTCGGCATTAACGATGATCATAGCGGCATCTTAGAGTTAAACCCGAACGAAGTTGATAGTGATTTGTTAGTGCCCGGTACGCCCTTTAAAAAGCTGTATGGACTTGATGATGTAATCGTTGACTGCGAAAACAAAATGTTTACGCACCGTCCTGATTGTTTTGGATTTTTGGGCGTAGCCCGCGAGCTTGCCGGTATACAAGGTCTCTGCTTTACGAGTCCTGAGTGGTATTTGTCGCCGCTCAGTCTTGAAAGTGTAAGCCAAGCAGATTCTAAAATCCAGGAATATGGCGTGACTGTGGAAGCGGGTGACCTGGTTCCGAGATATATGCTCGTTGGTATGGACGATGTGCAGGTTGGTTCGAGCCCATTGTGGCTACAAGTATCTCTTGCCAAGGTGGGAATCCGTCCGATTAATAACATCGTTGATATAACTAATTATGTCATGATGATGACGGGCCAGCCGCTTCATGCTTTTGATTTTGATAAAGTTGCGAAGAACGGCAGCGCTCAGATTGTGGTACGAAAACCAAAAGAGGGTGAGACGATGACGCTTCTCGATGGCAAAACTATCACCCCGCGCAGCGATGCTATTTTGATTTGCGACCAAGACAAGCCGATTGCGCTCGGTGGCATTATGGGGGGCAATAACTCCGAGATTGATGAAAAAACCACACGCATACTGATCGAATGTGCCACGTTTGACATGTACAACATCCGCCGCACGAGCATGGAACACGGAGTATTTACCGATGCTGCAATGCGCTTTACCAAAGGCCAGTCGCCGCTTCAGTGTCCAAGCGTGCTTGCAAAAGCTGTCGACCTTATTCGTGAAATAGTGCCGGGCAGCCGCGTTGTGGGCAAGGCGGTAGACAGTAACCAGGCCGCTGCAGAAAATCAAAAATCGGTTGCAGTGCATGCTGATTTTATAAACGAGAGACTAGGTACCGCGCTCAAGCCCGGAGACATAGCCACGCTGCTTGGAAATGTTGAATTCTCGTGCACGGTAGATGAAACAACTGGCACGCTAAAGGTGACTGCTCCATTTTGGCGCATGGACATTGAACTGCCGGAAGATATTGTGGAAGAAGTAGGACGTTTGCACGGTTTTGACCAGCTGCCCTTTGTTTTGCCGGAGAGAAAGTCGTCTCCGACTCCACGGAATCAAAGCCTGGATACTAAGCAAAGAGTTTGTGCAGTTCTTGCCGCGGCCGGCGCCAACGAAGTTTTGACATACAGCTTTGTTCATGGCAACTTGATGCAAAAGACCGGCACCGACCCAGAGAAGTGGGCATTTCACCTTCGTAACGCCCTGAGCCCGGACCTGCAGTATTATCGTACGGCGCTAATGCCTAGCCTGCTTGACAAAGTGCGCGGTAATATTCGTGCCGACATTGTGCGTGAGGATGATAACGATTTCGCTTTGTTTGAGATAGGTAAGGCACATGTAAAAGGTCACATGACAGACGAGGATGTCCCTCTTGAAATGGAGCGGGTGGCGCTGGTGTTTGCGGCTGATGATAAAACTGCTGCTAGAAAGTACGAGGGCAGCCCGTTTTACGAGGCAAAGCTGTACCTTGCCGAATTACTTAGGAATACACAAGTCAGCTACGAAGTGCTCGAGAGCAATGAATACCCGGTAACGAGCTGCTACCAAATAGGCAGAAGCGCGGTTATTAAGGTCGATGGCCATATAGTGGGCGTAATCGGTGAGTTTAGGGCAGAAGTCAGAAAGTCCCTTAAATTACCTGTCTTTTGCGCCGGTTTCGAGATTGACCTTGCGGCAGTGTCTCATGGCGCCGACAGTTCCTATAAGATAATGAGCGCATTCCCGAAGGTCGAGCAAGATATGACATTTACTCTGCCGTTTGTGCATACGCATCAAGAGTTAGTCGCGGTCATAGATGAGGTGTTAAGTGAAGTACATGCGCAAACCGGAGTAGATTACGTCCTAAGGCCGCGCGACATATATCAGAGCGATGACATGCAGGATATGCGCCGTGTGACCGTACGTGTATGGCTTATGCATCCCGCTAAGACGCTCAAGATTGAAGAAACCAATGAGATCCTCGAGAAGGTGACCGCTAAAACTGCCGAAAAGCTGCAGGCGGCCAGAGTTTAGGGCAAAAACGCACTATGACAGAATATCTTTCAAGCAGCACAAAGCGCAGGCTCGACGTTGCGAGCGCACTCATGGTTGGTACTGGGCTGGGATTACCGGCTTTGTTACTTGCGCAGTTTGTACGTCTCGACGGCGGTCCAGTCTTATTCGAACAGACGCGTTATTCAAAGGGCGAGCCTTTTGAGGTGTTAAAAATTCGTAGTATGTATGAGGGCGCCGAGCACGATGAGCCAATGTGGGTAGGGCACGACGATCCAAGAGCAACGCGCGTGGGAAGGATACTTCGCAAAACCTCATTGGACGAAGTCCCGCAGATCATAAATGTACTACGTGGTGACATATCGATGGTCGGGTATCGTCCGCCTAGCGAGAGAGTTCAGGATAGGTACTCACAATTTGGGCAGCTGTATGAGGAGTGGCTAGAAATGACCAAAGAATCCAAAGCTGGGATTACCGGACTGGCACAACAAAAGGCAAAACGAACCCCAGTGCATGACGCAGATTTGTGCCGTCAGGTAATGGAACTCGACTTACGTTACGCAGAAACTGCCAGTTTGGCTCTAGATTTGCAGATAATTGCGGGCACGGCCGGTTGTATGTGGGAGCGTGACGCAATGCGCCAGAGCTCGTTAGTATCGGAAGGGGTGTAGAACTAATTTATGTTAAAGAAGCTACTTGTGGGCATATTCGTTGCCGCGGCATGTCTAGCTGTACCGCAGCGGGCAAGTGCGAGCGTGCAAGATTTTGTCGTTAAAAATTTTGAAGCCGACTATAGCCTGAGCAATAAAGATAAACAGGGGGAATTGCGCGTTACGGAAAAGATCGACGTGCTATTCAGCGACTACAATCATGGTATAGAACGGTTCGTGCCAAAGGTTTATAAGGAAAATTCACTGCACGTTAAGGTACTGTCGGTTCATTCGGCGTCCGGGGCGCCTTCGCAGTTTACGACGTACTCTAGTAATAACAATCTGGTGATCAGAATAGGCGACCCGAACCGTACGGTCACTGGTGCGCAATCGTATGAAATTGTTTATTCGATGACTAACGTTACGACTTTATATGAAGACCATGATGAGTTCTATTGGGATATAAACGGCGACCAGTGGCTGCAGCCGTTCGAACATGTTAAGATGACGCTTCGCCTCCCGCCGGAGCTCAAAACGAACGGACAATTTGCATGTTATGCCGGGATATATGGTTCTAAACGTACTGGCTGCTCTATATCTGACCAAGGGTCAGTAATAGTGTCCGAAACTAAAACACCGCTTGAGCCTGCCGAGACGCTAACGATGATAGTCGGTTTTTCTAAGGGTTATTTTGCTGCGCCGACAGCGTACGAAAAACTTAGAGAGCATTTAGCCGAGCTAATTGCACTCATTTTAGTTCCAGCCGTTATTCTGCCATACGTATATATGCGGTGGCGTCGATATGGCAGAGATCCAAAAGGTAAGGGTACGATCGTTCCCGAATACGAAGCGCCGGATAATCTGCGGCCTATAGAGATTGGAGCACTGCTTGACTTTAAAGCTGATACGAAGGATCTTTCCGCGACGCTCATAGATCTGGCAGTTCGTGGGTATATAAAGATTATCGAAACGGTAGAAAAAAGAAAGTTCGGCAAGGATAAAACTACCTACAGCTTTGAAATAACGAAAAAACCGACAAAAGAGCTGCTGGAATTTGAGCGAACACTACTTGAGGGGTTGCAAAAGCATGCCAAAACCGATGAAGCTACCGGTAAAGAAGTAGTGCAAATAGCAGATCTAAAACAAAAGTTTTATACGACTGCCAATAAGGTACTGTCAATTGCATCAAAGGGTATGGTAGAGAAACAGTATTTTGCCTCAAACCCCCTGACGGCTGGCGGGCGGCTGTACGGTCTGTTCGTGCTTTGTATCGTGGGGGCGATTGCGCTTGGCAGGGTGTCGCCGGCATTCATCCTGTCGTTTATCGTGTGTGCACTGGTTTCGTTTGGTTTTGCGCTTGTTATGTCGCGTCGAACCGAAAAAGGTGTCGCCGCTCTAGAAAAAGCAAAAGGGCTAAAATTGTATATAGAAACAGCCGAAAAAGATCGCATTGCCATGATGCAGTCACCAAATGCTCCGTATGCAAGTTCGGCAGGGCAGCCGAAACGGACGGTCGAGCTGTTTGAGAAACTGCTGCCATACGCCATGGTTTTAAAGGTAGAGAAAGAGTGGGCGAAACAGTTTGAAGGAATATATACCTCGCCGCCCGATTGGTATAGTGGTAACTGGTCAACATTTAACGCGGTATATTTGGTAAGTTCGCTCGATAAGACAATGTCCGTAGTTAACACGACTGCCATGAGCACGCCCAGTTCCAGTGGTTCATCGGGTTTTTCCGGAGGCGGCGGCTTTTCAGGTGGCGGCGGTGGCGGCGGTGGTGGCGGCGGCTGGTAATCTTCCTCCCCAAAGGCCTCGTAGGCGTTTGTTACTAGAAATAGCTAGCACGAGTACTATATACTAAAAGGCAAATGAACTATCTGTGGAGAATAATCCGATTCAGCCGGTCGCTTTGGCGCTACTACTTTGTTATTGGCCTATTCACCATTTTGCTCTCTCTCATGAGTCAGCTGCAGCCGCTCCTTACAAAAGGCGCGATTGACGAGATAACTAAGCTGATCGGCGGTGGGGACGCAAATGTGGCGCTGGTAGCGGTTTTAGCAGGGCTCATGTTTCTAACCGATGCTGGGCAGACGGTCTTAAGCAATATAGGCGGCTACTTTGGCGATATAATGGCCGTAAAACTGCGCAAATATATGAGCGAGCGGTATTATGAACAGCTTTTACGTTTGCCACAGCGATATTTTGATACGGAGTTAACGGGAACCATTATTAACCGCATGAGCCGTGGCATTAGCCAGATCAGCGACTTTGCACAAATGCTCAGTAATAACTTCCTGCAGTTTATCTTTAGTACTGTTTTTTCGCTTGCTATCGTTATGTACTATTCCTGGCAGGTTGCACTTATGCTGGTTGTTCTGTATCCGATATTCGTATGGATGACCGCGCGAACAAGCGGAAAATGGCAAAAATACCAGAAAAAGATTAATGAAGAATATGATGTCGCCAGCGGTAGGTTCGCTGAGAGTATTGGACAAATCCGGGTAGTAAAAAGCTTTATACAAGAAAACAGAGAAAAGACCTTTTTCGGAGCACGTTTCAAAAAAGTTATTGCCACGACAAGACCACAGAGCAAATTATGGCACTGGCAGGATGTGCGCCGACGGTTTGTTCTAAATGCAATCTTTTTTGCAGTCTTTGCGTATATTTTTGTCGAAACCGCGCACGGTAAGTACAGCATCGGCGAGATGGTACTGCTCATACAGTATGCTGCACTGATCCGCATACCGATCTTTAGCATTAGCTTCTTGGTAGATCGAACGCAGCGGGCAATAGCTGACAGCAAGGACTTTTTTACGGTCATGGATCTTGAGCCAGAAATACAAGATGACGCCCATGCCAGTGCGCTTAAAGTCGAAAAGGGCTCAATAGAGTTTGCTGACCTTAGCTTTATGTATGACACGGAACCGGTGCTGAAAAATATAAACTTTACCATTCTGCCTGGGACGAAAGTGGCGCTGGTGGGCGAGAGTGGCGAGGGCAAAACAACTATCACCAGTCTGCTTATGCGGCTGTACGAACCAAAGGAAGGTGTGATCACCATAGACGGTCAGGACATACAGAAAGTAACCCAGGAGAGTCTGCGGAAATCGATAGGCGTTGTTTTTCAGGATGCCGCGCTGTTTAGTGGCACTATACGAGAAAATATAAGTTACGCGAAGCCGGGGGCAAGCCTAGATGAGGTTATGGCGGCTGCAAAAGACGCCAATGCGCATGAGTTTATAACCCAGTTCGAAAAGGGATACGATACCGAAATTGGTGAGCGTGGACTAAAACTATCGGGTGGGCAAAAACAGCGCATCGCTATTGCTCGCGCCCTTTTAAAGAACGCCCCGATTCTTATTTTGGACGAAGCAACCAGTAGTCTCGACAGCAAGTCAGAGGCGCTCGTTCAAGATGCGCTTGAACGGCTTATGCATGGCAAGACGACAATTATCATTGCCCACAGGCTCAGTACGATACAGAGCGTGGACCAGATAATTACCTTAAAGGGTGGTAGTGTTGATGAAATTGGCACTCCGTCTGCTCTAGCCAAAACCGAAGGTATTTATGCTCAGCTGCTTCGCTTACAAAACCGCACTCCTACAGAACGGACCAAGGAGCGTTTGCGCGAATTCGAAATTGCCCCGTAAGACTTACTTAATAATCATTTTCTAAGCGTACCGTTTCGTTCTATACTACTAGGCATGAAACAAAGTGCACGTGCTATCGTACTTAAGGATGGGTCGCTGCTTCTTATGAAGCGTTTTAAGATGGGGCAAGATTACTATACGCTGCTGGGCGGTGGCATAGAGCAGGGCGAGCAGCCGGAAGAAACAGTGGTGCGCGAAGTCAAGGAAGAGAGCGGACTCGTTATTGACTCGCCGAGGCTGGTGTACATAGAAGATGCCGGCGATCCTTTTGGCATACAATATGTCTTTTTGTGTAACTATGTGAGTGGCGAACCGCAACTACCTAAAGAATCAGAAGAGGCGTTTTGGACCACTGCCGGTAAAAATACCTATGAGCCCATGTGGTTTCCGTATGAAAAGCTGGAAACGATACCTTTTGTATCGCCCTTGCTTAAGGAGCTACTCATACGAGCGCGCCAAGAGGGCTTTCCGGACAAGCCTTTCGAGTTTTCTTCTCGGCATGCGGCACGTGTAAGTTAAAATTACGTCACTTTCATGCGCCAGACAGCGACAAAGTGATGGTATACTGAACTAGCAACAAAACGGAGGATCTATGGCAGACAAAAAAGAAGTAGCGACACGGTTAGGTATGGGTTTTCTCGCTGTTCTTTTTTTGGTTACCTCAGCAGGACTGAGTTTGTTTGTGGTGTGGCAAGCGCGCCAGGAGAAGAAGCAGGAGAGTTCACAAACGGTTAATATCAACAATACAAATAACACCCAGGAGGGCAAGACATTGCAAGGCACTAAACTACAGAACTTTACACCGGTTGATACCGTCACAACACTCGAAAAAATCGACCTCATTGAGGGCACGGGCGAAACTGTACAACCCGGTCAAACGGTCACCGCTCACTACACCGGTGCGTTGGCCGCGGACGGCACGATTTTTCAGAGCTCGCACGATGGCCCAAATCAGCCAATCCCATTTAGCTTGAGTGGTGTTATCAAAGGCTGGACAGAGGGTGTGCCCGGTATGAAAGTGGGCGGTACGCGTCGTTTGATCATACCGGCCGATCTTGCCTATGGCACCAACCCGCCGCAGGGCTCAGGCATTCCGGTGAACGCGCCGCTTGTATTCGACATCGAGCTTGTTGCTGTTGGTCAGTAAGCGAACAAAAAGCTTGCTTTGGTTAACATGTTAACTATATACTGAGTATCATGAAAAAAACCAACAGCAGTGCTCTCACACGGTTACAACGGTTCGGTCTCTTCTTCTTTAATCACGTAAAAACTACCGCTTCGCTATGGATTGCCCTGGTTATATTTGGCGTCCTTAGCTACAGCGTTTTTATGCAGCGCCAGGGATTTCCTAATATCTCCGTGCCCATTAGCGTGGCCAGCGGGACATATTTTGTTAATGACAAGAATCAGGTGGATAAAGATGTTGTTGAGCCGCTCGATAAAATAATCGGCGAGAGAAGTTCTGTAAAGAATGTTACCTCTACGGCCGGTGCAAACTTCTTTAGTATTGTCGTAGAGCATAAAGACGGAACCGATACGGCTGCCGAAGTCCAGGCACTGCAAGCGGCAGTGGACGCACATACCTCAATACCTAAAAGTGCGTCGGTTAGTTTTCGTTCGATTGATGCGACCAAGATAAACAACCAATACGACGTTCTCCTAAGTGTAATTAGCCGACCCGACGCAACTACTGCAGAAGTTCTTGACCGAGCAGAAAAAGCTGCTGTTGAGCTGAAGGATGTGGAAGGTGTAGAAAAAGTCACCGTACTAAACCCATATAAAGATGGAGTAAACCCAACAACTGGTCAGACCGTGCGCTTGCAAGAAAGCTTTGATCGGTATGGAGAACGAGAGGATGATAAAACTTCGTTTTATCCAAGCATAAATATTGGCGTTATCGCCAAAGACGGAACTGATGCAATACATCTCGAAAAAGCACTTAATGAGCGGCTTAATACTTTAAATGCTTCTAAAGAGTTCGAAGGCTCTCGTGTTCTTTTGACAAGCGGTGTTGCCGAAAGTATAGAGGAGCAAATAGGTAGCCTGCAGCAGAACCTGCTTGAAGGTTTGGTGGTAGTTATATTGGTTAGTCTGCTTTTGATTAGTTTCCGTGCGGGAGTAGCCATAGCGCTGAGCATGGTAAGCGTGCTGCTTATTACCGTGGGCGTACTGTTTGTAGCGGGTATTACGCTCAATACTATTACGCTGTTTGCATTAGTGCTGTGTCTCGGGCTTATTGTAGATGATACAACAATCATGACAGAAGCAATTGATGCCGGAAAGACCAGTAAAGCAACCAATAAAGAAATCGTTTCGATAGCCATTAAAAAGGTAGCTCGCGCAAGTACGGCCGGGACGCTGGTTACCATGTTGGCCTTTTCGCCGATGCTATTCATCACCGGTATCTTAGGAAGCTTTATACGCGTGTTGCCGATAACCATCATTGTGAGCTTGGCGGTTTCGCTGCTGGTGTCGCTCACGCTCATACCTTTTATGAGCCGCGGCCTAATTCTAACGGCGCGCAGTAAACGAACGAAAAGCCGCAACCCGGTTTTGGCGCTTGAGCGGATTATTTCCAATGGCCTAGCTTCTTTGGTGCGGGTAGGCGAGCACAATCGTAAGAAAGCCGCCGCTATCGGCTTAGGGGCAATAGCTATTAGTTTTGTATTGCTGGGTGCAAGCATGACCTTTTTTCAGAAGCTTAAGTTTGATATTTTCCCTTCGACAAAAGACAGTGACTATCTTGGTCTGAGCATACGTTTTCCTGCGGGGACGACTATAGAGCAGGCGGAAAAGATCACTGAAGAGGTTAACACTAAGGTAGCGAATGTGTTTGCCGAGAATCTTCATGATATAACCTATGCCAGCTCCGGTTCGGCGCAGTCTGCTGATGCGACTGTGCGTTTGATTGGCTATAAAGAACGTGAAGTACGAGCTCCCGAATTAATTCAAAAGGCGAACCAAAGTTTTGAAGCATACGATGCCGCGCGGGTTAAAGTTACGCAGCTAGATGCCGGTCCTCCTAAAGAAGATTTGCCCTTCCGGGTTCAGATATATGGCGATGACACGGCAAAAACAAATGCGCTCGCAAAAGATATCGCCGCTTATTTACATCAGCGTGATATTGCGCGTGCTTCAAATAACACGACCTCGCGCATTATTCGTGCTGAACTGAACGGATCGGCAGACAGTAGCTCGGTTATTCGCAAGCAGTCAAGACAGTTTGTGGAGGTTCGGGCAGGTTTTGACTCGACCGATACGTCTGCCCTCGTTACGGCAGCCCAAGCAGCGGTCGAAAAAGAATTTACACCCGAAAGGCTTGCAGGCTATGGAGTCAAACAGGCAGATATGACATTTGACTTTGGCAGCGAATCAAGCAACCAAGATTCATTTAAGAGTATGCTGCTCGCTTTCCCAGTGCTGCTTGCGGTTATGTTTGTGCTGCTCGCGTTTCAGTTTAAATCACTCCTGCAGCCACTACTGATTTTTATGGCTATACCTTTCAGCTTCTTTGGCGTTGCGGCCGGATTGTACTATACCGACAATCCTTTAAGTTTCTTCGTAATGATTGGTTTCTTTGCGCTGATCGGTATTGCGGTCAATAACACCATCTTACTTACCGACTACGCCAACCAGGCACGTAAACAAGGTGAAGGTGCATTTGAGTCAATGGCTCTGGCCGTGAAAGCCAGATTCCGCCCCCTTATTGCAACGAGTTTAACGAGTGTTGTGGCGCTTATTCCGCTGGCGTTAGCTGATCCGTTTTGGGAATCTTTGGCATACACATTAATATTCGGCTTGCTTTCGAGTACCTTCTTGGTTGTGGTGGCGTTTCCGTATTACTATCTGGCGATAGAGTTCTTAAGACGGCGTTATAGCCGTCGCCTGGCACTAACCTGGCTGGGGATACTGATAGTGAGCATGGTTGTTGCCGCTCAAATAAATGGGAAACTGATTAAGTTTGTTTTGCTAGGCGCAATTGGTGTTATGTTGACAACGTGGCTCAAGAATCAAATTAGCCGTCGTTTACTTCGTAAAAATCGTAAAAAATAATCATTACGTCATATCGTTTGCTCATTTCAAGAGTTTATTCGTCGGCCTAAATGGGCGTACACTAAAAGTCTGCTCGGGGGACAAAAAGTGGTGCATATAGCACAACATATAGCGTATTGACGCTTACCTTAAGCACTATATAATGGGTATATACCACTAATACTAAAAGGAAAAGACAATGGCAAAAAAGATAACTATTTATACGACAAACACCTGTGCGTACTGCGTTATGGTGAAAAAATGGTTGTCGGCCAAAGGTCATTCCTACGAAGAAGTGAATGTCGACCAAGAACCGCATCGCCAGGCGGAAGCCCTAGCGGTAAGCGGCGCTCTAACCGTACCAGTAACCGTGGTGACCAAAGAAGATGATTCAAAAGAAGTAGTTGTCGGCTTTAACCTTTCTAAGCTAGCTCCGGCGCTTGCTTGAAAGAAATAAGGGGAATGGATACTTTCTATATAGAAGTGCTCTTTTTTGGAGCCACCCGGCTGGTATCCGGATACTGTGTCATTATATTTATTTTAGAGGTGCTTAGGCATTTTTTTAATGCCCAAAAACCAAAAATACGCTGGAAGTATCTGTGCATCCCTGCGATACTAATAACGATTGATATTTTATACTTTGGAGTAAGTTAAAAAATGGCAGACATACAACTACATGACTTAGTAATTGTGGGCGCAGGACCGGCGGCGCTGAGTGCGGCTATATACACAACCCGCGAAGACGTTGAAACGCTACTATATGAAAAGGCGGTTCCCGGGGGATTGATATCAACCACCGACTGGGTAGATAACTACCCGGGTTTCCCGGATGGCATAGAAGGCCTAACGCTGGGTGATAATATGCGGAAGCAAGCAGAGCGTTTTGGAGCGGTGATTGAGCTGGGAGAGGTATTGAGTATTACAAAAGACGGCGATGTCATTACGCTCAACACGACCGACGGCGACGTAAGAGCAAAGGCGGTGCTGATTGCTACCGGCAGCGGTTATAAAAAGATTGGCGTGCCTGGCGAGGATACCTACTATGCGCGCGGCGTACACTACTGTGCTACCTGTGATGGAGCATTTTACCGTGACAAACGACTGGTTGTGGTAGGAGGCGGCAACTCGGCCGTACAGGAGGCCATGTTCTTAACCCGTTTTGCGTCCCATATCGATATGCTTGTGCGTTCGGATTTTCGCGCATCAGACGTGCTCGTACGCGAACTTGAAGAAAAGTATCAAGATAAAATAACTGTACATAAACAGACGACAACCGATGAAATTATTGGCGAGGCGGCTGATGGCGGCATGGAAAAAGTTACTAAAGTAATCGGCACGGACAAGACAACCGGCGAAAAAGTAACCATAGAAACCGACGGCGTGTTCGTATTCGTCGGGCTACAGCCCAATACAACCTTCCTCAGTGGCGGAGCGGTTGAGCTGGACGAGATAGGGTTGGTAAAAAGTAATGAGGATCTCGAAACATCCGTCCCGGGAGTGTTTGTAGCTGGCGACTGCCGCAGCGGCGCAACCATGCAGATCGCAACTGCTGTGGGTGAGGGCGCAACCGCCGCGCTTAAAATACGAGAATACCTTGAGGGCCGGAAACAAATTATAGAGTAAGGTTCTTTTAAGAGGCGTAATCCTACAAGGATTTTAGAAGCGATCCGGCGAGTCGGTGATCACTCCATAAAGGCCATGTTTTTTCCAGCGGTATGCCTTGGCCGGATCATTGAGCGGATATGCGCTTAATTTGTAGCCCTTCTTGCTCACTGCCTTCACAAAACCGCTCCAGAGCCAGCGCTGGTTCATGGTGATGTATTTTGTGTGTAATCGTCGTGCGCGGCGGCTTGCGCGCACCCCCGACCATTTTTCGTTTACGGCAAGTGCTGCATCGGGAAAGGCCTGCCGTAGAGCAAGTAGAATGGGCATATGGAAGGAAGAGATAATCATACCTTTTGCTGGCAGCTTTAGTTTTTTGAACTCAGTAGTGAGTACTTTTAGATTAGTATCTTTTTTGATCTCTATAATCAGCGGGCAGCGGGTACGCAGATAGTCTAAGGCCTCTTTGAGCGTGAGGAGATTAGGCTGAGATGCTTTTAAGTTGTGGTACGGGACCTTTGAAATGGTCAGATTGTTTATGCTCGGATCGTGGTGAACCACAAGGACGCCGTCCGATGATGAACGAACATCAAGCTCGATGGCGTCTACGCCTTCATGCAGGGCGGCTTTAAAACTAAGCAGCGTATTTTCTTCCGCAAGTGCAAGCGCACCGCGGTGGCCAATGATTTTCATTACTTCTTAGTGTACAATAAGTCATGACAAAACAAGGAGATAAAACGTGAGTGTTGATTTTAATACAGTACTACCCACTTTTGCTGACGATAACGTAATTAATGTTGTTATCGAGATCAGTGAAGGGTCAATTCTAAAGATCGAATATCGACGCGATCTCCATACCTTTGAGCTTGATCGTGTAGAGCCGGCAATTTTTGCTAAGCCATGCAACTACGGTTTTATTCCGGCTACATTAGACGAAGATGGCGATGAGCTTGACGCCTTGGTCGTGTCGCCTGAAAAACTGCCCATGGGGCTGCATCTTAAAGCGCGGATTATTGGTATGCTTAACTTTGAAGATGATGGCGAAATGGATCACAAGGTTATTTGTGTACCAGAAGACAACCGTGATGACGGCAACAAAATTACTTCGCTGGAAGATTTGGGCGACCGCTGGAAGCAAAAGATCGAGCATCACTTTACACATTACAAGGACCTAAAAAAGCCAGGCTCAACGAAAGTGCTTGGGTTTGGTGGTGTCGAGGATGCACTTGCCGTAATAAAAGACTGTCAGAAGCGCTGGTCTGAACAGTAGTATGCAACAAGAACTACTGCAAGCTAAGGACGCGGTCGTCTCGATCCTAAGAGGTATAGGGCCAGAATTGCTGGAATCTTACGGGGATGTTGCGGGCACAATGAAACAAGATAAATCCGTGGTTACTTATCTTGATGGCTGGGCAGAATCTGAGATTCAAGAAGGACTTCTGCGTTTCGACAGAAGCATCGGCTTTCTAGGCGAGGAGAATGGCGCAATTGGAAATACTCAAAAGCGTTGGCTGATTGATCCAGTTGATGGGACCGAGCAGTTTATTCGCGGCATACCATTCTGTGGGAATATGATAACGCTTGTAGATGGCAAACAGCTATTAGTATCGGTTATATATAATTTCGTAACCGGGGATATATATTGGGCAGTAAAAGGTGGTGGTGCATGGAAAAATGACAAGCAGCTACGCGTCAGTGAACGCCCTTTAGATCGGTCTATGGTAGAAGTTAGTGTCGACTTCAAAAAACCAACAGAACTTGATCTGTTTTTGAAGCTAGCGCAGAGTATTAAAACACCAACGCGCTTTAATTGTTCGGCTTTCACTTCAACTATGATCGGTCAAGGTAGTATAGAAGGTAGGGTTGTATTCTCTGGCAAGGGTGGACCATGGGACTACGCACCCGGGGTACTGCTAGCTACTGAAGCGGGCGGCGTCGCGGTACATAGTGATGGAAGTGACTATGACTATGAACGCACCAGTGATGTTCTCGTTGGCACACAACCTGTCGTGGAGTTCGTGCTTTCACACCTTGCGAGTAACTAATTATTGCTTGTCTCGTCTAGCATAAGCATATACAATACCTCTATCAGGACAAGTAAGGGGGATGCGCGTGTGAAGACAAAAATAGCCATTAATGGATTCGGTCGCATTGGCCGGAATGCTTTTAAAGTTGCGTTTGAGCGCAGTGACATCGAAATTGTAGCGATTAATGACTTGACCGACACGAAAACGCTAGCCAATCTTTTAAAGCACGACAGTAACTACGGAACCTATGAGCACGAAGTTAGCTACGATGAGCATCATATCGTCGTAAAGGGGCAAAAAATAAAAGTTTTAGCCGAACGCGACCCGGCGCTGTTGCCATGGGAAGAAAATGATATTGACGTCGTTATAGAGTCGACCGGTTTCTTTGTGGACCCTGCAAAAGCCAAGGCGCACATCGATGCGGGTGCCAAGAAGGTAGTTCTAAGCGCTCCGGCAAAAGGCGAAGGTGCAACGACAATCGTACTGGGGGTAAATGAGGATGACCTTGAAAGCGCTAGCGACATTATTAGTAACGCATCCTGCACGACCAACTGTATTACACCAGTTGCTGCCGTTATAGAGAGCAACTTTGGTATCGAGAAGGCAATGATGACGACGGTACATAGCTATACGGCGAGCCAGGTGCTACAAGACGCACCAAGCAAAGACCTGCGCGAAGGCCGAAACGCTGCCGAAAACATCGTCCCTACTACAACAGGTGCATCAATAGCGGCCGCACAGGCATTGCCTGCACTGAAGGGAATCTTTGGTGGGCTCAGTGTGCGTGTGCCCACGCCTGTTGTGTCGATGAGCGACTTCGTCATCGTTACCAAGCGGCCGGTTACGGTTGAGGAAGTAAACGAGGCATTTAAAACCGCCGCCAAGACTCCGTATTATGAGGGCATACTTGATGTAACTGAAGAAGAATTGGTAAGCAGAGATTTTATCGGCAATAGTCATTCGGCAATTGTTGATCTGAAACTCACGGCTGTTATTGATGGCAATATGCTTAAGGTGGTTGCCTGGTACGACAACGAATGGGGTTATAGTAACCGACTGGTTGAAGTAGTAGCCGATACTGGCCGGCTACTGCATGCAAAGAAATCAGAAAGCAAATAGCGCTTTATGAAAGTGTATATCGGAACAGACCACAACGGGTACGCTCTTAAGTCTAAAATTGTAGAATATCTTAAAAAAAATGGCTACGATGTGGCAGATGACAGCAGCGGCCCGTTAAACCCTGATGATGATTACCCGGTATTCGCTAAAAAAGTAGCGCTTGACATGCTTGGCTCGGCCGACCCTGAACCACGCGGTATTTTGCTTTGCGGCAGTGGACAAGGCATGTGCATGGCGGCAAACCGTTACCGCGGCATTCGCGCAGCTCTTGGATATAATAAAGACACCATCGTTTCAGCACGAAACGATGACGATGCGAATGTACTGTGTCTGCCGGCACGTACCCTAGATAGTGATGATGCGTTTGAGATTATAGACGCTTTTCTAGGGACGCCATTTGGAACGCCGGTGCGCTTTAAGCGGCGGGTACAAGAGATGGACGAGATATGAGCATGCCTTTTACCCAAAAGGAGCGTCTCGGTATCGGACTACTCGCGGTGTATGTGCCGACAGTCGCCTATTTGATAACAAATGCAGTTCGTCAAGATCAGCTCTATGACATACAAAGTCAAATCGCCACTCGGGGCAGTGCTCTCACGATGACCGGTGAGGGTACGTTTAATATGGTGGTATTCTCTTGGATTTTTGTTACCTATGCTGTTCGTGCAGGGCTGTTAGTATGGCTGCTTGCTGCTACGCGTCCAGAAAGGCGTCCGATGGTCGCTAAGGCGGTGCTACTAACCTGTCTTATACCCGAGGTGTTTATTCTGACGCGCTTATTTCCGAAGTACGAGGGACCAAGCACGGGTGTCTTTTCTTCTTACGGCGATCTGCGGACGGTCGTTCTGGTGGTGGTTGGTTTAAGCTGTGTTATGCAGGTGGTTGCGATGATAGTGAGCGGTCTCGTAGCGCGAAGAAAGAGGCCTGCGTGAGCGTTGTATGTCCTACCGTTACTGCTACAACGCGCGCGGAATACCGGGCGCAGTTAGAACGAGTTCAGTCATTTGCTCAAAGAATACATCTGGATTTTATGGACGGAATTTTTGCACCGACAAAGTCGGTTTCTATAGCCGAAGCGTGGTGGCAGCCTGGACCGGTCGTTGATCTGCATGTCATGCATCAAAAGCCGCTTCTGGAGCTTGAACACTGTATTATTCTGCAGCCGCATATGATCATACTGCACGCGGAGTCCGAAGGGGTGCTTGATTTCTTTAAAGAAATACATGATCTAAGCATCAAAAAAGGTTTGGCAATTTTGCAGCCCACGAAAGTGAGTGACATACAGAACATGCTGCCAGAACTAGACCATGTATTGGTATTTAGTGGTGATCTCGGACATTTTGGCGGCACGGTTGATCTTGCAATGCTTGATAAAGTGCGTGAGCTGAAACGGCTTAAGCCAGGGATCGAAATCGGCTGGGACGGCGGCATTAACGCAGATAACGCGAGGGAGCTGCTCCGGGCGGGTGTGGATGTTTTAAACACAGGCGGCTTTATTCAGCGCGCACAGAATCCGGAAGATGCTTATGGTACACTTGAGGCAATAGTTAACGCAGAGGGAGCGGACAAATAAGTATATGAGCTATACGACGGAAGAACTTGAACTAAAAGCCGCCGACATTCGAAAAGACATCATTA
Organism: uncultured Candidatus Saccharibacteria bacterium; assembly: GCA_964431415.1. Lineage (GTDB taxonomy): Bacteria > Patescibacteriota > Saccharimonadia > Saccharimonadales > JACDBH01 > CAYSJS01. Next base: position 42,766 of record CAYSJS010000002.1, on the reverse strand, counting down.
CGATGCTTGAGCATGCCGGTTCGGGACATTCGGCGGGACCACTTGGCCTAGCCGATATTTTTACGGCACTCTATTTTGAAGTCATGCAGCATGACCCAAAAAATCCGGATTGGGAAAAGCGGGACATGCTGCTGCTCAGCAATGGACATTGTGTCCCGGTGCGGTATGCGGCTATGGCTCATGCCGGGTATTTTGACCGCAAAGAGCTCCTTACCCTTCGGAAGTTTGGTTCGCGCTTACAAGGACATCCGGAGCGGACGCGCCTGCCCGGACTCGAATCTACCAGCGGACCCTTAGGCTGTGGTCTAAGCCAGGCATGCGGCATGGCTCTCGCGATGCGTATGGACGCTACCATGCATCGCTGGATTTATGTGGTAATGGGTGACGGCGAGCTCGACGAGGGCAATATTTGGGAGGCGGCAATGCTGGCCGGAAAGTACCACCTAAGCAACATTGTCGGTATCATAGACCGAAATAACATCCAGATTGACGGACCAACCGAGTCGGTTATGCCGCTTGAGGACCTGCGCGACAAGTGGGAAGCCTTTGGCTGGCATGTCATAGAAATAGACGGTAATAATATTGATGCGGTAATTGATGCCTGCGCTATGGCACGAGCTGTGGTGGAGAAGCCAGTGATGATTATTGCCCATACGGTGCCGGGCAAGGGCGTAGATTTTATGGAGTATGACTTTAAATGGCACGGCGTACCGCCTAACCACGAACAGGCGATTAAAGCTTTGCACGAGATACGGACGCTACGGGGCAAAATAAAATCGGAGCACGAATAATGAGAGCGAATCATATTGCCGATATTACGACCAAACTTAATCTAGAGCCGATTCGTAAAGGCTTCGGAAGAGGTTTAAAGACGGCGGGTGAAAATAACAAAAATGTGGTGGCCGCCTGCGCAGACCTTACCGACTCAACGCAAATCAGTTTATTCCGTGACGCCTTTCCGGACAGATTCATCCAAATAGGTATTGCCGAGCAAAACTTGGTTACTGTAGGGGCAGGCTTGGCTGCAATGGGCAAAATACCTTTTGTGAGCAGTTATGCGGCATTTAGTCCTGGCCGTAACTGGGAGCAAATAAGAACCACAATCTGCCTGAATGACCAGCCGGTTAAGATTATCGGCTCACATGCCGGGCTATATACGGGTCCGGACGGCGCGACCCACCAGATGCTTGAGGATATCGCGCTGATGCGGGTACTGCCCAATATGGTTGTGCTTGCGCCATGCGACAGCGTTGAAGCCGAAAAAATGACGCTCGCCATGGCTCAAGATAAGCGCCCGAACTACATGCGGCTCGCCAGGGAGGCGACACCGGTGTTTACGACTGCCGATACTCCCTTTGAAATCGGTAAGGCATTGGTGTTTGAAGAAGGCACCGACCTAACCATCATCGCAACCGGTGCAATGACATACCAGGCACTGCTGGCCGCTCAGAAATTATTTAAGGACGGAATTGACGCCGAGGTAGTGCATGTTGCTACCATTAAGCCACTCGACCGCGAAACAATAATAAAAAGTGTTAAAAAAACCAAAGCAGTTGTTACGGTAGAAGAGGCCCAGATAAACGGCGGTTTGGGTGGAGCGGTTGCAGAAATTCTTGCAGAGGAGTTTCCGGTGCCGATGGTGCGCATGGGTATGAAAGATCATTTTGGCGAATCGGGTACGCCAGAAGACCTACTGGAACATTTTGGCCTTACTGCCAAACATATAGTTCTGTCGGCACATGAAGTGATCAGTAAAAAATAAAGGAGGCACGGCTATGTCAGGTACGAACGAGCAATATCTCAGCAGCTGTCAGCAGGCGCGAAAAGCAATGCAGCGGGCGCGTGAGGGCGGGTATGCCATTGGCGCGTTCAATATTGATAATTTGGAGACTCTTAAGGCAATCGCCCGTGCTGCCCAAAAACTGAATGCGCCTGTCATAGTGGAAGTGAGCCAGGGCGAAGTCGATGCGCTTGGTCTTAAAAACGTTCGCTGTATGGTGGACAATTTCAAGGCTGAGTATGGCATTGAAATGTATATCAACCTTGACCATAGCCCAAGCGTAGAAGCGGCTAAAAAGGGAATTGACGCAGGGTTTGAGTTTATCCATATTGATGTCAGCCAGGCTAATCACGATGCGACCGACGAAGAGATTATTGCAGCCACCAAAGAAGTAGTTGCATACGCGCGTCGTACCACGGGTGCGCTTGTCGAAAGTGAGCCGCATTACTTTGGCGGCGGTTCAAACGTGTTTACGACCAACATAGACTACGAAGAAGTAAAAAAGACCTTCAGTACTCCGGAGGGTGCAGCTGCGTTCGTAGAGGCGACCGGTATTGATACATTTGCGGCGGCAGTGGGGAACCTGCACGGCAAGTATCCCGTGCCTAAACAGCTTGACCTAGAGTTGCTCCAAAAAATACGTGATGCGATTAGCTGCAATATTTCCCTGCATGGTGGCAGCGACACTCCTGGCCACTTCTTTGAAGACGCGGTAAAGATTGGTGTTTCAAAGATTAACATCAATTCAGATATGCGTTTTGCATTTCGTACCGCGCTTGAAGCGCAGCTTAAAGAGCACCCGGAAGAATATGCCGTCGTCAAGCTTATGGACAAAGTGATTGAGGCGGTTCAGGCGGTGGTCGAAGAAAAGATCAGCCACTATAATGCTGCCGGAAAAGCAGTAGTGCAGTAGTTTCGCTTTTTTAATGTATCTCGGACTCGGCACTGGTGTATACTTAAGCATAAGAACAAATAGAGAGGTGGTGGATGAGTAATATTGATGTGTTGAGTATCGGCGACGTCGTCACGGATGCGTTTATTAAGCTCCTAAAAGACAAGGCGCGCACCTACGAAGACGAAAACGGCAAGTGGCTGGCTATGCAGTTTGGCGCCAAGCTGCCTTTTGAGTCTGATCAAGTAGTTGAAGGTGATGGTAATGCCGGTAATGCCAGTGTCAGTTTTGCACGGCTGGGGCTGGCAAGCGGCATTGTAAGTAATGTTGGACATGATTCGCGTGGTCACGACATAACTCTCGCGCTACAAAAAAACGGCGTCGACACTCGCTATATTCATATTAATCCAGGCAAGAAGAGCAACTTTAACTATATATTGTCCTACGGCGCAGAACGTACGATTCTGGTGCATCATCAAGATTATGACTATCACTGGCCGCATATTCATAAAACCGACATACCGAAATGGGTCTACTTTAGCAGCCTTGGCAAGAATAGCTTGCCCTTTCATGACGATCTTGCGGAATGGCTCGAGGAAAATCCGGACGTAAAACTTGCCTTTCAGCCAGGCACTTTTCAAATGGAAGAAGGCGCTAAGCGTCTCAAAAAGCTGTATCAGCGCTGTAACGTGCTGCTGCTTAACCGCGAAGAGGCGGTTAAAGTTGGCGGCGGCGATCATGAAAACCTGCATGATCTATTTGACAAACTACACGCGCTCGGGCCAAAACTTATTGTCATAACAGATGGGCCAAAGGGTTCCTATGCCAGCGGGCCAGAGGGTCGCTTCTTTATGCCGGTATATCCTGATCCGGCGCCGCCGGTAGAGAGGACGGGCGCTGGTGACGCCTATTCTTCAACCTTTGTAGCAGCAATTATCAAGGGCAAGTCGCTGGAAGATGCCTTAAAATGGGGTCCGATCAATTCTATGAATGTGGTGCAGCATGTTGGCCCACACGATGGGTTAATGACCGAAACACAGCTCGAGACGTTGCTAAAAAATGCTCCCGACTGGTACCATCCCTCCCGGATGTAAGTTAATGAATCGGCGAAAAGAGGCTCTTTTTTCGGGTGCGATTGACAGGAGATGTAATACACCCTAAGTCAATAGATCGTTGAAAGGCGCTAGGTGAGCGGCCGAAAAAGTGTTATGCTTATGGCTAGATTATGTCGAATTTGCTTGTTGATTTATTGGGCGCAAAAGAGCCACTGTTTTCCCTGGCTATCAAACAACTTGAAGACGCGGCCGGGCTGCCTGGCGCTGATGTGCGGCTGATCGCCGAGATTATCGGCAGGGTACATGTGAAAACTGCCGAGCTTGGACTAGACCCGAAAGATACTACCGGCGAAGAGCTGTATCACGCTCTTATAGCCCGGGTCAAAAAAGACGATGAGCGCCTGGCTCGTATGATCGGAGGCAAGGACGCTGCAGATGTTCAGACGCTATTGCCTCTTATTAAGAAAGCCGTAGAAGAATATGACATGCCGCGTACCGCATGGGTATTGAAGCGAAGCGTGGCAAAACGAATGCTGCATGACACTCCGCCGCCGGCTATAATGAAGCACCTTGGCTATGCTTCGGTGGACTCTATGCTCAAGCGCGAAAATCTGTTTGAAATCTACGGCGCACTCCGTTTTGCTGAAACGCCGGCATGGCTCAATAAGTTTGACAAAACCTATAAGTCGCTTATGCCATCTGATTTTGAAACCAGGAAGATTGAGATAGTACAGATGTCGGGCGAAAGGTGGGGCGAAATTGCTGAAGCGTTCGTACGCAAAAAGCGACATAACATTACGCACCTGAAAGAGCTCGGCGTGATTCTTATGCTGCCGACGCGGCTTGAACATTTGCCTGGTATCACGCTGACGGCACTACCCCTGCTGTTTCACTATACAAATGAGATTCGCCTCTATTCGGCGTTCTTTAAACTCCAGCAGGTTAAGCCTCATTTTGGAAAGATAATTGCCGATACCTTGGTTGCCGATCTAAAAGAGGCCGCCGTGATGGCCGGCTCGCACGTACACTGGCGAGTAATCCAGCGCTACTATGGAAAGCTGACGCACGAGGATCATCCGGAAATATTTGAACCGCATGTTCAGCCGGAAGATTTACATTGGCGGAAAGCAGAAGAGTGTTTATATGATCTTGACCCTGCACTGGAGTTCTGGCGCGATCTCGACTATGTTATGTCGCTCAGCGGTAAGTTACCTGTTAGCTTTAACTTGATTGACTGCAGTATGTCTTACTGTACGGCGGCACCTTTTGAAGCGCGTCTTTTCTTCCATGCGCGCGAGAGCCTCTGGAATGAACTGTTTGCACGTTATATGGGACAAGCAAATCTTGCATCACAGGTTTTAAGCCAGCTAGACAACAATATGATTGCACCGGAAAGGCTATAACTATGACGAATCGCGCAGACCACAACCACCATCTTCAGTATTCTATTTGCGTATCGGGTGCTGCCGGCGGACAAACAGTAAAGTCATCCAGCCATCTTGCCGAAACGATCGGCGCGACAATTGCAAAGAGAGGACATATATTAACCACCGGCGCAACGGTGGGTCTGCCTTATTTTGCGGCGCGCGGTGCTAAGCTGGCGGGCGGGGTAAGTATCGGATTTTCTCCTGCCTCTTCAATCCGCGAGCACCTTCATAAGTACCGTTTACCACACGTGTATTTTGACTTTATTAACTTTACCGGACTGAACTATGTCGGACGCGACCAGTACCTCGTTCAGTCGAGCGACGCAATTATTACTGTTGGCGGAAGGTTCGGCAGTCTGCACGAATTCGTTACCGCATTAGAGGCCGGCAAGCCATGCGGCATCTTAACGGGTAGCGGCGGAGCGGCAGATGTTATTCCGAAGCTTATGGAAATGCTCGAGCAGCAGCATAGAAATTTGGTCGTATACGACGAAGATCCGGAAAGATTGGTCGATAAAATTATTAAGATACTTGATATTGAGTCGCGCGATATTAAAGCCGAAGTACTGCGTGATGATCACTGGTTTCTAGAAGCGAACGGGCGCAATGGTTAAAGACAAGCGTCTAGTCTTGGCGCTTGTTTTGGCTGGTGTCTTAGTTTTGGGTGTGCTCGGATGGGCGCTGTTTATCCGAGAGCAGGAAGAGGTGCGTGTCGTAGATTCTTTTGAAACATGTGTGGCGGCAGGCAACCCAGTACTCGAAAGTTACCCCGAGCGCTGCTTGGCCGATGGCAAGTCCTATACTAATCCTAATCAGACTCTGACGCCCCCTGCCGAAAACTAATATTTTTGCTACAATATAATGATAGCTCGTTTTATCAGGAGGTCATATGCAGCAAAAGTTTCGTATAAAAAGTGATTATCGACCGCAAGGCGACCAGCCGGCGGCTATTGCTGCACTTAGCGAGGGACTACACAAAGATCTAAAAGAGCAGACGCTGCTTGGCGTTACCGGATCGGGTAAGACTTTTACGATGGCCAATATCATTCAGAATGCTCAGAAGCCGACACTGATCCTAAGCCATAACAAAACTCTTGCCGCCCAACTTTATAACGAGTTTAAACAGTTTTTTCCGGACAATGCCGTACATTATTTTGTAAGCTACTTTGACTACTACCAGCCCGAAGCATATATACCGCGAAGTGATACCTACATTGAAAAAGATAGCCAAATAAATGAAGAAATAGACAGGCTCAGGCACGCTGCTACCGATTCGCTGTTGCAGCGTCGGGATACAATTATTGTTGCCAGTGTAAGCTGCATATACGGCATTGGTTCGGTAGAAGATTATGAGGGTTTGAGTATCACCGTGATTCGCGGTGAGCGAAAACAGCGCGATAAGTTTATCCGTCATCTGACGGATATTCAGTACGCTCGTAACGATATTGACTTTCATCGCTCAACCTTTCGAGTTCGGGGAGATGTGATCGATGTGTATCCGGCGAGCGATGAGTTTGCGTACAGGATAGAGTTTTTTGGGGATGACGTAGACCGTATAACCAAAATCGACCCGTTGACAGGTGAAATACTGACGGAGCTGGAATCGTTACAAATATTTCCAGGCAGCCACTATGTTACTCCGTACGATAAGCTGAAAGAAGCACTGGTACATATCAAGCAGGAGCTTGATGACCGTGTTGGTGAGTTCGAAAAACAGAATAAATTACTGGAAGCACAGCGGCTAAAGCAGCGGACTAATTTTGATTTAGAAATGCTGGAAGAGACCGGTTTTGTAAAAGGTATTGAAAACTACAGTCGGTACCTAACTAACCGTGAACCGGGCGAGCAGCCGGCCACTTTGCTTGACTACTTCCCAGATGACTTTTTGATGTTTATAGATGAGTCGCATATGACCATTCCTCAGATTCGCGGTATGTATAATGGCGACCGAGCCAGAAAAGAGGTACTGGTTGAGCATGGGTTCCGTTTGCCGAGCGCGCTCGATAACCGCCCTTTGACGTTTATGGAGTTTGAAAAGCATGTAAACAAAGTGATTTATGTGAGTGCTACCCCGGCAGAGTACGAGCTGAGTCGCAGTCCAAAACCGGTCGAACAGGTGATTCGTCCGACAGGGCTGCTTGACCCGCCGATAGAAATACGACCGGTCGACGGACAGGTAGACGATTTGATTCACGAAATACGCGAAACGGTTGCAAAACGGCAGCGTGTGCTGGTTACCACGCTTACAAAACGCATGAGCGAAGATTTGACAGAATACTTAAAAGAGCTGGGCATAAAGGTCGCGTATTTGCATAGTGATGTTGACACCTTGGATCGAACCGATATCCTGCGTGATCTGAGGCTCGGGGTGTATGACGTTGTAGTGGGCATTAACCTGCTGCGCGAGGGACTCGACCTTCCGGAAGTGTCGCTGGTGGCCATATTGGATGCGGACAAAGAAGGCTTTTTGCGTAGTGAGCAGGCGCTTATTCAAACCGTGGGACGGGCTGCACGGCATGTGGAAGGCCGGGTGATCATGTATGCGGATACTGTGACAGGGAGCATGCAGCGCACATTGGATGTTACGAATCATCGCCGCGTCATACAGCAGAAGTTCAACGAAGACCATGGTATAACGCCAACCGGAATACGTAAGTCGATAGAAAAAGGTATGCGCCCGGAACTTCCGGAAGACGCCAAAACTGCTAAACTGAACCTCAAGAAAATACCTAAAGATGAATACAAGAACCTGATTAAAGACCTCACTGCACAAATGGATTTGGCAAGTGCTAACCTGGAATTTGAAAAAGCGGCCGAACTGCGTGACATAATTGTCGACGTGAAAAGTAAACTATAATTTTATCCCCGCTGGGCGCGGTTTTGCTCTACCATATCTGTTAAAACGGTGCTATAGTGGTAGCGATGGCTGACCTATCTCGACAGGATGTGATTAAATTGGCTCGTCTCTCTCGTCTGAAACTTACCGACGAAGAGGTTGAGGCATTTCAGAAGGAACTTTCGGCAATTCTTGAGTATGTTGAGATGCTGGAGTCTGTAGATACTAAAGGATTAAAGCCAACATACCAGGTTACTGGTCTAAAGAACGTGATGCGCAAAGACGAGCTTATTGACTACGAAGCTACGCCTGCCGATTTACTTAAAAACCTACCAGCGCGTCAGGGCGACTATATAAAGACGAAAAGGATGATAGCCTAATATGTCGAGCTGGCCGCCTATTTCAGAAATTGCCGCATCCGTGAACGCCGGAAAAGTGACGGCACTGCAAAACGTTGAACAAGCCCTAAAGGCTATCGAAGACAAGAAAGAATTCAATGCAATTATCTCGGTTATCGAAAACCGGTCCCGCGAAAGAGCCAAGGCGATCGATGAGGCGGTGCAGCGAGGTGAATCTGCCGGTCGACTGGCCGGAGTGCCGTTTATTGTCAAAGATAACTTTTTAACTTTTGATTCCGAAACTACCGCAGCCAGCAACATATTAAAAGGCTTTCGTGCGCCGTATCAGGCGACGGCAGTTGCGTTGCTCGAAAAAGAGGGCGCTATTTGTGTCGCCAAAGCAAATCTGGATGCGTTTGCACACGGTTCTTCGACTGAAAATAGCGACTTTTTTACTACCTTGAACCCGCATGATGAGTCTCGAGTACCGGGCGGAAGCTCAGGCGGGTCGGGAGCGGCCGTTGTGCTTGGTTTGGCGCCTTTTGCGCTTGGGAGCGACACGGGCGGTTCAATTCGTTTGCCGGCTAGCTTTAGTGGCTGCATCGGCCTAAAACCGACATATGGGTTGGTTTCTCGGAGCGGCGTTGTTGCTATGGCGAGCAGCCTAGATTGTATCGGCCCGCTTACGACAAATGTGCAGGATGCTGCATTGGTACTGGACGTTATGAGCGGTACGGATCCACTCGATAGCACCACTATCGAACGCGACAAAGCGGCATATACGGACTACTCACTAGATCTCAAGGGTAAAAAAATTGGCCTCATTAAAGAGTACATGGGTGAAGGTTTGGACGATGATGTGCGCATCTGCATAGAGGCTGCCGTAGAGCGTATAAAGCAGGCGGGAGCCGAAGTGGTAGAGGTTAGTTTGCCTTCGCTGCCTCTGGCGCTTGCCGTGTACTACATCGTGTGTCCGGCCGAGGTGAGCAGTAACCTGAGCCGCTATGACGGCCAGCGTTATGGATACAGTGACCCTGAAGCTGCGGATCTGGACGAAAGTTACGAGCTGAGCCGTGAGTATGGCTTTGGCAGAGAAGCTAAGCGTCGAATTATGATCGGCACGCACGTACTGAGCTCGGGTTATTATGACGCTTACTACAACAAAGCCCAGACTGTACGCACCAAACTAATACATGAATTTACTCAAGCATTTGAAGGTGTCGATTTTCTTATTGGACCAACAGCGCCGTCGACCGCATTCAAAATCGGCGAAAATGTAGCAGATCCGCTTAAAATGTACCTTATAGATATCATGACGGTTGCAGCCAACTTGGTGGGGATTCCCTCTATTAGCATACCCGCCGGCTTAAGCAATAACTTGCCGGTTGGTTTGCAGCTGATGGCACCGCAGCAGGATGACAGAAAGCTTCTGGGGGTCGCAGCGGCCTGCGAGGAGTTGCTCGTATGAGTGCAGAGCTACTGATTGCGGTTATTGGTGCGGCTATTGCCCTGATGGGACTGGTGACTTTTTTTGTTCGTCGTCCAAAAAAAGAGCTGGACAAACAGCATTTTCGGACAAAGTGGCGTGAGCTTCAGAAGAAATGTGCAAAAACTGAAACCTGGGCCCTTGCCGTTATAGAAGCAGACAGTTTGCTTGACGAGGCTCTAAAAAAGAAGCACTTCAAAGGTAAGACTATGGGCGAAAGACTCGTTTCGGCACAACGGTCTCTTACTAACAATGATGGCGTCTGGTTTGGACATAAACTACGCAACCAGCTGGTGCATCAAACCGATGTTGCGCTGAGAGAAAACGACATTAAACATGCGCTGATCGGCATAGGCCAAGCACTCAAAGATCTGGGGGCGTTATGAAAGACTACCTTGTAACGATTGGTATTGAGTGCCATGTGCAGCTAAAAACAAAAACAAAGCTTTTTGCCGGAGTAGACAATGATGCGCGTTTTGCCGAACCAAATACACTTATATCTCATATTTGTTTTGGAATGCCCGGCGCATTGCCGGTATTAAACGAAAAGGCGGTTGAGCTGGCTTCTCGGGCAGCCTTTGCACTTCACACAACGCCGCAGCTGTTTAGTAAATTTGACCGCAAGCACTATTTTTATCCTGACTTACCGCTCGGGTATCAGATTACACAGTATGAGCAGCCGATTGTGCTAGGCGGTTACGTAGAGATTACGGTGGATGGTGCCGTAAAACGCATTGGTATTACGCGGGCGCATCTAGAGGCAGACGCTGGTAAGTCGAGTCATCCGAGCGGGGGCGGGTATAGCATTGTTGACTTGAACCGAGCTGGCACGCCATTGCTCGAAATAGTAAGTGAACCGGATATGCATACTGCCGCCGAAGCCAAAGCGTATGCCCACGAGCTGTATCTTCTTATGAAATATGCGGGCGTTAGTGATGTCGATCTGTACCACGGCAATATGCGCTTTGATGTAAACGTGAGCGTCAGCACAGACCCGAATGTACTGGGGACGCGTACTGAAACAAAAAACCTCAATTCCTTCCGGAGCATAGAAAAAGCGGTCGAGTACGAGGTTAAACGACAAATAGAGCTGCTTGAAAGCGGCGAAAAGATCGTCCAGGAAACGCGCGGCTGGAACGATGCCAAGCAAAAGACTTTTTCGCAGCGCACCAAAGAAGATGCGCACGATTATCGCTATTTCCCGGATCCGGACCTGCCTCCTGTGGAGCTTAGTGAAGAATACGTCGAGGAAATCAAAAAAGCTATGCCGCTCATGCCAGATGATTACCGTGCACTTTTTAGCGGTCTTGGCATAGATAAAAAGGTAATCGAAGACATAGTTAATGTGCCCGCAACCACTGAGCTTGTGGCACGCATTTTGTCGGCAAACGGAGCGGAACATGCAAAAAGAGTAGCTTTCTGGATGGTGCAGAAGGTAGAAGAAGCGGCCGATGTGGCCGAAGCGTCAGAAAATCCGGTAAGCGTTTCCGATGATAAACTTGTAAAACTTTCGCAGCTTGTTTCCGATAATAAACTGAGCTCAACGGCTGCCAAGGAAGTGCTCGGAGAGATGCTTAAAACCAATGAGGATCCGGAAGCTATAGCGGCAGAAAAAAATCTAATCCAGGAATCGGACGAATCCGCACTGGATGAAATTGTGCAAAAAGTGCTTAGTGAGCAACCGGCTGCGGTGAATGACGTAAAAAACGGCGAGATGAAGGCAATTGGCTTCTTGATTGGGCAGGTAATGAAAGCCAGCCAGGGCAAAGCCAATCCTCAGGTAGTTCAAAACATCATAAAAACTCGGCTCGGACTGTAAGCAAAACATATATCAGGAGGGTGCATTATGAAGCCAGTAACAAAAGCAGTAATTGCGGCTGCAGGCTTTGGAACGCGTTTTTTACCGCAGACAAAGGCGATGCCAAAGGAAATGCTGCCGTTAATCGATAAGCCGATTATCCAGTATGTAGTCGAAGAACTTGTTGCCGCGGGCATACAAGATATCATAGTGGTGACTGGATACAGTAAGCGCAGTATAGAAGACCACTTTGATAACCCTAGCCAGGATCTGGTCAATAATCTAAAAGCCGGCGGCGAGTCAAAAGAGCCATTGCTTAAGGAGATACGACAGATTGCCGAAATGGCCAATTTTGTCTATGTGCGTCAAAAGGGGCCGTATGGGTTAGCGACGCCCATTCTTTCTGCGTCGCATTTGATTGGAGATGAGCCCTTTATTTTCACGCTGGCCGATGACTTCTTTGTAGCAAATGTAGGACGCACGAAACAGCTTATTGAAACATACAACCAGTACGGTGGCAGTGTGTTTGCGTGCAAAACCGTAGAGGATGATGCTGAATATGGAAGGTATGGCATTGTAGCCGGAGAAGAGGTGGACGATACGACGCTACTGATGTCTCAGGTGATAGAAAAACCAGGCCGCGAGCAGGCGCCATCGGACATGGCAAGTGTAAGCGGATATTTATTTGTGCCGGACGTAATTCCGTATGTTGAACGAGCGGCCATGAACCATACAGATGGTGAGCTGATGCTCCAGCCGATCGTTCAGTCTATGATTAACGATGGCCATAAGGTATATGCGCGTAAAATAACCGATGCAAAATACTACGATACAGGCAACAAGCTGGAATATCTGAAGACGGTTGTGGACTTTGCCCTGAAACGGAAAGATATTGGTGAAGCATTCGAAAAGCACCTTCGGTCATTACTTACCTAAAAACTACATATTTTACTGGTGAGTGCGGTATACTGGCACCAATATGTAAACAGGAGGCTTGGTAAATGGCAGTTATAGAAAGTCTGGCAATGTATCCTATGGCAGGTGCCCGCGTCATACCGGTTGAAATCTCTGAGCTAAGTCCTGCCGGGCTCGTCTATGACCGTGAGTACGTTGCCTACGATCCTGACACCATGAAAAGAGTCAGTGCTAAGCCAGGGGCGGCGCCGAAACTGATGCAAATACAGCCGCGCGTAAGCAGTCTGACTTCTAAGTTGGACGTATATGACGCGGACACAGGAATGGTTGTAGACGTTTTTGATCTTTCGCCGTACAGCGGGAGCAGTGTGTTTAGACAAACAATAGAAATTGATGAGTTTGGGCAGCAGACGCCGTGGTTGGACATGGGGGAGGAGCCTGCGGATTTTTTGAGCGATTTCCTTCATAAAAATGTGCGAATGGCTCACCGTGATACTTTCTGGCAAGAAGGTGGTCTTATAGATCCACATCTAAGAACGGTAGCCCCGCTGCACATTATAAGCCGTGCGAGCTGTAACGCTGTTGCTGAAATGCTGGGCGCGGACGGTGATCTCGCGCCGCGCTTCCGCCCGAATATTGTCATTGACGGGGTAGAGGCTTTTGAGGAAATGCACTGGCAGAGCCTGAGCGTGCGAGGTCTGGCTATTGCCGTACATCGGCCGACCGCACGTTGCGCAATGACGGGTCTTGATCCGCTCACCGGCAAAAACTTAAGAGATATACCAAATATATTTTCGCAGCTGCCGCAAATGACTACTCAAGATGGTAAACTTGCAAGAGCTTTCGGCGTGTATGCATACCCTGAGCTTGGTTTGGGGGAGCGGAGTTTTTTATCGGCTGGCGACGAAATAGAGATTAAGTACTTGAAAACATCGCGTTAGGACAGCAAAAAATCTTACACATATTACAAATAAAGAAGGTATACTAAAAAGTATGAATACAGCTGAACAAATCCTCGTCGTTATACTTTCGTCATTTTTGGCACTTTTCCTGCTACTGGGCATAGTGCTTATCGTAGGTTTGCTTAAATTTACCAAGAAGATGAATGCTATTGCTGACAGTGCTCAAGAAATTGTCAGCAAGGCACAGGATATTGCCGGAAAGGTAGAAGACGTTTCTGACTTGTTCCGCCGAACTGCTGGTCCGGTTGCACTTGGGAGGCATCTGATGAATGTCTACGAAATGGTGACCAAACACAAAAAGAGAGGTAGATAACTCGTGTAACCGCATATTTGATGTTCCTCACTTCATTAATCTGTTAAAAAAGAAATCAAAGGAGAATCATAATGGCTAAGAACTCTAACGGAAAATGGGCAATCGGAGCATTGTTTGCCGGCATTGCGGGTTTTTTGGCGGGTATTCTGACGGCGCCAAAAAGCGGCAAGGAAACGCGTGAAGATATCAAACACGCCGCGGTGAAAGCGAAAACCGAAGCCGAAAAAACTCTTAAGAACCTTCACAGTGAGCTTAATAATACCATTTCAGAAGTCCGCACTAAGGGTGAAGAACTGACCGGTAAAGCAAAAGAAGAATTTGAAGAGATTGTTGAAAAAGCTAAGGTTGCAAAAGAGAAGGTCCGCGACGTATTGAGCACGATGCATGATGGCAATCCAGATGACCCGGATCTAAAGAAGGCGCTCAAAGATGGCCAGGACGCGCTAAAAAGTCTCGGTAAATTTGTTGCCTCTGATCCTAAAAAGAAGTGAGGCTTCTTTATGGCCTTCGCGAGTAAAAAAGCCAAGACAGCTAAGGAATATGAGCAGCTCGGTAAATTAATATCGGCTGTGTATGAAAGCGGCTACCTGGATAAGAAGCAGGCATATAAAACGAGCTTTATAAAAGGCATATTCAGTGGACTTGGTGGTGTGATCGGCGCAACCGTAGTTGTTGGTGTATTATTATGGGTGCTATCACTGTTCGGCAGCGTACCTTTAGTTGGCCGCTTTACGGACCGCGTTGAACAGACGGTGCAACAAACAAGTAAGTAGTCATAGTATAAAGGGACATTCGCATGGAATCACCAAATGATCGTATTGTTCGCGCTGGCGAGGTTGTGTATGCAGTGGGCGTATCTCTCGTTGGCGGAGTTTTTGAGGTGGGTAGGGTTCTGCATGAAAGAGCAGAAGAGTTTGTTGTTGCCTTAGGTGGAGTAGAAGTTGATGCGCTCCGTGAGCGCGATGGAATTATATAAAGCACTAATATTACAACAACTTAGACCCTACTTTTAGCATGAGTATTTCTTTATAATAGAAGTAATATGGGGGATACAAAAAAAGCTCTTAAGCCGAGTGACTATGTGCATTTGCACAATCATTCTCATTACAGTCTGCTCGACGGGCTCACTAAAGTAGGGCCAATGCTCGATTACGCCAAAGAGATGGGCATGGAGGCTATTGCCATGACCGATCATGGCACGATGAGCGGTCTCATAGACTTTTATAAAGAAGCCAAGGCTCGGGATATAAAACCGATTTTGGGTATGGAAACATATGTAGCCGCTCGTCTGCATACCGACAAAGACGCCAGTAAAGACAAGATGTATTATCACCTGATTCTGATAGCAATGGACAACACCGGCTATCAAAATCTCATGCAGCTTTCTACGATCGCCAACTTAAAAGGTTTTTACTATAAACCGAGAATCGACCGCGAATTGCTCAAGCAATATAGCGAAGGGCTCATTGTGCTGAGCGCCTGTATTGGTGGAGAAATCGGTGATGCGCTTAGGCAAGGACAGTACGACCAGGCTAAGGCAACCGCGCAGTGGTATAAGGAAGTATTTGGGGATAGGTATTATCTTGAACTTCAGGACCATGGCCACGAGGCGCATCCATCAAAGTGGGATGAGCAGGTTGGTGTTACTAAAGACACACTCCGGCTCGCAGAAGAGTTGGACATTAAAACGGTGATCACATGTGACGCCCATTACCTGAAGCATGAAGACCAAGAAGCCCATGAAATCTTGCTCTGTGTCCAGACAGGCTCTTTTTTGTCGGATGAAAAGCGGATGAGCCTTAAGAATTTTGAACTGCACATAACCGATCCTAAAGAAATAATTGCGCGGTGGGGTAGTGATCATCCTGATGCGGTACTCAATACCAAGGCGATCGCTGATCGCTGCAATGTCGAGATAGAGCTAGGCAAGATATTGATTCCAAAATTTCCCGTGCCGGAGGGCGAAGACGAGAGGTCGTATTTGCATCAGCTGGTATTTCGGGGATTGTCATGGCGCTATGGTGGGAAAACAACAGCCGAAGCAAAAGAGCTCAGTGTAGAAGAGGCAAAGAAAACACTGCCAAAACACGTGCTCGAGCGCGCAGAGTACGAGCTAAGTGTCATAGAAAGCATGGGTTTCAATGGTTACTTTTTGATCATATGGGACTTTATTACTTGGGGTAAAGATGAGGGAATCGTGTTTGGTCCGGGGCGAGGAAGCGCCGCCGGCTCGATTGTCGCATATAGTCTTCGTATCACCGAGCTTGACCCGCTCAAATACGACCTGCTGTTTGAACGTTTTTTGAACCCGGATCGTATCAGTATGCCGGATGTTGACATTGATATCCAGGACACAAGAAGAGATGAAGTAATTCAGTACTGTGTTCGTAAGTATGGCGAAGAGCGCGTTGCTAACATTGTGACTTTTGGTAAAATGGCTGCGCGTAACGCCGTGCGTGATGTTGCGCGTGTGCTCCAGGTGCCGTATGCAGAAGCTGACCGTCTGGCAAAGATGATACCGCCGCCCGTTCAGGGACGCCACATACCCCTCTTTAAGTCGCTGACGGAAAATGAAGAATTAAAACATGAGAATGAATCAAATGAGCAGTCGGCGCGGGTTTTTGATCTGGCAGTAAAGCTGGAAGGTACGATTCGTAGCCACGGAGTTCATGCTGCCGGTGTCGTGATTGCGCCGGACGATATTGTTAAATTCGCGCCGCTTGAAATGGCTCAGAAAGGTGTAGTGTCAACACAGTATTCGATGGTTCCCATTGAAGAGCTGGGGTTGCTTAAGATGGACTTTTTGGGGCTCAGTAACCTTACCATTATTAAAAACGCTCTACGTATTATTAAAAAGGTGTATGGCCTCGACATAGATATAAACACCATCCCGCTTGATGACCCCGATACCTTCAAATTACTCCAAAACGGCGACACTACGGGTGTCTTTCAGTTTGAGTCTTCCGGTATGAAGCGGTATCTAAAGGAACTAAAGGCTACCGAATTTGACGACGTGATCGCCATGGGTGCGCTGTATCGACCGGGTCCGCTTTCTGCCGGTCTGACGGACAGCTTTATTAAGAGAAAAAATAACCTAGAACCCATCACCTACGCCCATCCGCTTATGGAAGGAGCACTCGCTACCACCTTTGGAGTGCTGGTGTATCAGGAGCAGGTGATGCGTATATCACGTGACGTGTGTGGTTTTACCGGCGGCGAAGCCGATACGCTTCGTAAGGCTATTGGTAAAAAGAAGCTCGACGTAATGGAAAAAATGCAGATTAAATTCATCGAGGGCGCAGTCGAACGCGGCGTGCAGCGGCAAGTGATCGAGAAGTTCTGGAAAGACCTGCTTGGTTTTGCTGATTACTGTTTTAATAAGTCGCACTCTGCGTGTTACGGTATGATCTCCTATCAAACTGCATACCTTAAGGCACACTATCCTTCCGCCTTTATGGCGGCTTTGATGACCAGTGACTACGATGATACCGATAGGCTGAGTATAGAAATTGCCGAATGTAAACATATGGGAATCGAAGTCTTGCCGCCCGATATTAACGAATCATATGTTGAATTTGCGGTAACCACTAAAGGCGATCCGCTTCATGACCCGATCCGATTTGGCATGAACGCAGTTAAAAATGTGGGGACCGGTGCGGTTGAAGAAATACTCCGTGCGCGTGAAGCCGGGCGTTTTGATACGCTTGAGGATTTTTATTCAAAAGTAAATCCGCGGATTGTAAATAAAAAAGCAGTAGAGAGTTTAGTTAAGTCAGGAGCTTTTGATACGTTTGGTTCAAGGAATCAGCTGCTTCATAACATTGAAGTATGCCTCAGTTTTGCTTCGAGGGTACAGAAGGATTCGATGACAGGCCAGGCGGACTTATTTGGCGGCGGGGCCGAACTGAGTGAACAAATGAGGCCAAAAATTACGCTTGAATCCGGCGGTATACAATATTCACCTGCCGAACAACTGAAATGGGAGCGTGAACTACTTGGTCTTTATCTATCGCAACATCCGCTTAAGGCCTATGAGACGTATCTTGAAGAACTCGCTGTGCCAATGAACGAGCTAAAGCCGGAAATGGACGGCAAACAAACTGTAATTGGCGGAACAGTGACCGATATGCGTGAGATTACGACGAAAAATGGTCAAAAAATGGCCTTTATTAAGCTCGCAGACATGCATGACGAGCTAGAGTTGGTACTGTTTCCGAGCGTCTATCAGCAAACTGTCGGCATCTGGGAAAAAGACAGAGTCATATTGGCCCGCGGCAAGATAAATTCTAAGGACCGGCAGACCGGTGAGCTAACCGGTGAAGTAAAAATACTGGTTGATGAAGCAAGGGAAATCACGCCCGAGCAGGCCGCTGCGTACCAGCCGCGCGGTAGGCGCCAAAAAGCGCCGGTGGTGCGCGCTTCTACCGTAAAAAAGGCGTCCGCCAGCATAAGTGCGGTGGTTCCGGAAAAAGACAAAAGAGTATATGTGCGCTTACATAACGCGCAGGACGAAGCGATGCTGACCGCATTAAAGCGCATTATTGACTCTCACGTGGGCGAAACGGAAGTGGTATTAGTCCTTGGCGAAAACGACAAGAAGCAAATAATCAAACTGCCTTCTGGCATGCAGGCCAGCGACGATTCAATTTCGCAGCTGCGCGAGGTGCTGGGGGCTGAGCGTGTGGTTTATCAGTAAACACTTTAGTCAAAAAAACGGAACTCATATAAAGCCATCGCGGTCGCCTGAATGACGTTGAAGGATTCTTTTTTGCCGTACATCGGAATCACCATACGGATATCGGATTCTTTTAAGAGTTCGTCTGCAATACCGGTTACTTCACTGCCAAGCAGAATTGCGCACTTATCGGCTTTTTGTATTCCCGGTAGCCTAACCGCATCTATGGTTTGTTCAAGGGCGTATATGGTATAGCCCTGTTTTTTTAAACGATGTATAACCGTGCGTATGTCCGCGTTTTGAACCCATTTTTGGAGCTTCTCTGCGCCTAAGGCGGTTTTTTGGATGTCTTTAGTAATTTTTGTAGAAATATGCGGGAGCCGCTGATCTTTGGGCATCTCCGGGTACGGCGTGTAGCCGGTTAAAAATACGGTAGCAACGCCCAACCCCTCTGCAGTACGAAGCAGAGAGCCGACATTATGGGTGCTGCGTATATTGTGGGCTATCACAACAATGGTTCTCGACATGATACATACAGAGTGTAGCGAAAGTCGAACTAAAAATACATGTTTCCCAAGTTACATGCTTACGCTTATAATAGAAACATATGTCCCAAGATATTCGCTTAGACGAAGAGCAAAATACACAGCGTCGTGCCCAAATTCTCGGTTTGCAGTACATAGACACCTCAAAAATAACCGACCCGAAGCTGTATAAGGAGCTGCTTACAAATCAAGAACTGTATGACCTCCGGGTAATACCCGTTATGGTCGACCAGAGCCATATATTGTTTGGCGTAACCAATACCACCTCGCAGCAGACCATGAAGGCTCTACAGCAGCGTTTTCAGGATCAGCGTATATCGTTTGGACTTATTTCGGAAACTGGCTACAACGACTTCATGAAGTTGTATGACCCGCCCAAGAAAATTGTGTACGAAGATATTGCTCTTAACACAGCCGGTACGGATGACCTGGTGGCGCGAGTGAGCGAAATGCTCACAAAAATCCGTCCCGATGATATGCTGGCTTATTTAGTGGAGCAGGCACATAACCTCAATGCCAGCGATATACATCTTGAATCGCAGGCAGAGAATGTTCGGGTCAGGTTCCGTATAGACGGGGTACTGCATCCTATTGGGATCATAGACGGCGGGCGGTATCGGACGCTCCTCGCCGTTATAGCCAGTGCCGGTAACATATCTGCCGCAGACCCAACTGCTCAGCAGGGACATATAGCGCAAAACATAAAAATGGCTGACGGGCGTCTGGTTCGTGTAAATGTTCGGCTAGAATCGGTGCCGACAGTTAACGGCACGGATGTGGTTATGCGCTTATTTAATATGGAACAAAGCAGCTATACGCTTGCGCGCCTTGGCTTGAGCGAATCAGAGCGCAAAATTGTTGACGATATTATCGCGAAGCCTTCTGGGCTGGTCTTGGTGGTTGGGCCTACGGGATCAGGTAAGACGACGACACTGTATTCCATGCTCAATACGCTCAATAGTGATGAGCGTAAAATCATAACCGTTGAAGATCCGGTGGAGTATCAATTTGGCGGGATTGTACAGATTCCCGTTAATACCCAAGCCGAAGGAAACGATGGTAGCTTCGCAGCCAAATTACGCGCGATTCTTCGGCTCGACCCGGACATAGTGATGGTGGGAGAAATCAGAGATAACGACACCGCCAAAACCGCGCTGCAAGCTTCGCTTACTGGGCATCTGGTTCTGTCTACTTTTCACGCTTCATCGGCTGCGGCGGCCTTGGTGCGGCTAGAGGACGTTATAGGACAGAACCCGTTATTCGTGTCGGCAATCCGCTTGGTTATGGCACAGCGGTTGGTGCGCAGGCTGGACGATAAAACAAAGCAACCATATACACCTTCAGAATCTGAAAAAGAAACCATACTCGCAGTTATTGCTACCTTGCCCGAAACGGTTACCAAGCCGGACATCCAGAACCTCCGGCTATATAAGCCGGGTAGTTCCACCGAGAATCCCTATGGATTTAGCGGTCAAATTGCGCTGCGTGAACAGTTTACGATGAACGGACCCATCCGCACCCTGCTTGAAAGCCGTCACGAGACGCTGTCGGCACAGACAATCGAGGAGGCAGCAGTTGCGAGCGGCATGATGACTATGCTCCAAAAAGGTATACTAAAAGTCGTAGCCGGAGAGACAACTCTGGACGAAATCTACCGAGTGGTCGGTTAATCGTATTTTAGCCAGCCCCTAAACAGAATCTCGGCTTACTCTTGTCATATCTGACAGATTGGTGTAAAATACAGTGATTATGCCTTCAATTATCGAAACAATCACCAACAGTCAAAAGAAACATCAGGTAGTCGACGTACAAAGCGGCGACACTGTTCGCGTACATCAGAAAATTCGTGAGGGCAACAAAGAGCGTGTTCAGATCTTCGAAGGTCTCGTGATCCGCACCGACCGAAAAGGTTCTCTTACAAGCAGCATTACGGTTCGACGTATTGCGAGCGGGGTTGGTGTCGAAAAATCATATTTGCTCCATTCGCCACTTGTCATGAAAGTAGAAGTAACAAAGCGCAGCAAAGTGCGCCGCAATTACCTTACCTATATGCGTGCACGCAGCGGTAAGTCGGCACGTTTGAGCGGCGTTGCTTTTGATAAGTCGGCGGTAAATACCATTTCTGATCCGGTTGTAGAAGCAGAGCTTGAACACCTTAAAGAAGAAACGGCCGCTGCAGCAGAAGCTGACGCAGCAAAGAAAGCTGAAGAAGAAGCAGCATTAGAAGCTAAAGCAGCAGAAGCATTGGCGCACCGCGAAGAAAAATAAACCAAACTTTTGTATACTTTGAAACACCAGTGTTTGAATCGCTGGTGTTTTTATATATAAGAGTATACACTTGAGCTCAGCACAAAAAAGAGGTGAAGATGATTGGTATAGACGAAGTTGGCAGAGGTTGTTGGGCCGGGCCGTTGCTTGTAGTTGCGGCACGTCAAAAAGGTGCGCTACCTGAAAGATTAAAAGATTCTAAAAAACTTTCAAAGAAAACCAGAGAAAACGTGTATGAGCAAATCCTAGCCCTCTGTGAATACGGCGAAGGCTGGGTGAGTGCAAGAGAGATTGATGAGCTAGGGCTTAGTGCAGCTATGCGTGTGGGCGTAAAAAGGGCGCTCGAGGCGATTCGTGCAGCAAACGACGAGGACATAATAATGGACGGCTTGGTAAATTATTGTGACGAAATATTTGAGCAGGTGCGGTGTATTGCGCGTGCCGACGACCTTTTTCCGGTAGTGAGTGCGGCAAGTGTATATGCAAAGGTAACGAGAGACCAATACATGTATAGCCTAAAAGAACGTTATGCCCTGTACGAGTTTGATAGACATGTTGGCTATGGAACTAAGCTGCATGCCGAACTAATTCTCAAGCATGGTGTTACCGACCAACACCGTCTTTCGTTTGCTCCGTTACAAAAATATGTCTCAAGTGAATAGTAAAACAAAAGATATTGGGCAGCGCGGTGAACAGATAGCCGCTGAATATTTAATTCGTGCCGGCTATGCAGTACTTGATCGAAACTGGAAAACAAAGGTTGCGGAAATAGATATAATCGCAGAAAAAATAACCTGCTCTATCTCATTGAGGTCAAATATCGGTCTTCTAACGCGCAAGGTGACGGTTTTGACTATATTACAGATACAAAACTTCGCCATATGCAGCGCGCAGCCGATCTTTGGGTGTTGCTACACAACTGGAGTGCGCCATATGAACTGCTGGCGGTTTCTGTTACGGGAAACGGCAATGAGGTCGAGGTCAGAGAAATATCGTAAAAAATTGCATATGAGCAAAATAATGGTATACTAACTTTCTAATGCATATGTTTAACCCACTTCACCGTGAAGCCCACCCTGTAATTATTACTGAACCATTAACGGAAGTTCAAGTGATGGACTCGCGAATAGGCTGGTGCGCAGAGCCGACCCTTTTGTTTGACAGGATGGCTGGTGATGAAACGACGCGGCAAGAGAGAGACACGCAGCTCAGTACAAAGTACACCGAAGCGTTTAGTAGGCTACAAGGTCAAGGCGGGCAGCTCGGTGTTGCGCTGGGACATCATAGTCTCGTAGCGACCGCATCATCGGCGGGCGAGCTCGTTGTGGTTGCAAATAACGGTCTCCGGCGGCGCACGACAGTCTATTCTTTTATGCCTGATGCAGCTGACCTAAACAAAATCGACGTGAACACCATAAATCCGTTTGCCCCAGAACCGCAGCAATTTGAATTAAGACCAGTTCAGGATCTTATCGCTCTTCAGGTAGCAGATGTATTGTTGGATCTGATAAAACAAGATCTGTGAGTACTAAGCTTTTTTGGTATGCTTTAGCCATTCTACAATAGACTGTTCGTCTCTTTTTCTCCAGGCAACGCGCGCATCAATATCGGCGTATCCAACGCGTATGTTACGCTCCAGAGTTTTATTCTTCAGCATAGGTTCAAAGAAATCGTGATACATTTTTTTGGCTTTTTCTGTTGACACTACACTGGCTGCGTAGGTAGGCAGATAGTCGAATGATTTGCTTTTGTTTAGGGCAGATTCTATCCAGTCCCACTCGCGAGTCATATAGTTCCAGGCTGCCTCTCGACTATATCGGTTGCGCATAAAAAGAGCCAGCCAGCGCATGACATCCTGTGGCCGGACGAAGCCCTCTGGACCGAGTGCGCTCGATAGTATATGTGCAGCCAAATCCCCGTCCTTAGTGCTTGCAAGGGCGCTGGTTATGTCGAGCTGTAGCTCCGGAGATGCGACGGAGTATGCTTTAGTGAGTGTCTGGGGCGCTATAGCTTCTCCAAATCGAACCGCAGCCGATAAAATGCTGTTTCGAATTTCAGATGGTATCGTCGTTAAATCGTGGTTTTGGTAGAGGTCAAGCGCCTCTTGTATGGCTGCAGGATCTTCACCGGAAAGCATTAGTGCAATGGCGGTGTGACGAAGTTGCTTTGTGTTTACGTCGTCATTGTCTTTGTCCTGCCATCCGAGTTCTTTAAACCAGTGCGAGCCCAGCCGTACACGAAGCTTCTTTAACGCCTTCTCGGCGTCCTCATTACCTTCGCTTAGCTGTGCGGCCGCGCCAAGAATGCGGCTGATCAGTGCCCACACACTGTCCCTGGGTTCGCTGCCGCAGGCAATAATTACTTGAAGCGCATCGGTTAATGGCGCATCGCCGTGCCGTGACAGCATGTACATATCGTTTAAAATATTAATGCGTGACTCGGTAGATAGGTGACGTGAAGCGACAGCACTTGCAATAAACTCCCGGTGTTCCTGTTCGGCATAATGCACAAAATAATGTCCGCTGCCTTGGTTATTTAGGATTACGAAAGAATCTTTTTCTGCTGTAAAGCTAGCGGCAGTGTCTTGGAGCAAATCTGCGCTCAGCGTTTGATCGGCAAGCAGCGGAATGGGCCATATCGTGCCGTCGGCTGGCTTGTCAAGGAGAAAACGTTGCTGTGAAAGAGCGAGATTTTTGTCGGTTCCCTGGTGCACAGAGACCACTGGCATGCCCGACTGAATGAGCCACGGATCCATGAGTGCTTTCAGATCTTTGCCGCTCGATGCGGATAGAGCTTCCCATAAATCATCTCTGTTGGCGTTTTTGTATGCAAACTTTTTAAAATACGAGCTAAGGCCTTTTCGAAATGCTTCATCCCCAATATATTCTCTGAGCATTTTTAGCAGCCTGCCGCCCTTTGCATATACGATACCCGGGTCAAACAAAGTTTCGATGAGATCCGGATCGGTAACGGGAACGCTTACGGGCTGAATGTCGCTGTATACGTCTCGGCTCGAGGTGCTTACTACATCAGATGAGGTATATAGCTCCCATTGTTGCCAGTCTGGATGAACTGCGTCTAGCGCCAAGTGTTCCATTAAACTTGCGAAGCTTTCGTTGAGCCATAAATCATCCCACCATTTCATGGTTACGAGGTTGCCGAACCACTGATGCGAAAGTTCATGCGCCACAACCAATGAAACGTATTGTTCGCTAGAAATAGAGCGGTTGTGCGCATCGGTCAAAAGAGCAATTTCGCGGTAGGTAATAAGACCCCAGTTTTCCATTGCTCCGGCGTCAAAATCGGGCAGCGCCACCTGGTCACACTTTTTGAGCGGGTATGGAATATTGAAATATTCTGTGAAGAACTCCAGTATTTTTGTAGCTTCGTGAGCAGAATACTCGAGCGAGGATTTGGGCTGCGCCACCGTGCCCCAGCTTTTTACCGTGATACCGTCTTTTGTTTTTGCTGACACACAGTGCATGCGGCCGTACACAAACGCCAGTAAATATGTAGACATTATCGGCGTAGTCTCAAAGCGGACAGTTTTTAAATCCTTGTTTTTCTCAGCGACTTTACTAGGGATGGCAGGCATATTCGATAAAACTGTCGCGTCAGGATCGTTTGGCGCGGTTACAGTAAGATCAAACGTCGCTTTTGCTTCGGGTTCGTCAATACACGGGAATACCTCACGGGCGTGGTTGCTTTCAAACTGGGTAGCCAGTAGTTTTAGTTTCTTGCCGTTATGCTCGAAATAACATGGATACAGTCCCTGCATGTGGTCCGTAATTTTGCCGCTAAAAGTAATGGTGACCGTATAGCCGCCTGGATACAAGATAGTACCGCTATGCAATCTGAGCTCATCGTAGCGTTTGTGCGTGTTGGTTCTCTCGCACTCTAGTGTCTGACTGCCTTTTTTGTCTACTCTTTCGAGCGATGCGCTATGAATTTTGAGCCCTTTTTGGTGGAACGTGATGCGTTTACTCGGTCTTCCGGTTTTTTGTCCGGTAATTTTTACGGTGCCGCTAAAGCTGAGCCCTTCGGGGTCGAGCGACAACGTTAGTTCGTAGTTTGACGGTTTGAAAGAATCGTATAGACGGGGGACGGGTTTACTCATTCTCGTATTGTATCATCTATTAGGAGCGGCCCGCTGTTGCGCAACTAAAAACAATTTTATAAGCAGCCGGTGGTATGCTATACTAGTTCTGTCAGATCCGGCCACCAGAGGTCGGATTTTTTAATAAGGAGATAAAAATGGATTTAGACATGAAACAACTGGCACTGGCCATTAAGACCATTGCCGAAGAAAAAAACCTGGATGAAGCAACCGTACAAGAGGTGGTTGAACAAGCATTGGCCGCTGCGTACCGCCGTGACTATGGCGACCGCGAACAAGAAGTACGCGTTACCATGAACCTGAACACCGGCGATGTCGATGCGTATGTGTCAAAAACAGTCGTTGAAGACGTGCAGGACGAGTTCTTAGAAATTAGCCTTACAGACGCTCAGGCGATTAAAAAAGATGCAGTCGTTGGCGACGTTGTTGAGCTGCATCAAAAAGTAGAAAGTTTTGGACGCGTTGCTGCACAGACGGCAAAGCAAGTGATTTTACAGCGTCTCCGTGAAGCCGAACGCGAAATAGTTATGGCTGAATACGAAGATAAGATCGGTACCGTCATCAATGGTCTCGTAGGCCGCGTAGAAGGCAATATTGTCCGTATGGAGCTTGGTAAGGCGCAGGCAATTATGCCGCGCAGCGAGCAGATTCAAGGCGAGCGCTATTACCCGGGACAGCGCCTAAAAGTCTACCTAAAAGACGTAGAGCGTGGTTTCCGCGGTCCGCAGCTGGTGGTGAGCCGAGGCTGCCCGGAATTTGTTGAATGGCTTTTTAGAGCCGAAGTACCAGAAATGGAAACCGGTGCCGTAAGCATCAAGGGCATTGCCCGTGAAGCCGGTGTACGCAGCAAGATTGCTGTAGCAAGCTCGGTACAGGGTGTTGACCCGGTTGGTACATTTGTGGGCGGTCACGGAACACGTGTGAATGCCGTTATGAGTGAAGTTGGCGAACAAGAAAAGATTGACATTGTGGTATGGAACGACGATGTTAAAACCTTTATCGCCCAAGCGCTTAGCCCTACAAAAGTAAATCGTGTAGAAATTTTTGAAGATGTTAAAAAGGCGGCTGTGTAT
This sequence comes from uncultured Candidatus Saccharibacteria bacterium, assembly GCA_964431415.1. Lineage (GTDB taxonomy): Bacteria > Patescibacteriota > Saccharimonadia > Saccharimonadales > JACDBH01 > CAYSJS01. Next base: position 16,286 of record CAYSJS010000002.1, on the reverse strand, counting down.
GTCGACGAAGATCAGCTCAGTATTGCCATCGGCAAGAGCGGTCAAAATGTGCGCCTTGCAAGCAAACTCTGCGGCTATGACATTGACATTATTGCCGACAAGCCAGTTGAGGTTGCGCCAGAAGCCAGTGTTGAATCAGCTAAGCCGGTACAGAAACTCAAGAAGAAAGAACAGCTTGAAAGCAGCTTGCTTGAGGCTATCGAAGAGCACGGCGAATAAGAGGAGGCAAAGAAATGGAACATGTTCAAACGGACGCAATTCGGCTGCCTGATGGTACGGAGTTGTATACGAGTCTTAACGAAGCGAGTATGCCATTTATAACCCCCGGCGAAGTTGAACGCTATCATAAATTTCTTGGATCTATTGGTATGGTCGCCCAGCTTGCCAATATGCCTAGGTCAGTGCGTGAAAAATATAGAGACGCGCCAGACCCGCTCCATAACAGAGGCGGTCGTTTCTTCTGGGTTAGATATCCTGAAGAGTAAGATTGTGAATTAGCACTCTTGACATGTGAGTGCTAATTCGTGGTATCATGTACGCATTGGTCGACATAAAAAGCCAATAGAAGGGTAGACATCACGATATGATGCCACAGAATCCAGACTTTCAAGAATTTTTGAACCACCTAACCGAAAACGCACTGCAGAGCTTAAAGCATGCAGATGCGATTGCACGCAGTTTTAACAGCCCATATATCGGTACCGAGCACTTATTGCTTGGCGTGCTTGCCCAGGAGACATCAATGGGCGCAAAAGTACTTGAAGGCGTAGGTGTGACGTTAGAGCGTGCCCGAGTGGCTTTGAACTTAGTGCCAAAAAGTCTTGTTATTAACATGGGGGCGAAGGGCTTAAGCGAAACCGCCAAGCTCACGTTAAAAATGGCATATGAGCTGGCCCAAGAGTTTAATCAAGACTATTGCGGCACGGAGCATATTTTATACAGCATACTGAGCCAAAAGAATGCTCGTGCGACAACGCTGCTTCGCGACATGAACGTGAGTATCGATGGACTTAATAACGAACTAGAGCAGTTTTTAAACAGACAGCAGTACGAGGACGATGGCTCGCTTGGAACTTCTAGACGAAGCAAAAAGGGTGCCAGGCAAAAGACCGCACTCGATACCTACGGTACTGATATGACGGCCCAGGCACGTGCCGGCAAGCTTGATCCTGTGGTTGGGCGTGAGGCTCAACTCAAACGAGTAGTAACTATTTTGAATCGCCGTACAAAAAACAACCCGGTACTGATCGGCGAACCGGGCGTAGGCAAAACAGCTATTGTCGAAGGTCTGGCGCAGAGGATCGTAAGCGAAGATGTGCCCGATAGTTTGCTAGATAAAAGAATAGTTATGCTTGACTTGGCCGGCATGATCGCCGGTACGAAATACCGCGGTGAATTCGAAGAGCGCCTCAAAAAAGTGATGGCTGAGCTCGAAAACGACACAAAGACAATTATTTTTATTGATGAAATACATTTGATCGTAGGCGCTGGCTCGGCGGAAGGTTCTATGGACGCCGGCAATATACTAAAGCCGGCACTTGCGCGCGGTAAAATCCAGGTAATTGGCGCGACGACTACCAGCGAATATACCAAGTACATAGAGAAAGACGCTGCGCTGGAGCGCCGGTTTCAGCCGATCCAGGTGCCAGAAACGACCGTGCCCGAAACACTGGCTATACTAAAAGGGCTTCGAAAACATTATGAGGCTTACCACGGCGTTAACATTGGCGATGAAGTTCTGGAAGATACAGTATATCTTGCAAAGCGCTATGTGAATGATCGTTTTATGCCCGATAAAGCTATTGACCTGCTTGACGAGGCAGCCGCTCATCTTCGTGTGGACAAGGGTAAAACACCGCCCGAGATGCGCAAGCTGCAAAAGGAGCTAAAACTGGTAAACGTGCGCATTGATGATGCGGTTGACAATGAAGACTACCAAAAAGCGGCAGAATACAAACAGCGCGCCAGCCAGATTCAAGCCGACCTAGAAAAAATACAAAACTCCGGCAAAGGCGCTAAAAGACTCATTATGTCCAGCGAAGACGTTGCTGATGTGGTGGCACGCATGACCGGTGTACCTGTCAGTAAGGTGATTCGCTCGGAGGCAAAATATCTGCGTAATCTTGAAGCGGCGCTTAGCAAGCACGTTATTGGTCAAGACGAAGCGGTTGAGGCGCTGGCTCGTGCTGTACGTCGTAATCGGGTTGGCATAGGTCAAACCAGTCGACCAATCGGCTCTTTTATCTTCCTTGGCCCGACGGGTGTGGGTAAAACCGAGCTTGCGAGAGTGCTCGCTCGTGAGTTTTTTGGCTCGGACAAGGCGCTCATAAAAATAGATATGAGTGAGTTTGGCGAGCATCACAACGTGTCTCGTCTGGTTGGTGCGCCTGCCGGCTACGTCGGCTATGACGACGGCGGACAACTGACCGACAAAATTAGACGACAGCCATATAGTGTGGTGCTGTTCGACGAAATAGAAAAAGCTCATCCAGAAGTATTTAATATGTTGCTGCAGATGCTGGAAGACGGACGTCTTACGGACGCTAAAGGACGAGCCGTAGACTTCACCAACACGATTGTGATCATGACGAGCAACGTGGGTGCGGAAAAACTCCAGAAAGAGGCCGGACTTGGCTTTAATGCCAGTGCGCCAAAGGATTTTGATGACCTAGACAGCGCACATGCTCAAAATAAATCAAAAGTGCTCGATGAGCTAAAAAAACTGATGCGTCCAGAACTACTGAACCGTATCGACAAAACAATTGTATTTCGTGCGCTGACCAAGAAAGATGCACTTAAGATTGTTGATCTGCAGCTGGATGAACTACGCAATCGGCTCGTGAAGCACGGTATTGGTCTTGATGTTAAGAAGGCAGCGAAGCAGTTAATGCTCGAAAAAGGATATGATGCAAAAAATGGCGTGCGTCCGATGAGACGTCTGATTCAGGACGAAATTGAAGATCACATTGCAAGCGGCTTATTAGACGAAACGTACCATAAAGGCGACATTGTGTCGGTAAGCGCGAAAAACGGTTTGCTTGTATACGCAACACTAAAGGAAAAATAAACACGGCCGTGCGCGGAGGAGCTTAAGCTTGCTGGTAAGATCTAAGCCGAGCGGCGTAAGTGCGATATACTAGCAACATGCGAAAAAGAATCGGGCCTATTGCCGCGACACTAGTTGGATTGATAGGCTTGCCACTACTAGTGTTTACGCAGCGCATGGCAATCTATGACTGGGCACGTTTATATAACTACAGCCCAGCCACAGAAATAATTGGGCTGGCGGATCGAACCACGATGAGTGCGTCTTCGCGCCGGCTTTTTTACGTATATCATCCAGTCATTCAGCAGAAGGCGGACTTCAATATTTCGTGCCGCGAAGATGAGCATACTATTGTGCTCGGCTGTTATGTCAGCGGCAAGGGTATATATTTACTCGACATTACGGATCCGCGGCTTGAAGGCATAGAGGAGGTTACTGCGGCACACGAAATGCTGCATGCTGCCTACGAGCGCCTAAGCGGCCCGGAGAAGCGCCGGGTAAATGGGCTTCTAAATGATGCACTGAGGCAGATCAAAAACGACAGAATATTAGAAACGGTGGATCTCTACCGGAAACAGGATGCGTCTAGCGTCGATAACGAACTGCATTCTATTTTAGGGACGGAAGTTCGAGAGCTGCCTGAAGCGTTAGAGCAGCATTATGCGCGGTATTTTTCTGATCGCGCTAAAGTAGTCGGCTTTTCAGAACAATACGAAAGAGCTTTTACAGAGCGGCGAGACAAAATAGCTGCCTATGATGCCGAACTCGCTTCACTAAAAGCTCAGATAGATGAAACGCAGGCGAATCTTGAAAAGATGCTGGAGAACCTTACGAGTCAGCGAGCCGCACTCGAGGCGTACCGCAGCAGCGGTAACATTGACGCTTATAATGCCGGAGTGCCGGCTTTTAATCGCCAAGTAAGCCGGTATAACGCGTTGATTGACGAAATGGCTCGCTTGGTAAGCAGTTACAACGACATTGTTTCAAAAAGAAACGCATTGGCGAGCGAAGAGCAAGATCTTGTTAAAGCGATTGATAGCCGTGAGACGGTTCCAGAGAAACAATAGTACAGTAGTATTGTGTCGATGAATCCGGTAGGTGTATTATCTGGTACACTAAAGTAAACTATGGCGAAAAAAAGTACCACCACCTTCATTTGCAGTAACTGCGGCGCTCACCACAGCTCGTGGATGGGTAAGTGTAGCGTATGTGGCGAATGGAATACGCTCATAGAGCAGGTAAGCGACCTAGGGGCTATGAGCGCATCGGGCAAGAAACTTACGGTCATTGCAAGCACCGAAGTTACTTCTCAGAAGATGTCGTCTCGTATTCCGAGCGGCAGTCAGTCGATGGATGAAGTGCTTGGCGGTGGTTTTGTGAAAGGCAGCGTAACGCTTCTTGCGGGACAGCCGGGCATAGGAAAAAGCACGCTTTTACTGCAAGTGGCGTACGCGGCTGCGCAAAGCGTTACAGTGCTGTATGTGAGCGGCGAGGAGTCGGTACAGCAGGTGGGGATGCGTGCGGCGCGGCTTGGCGCGGCTGCAGCGGATCTTTCACTGACAAGCAGTAATTCGGCCGATGATATCGCGGCAACCGTTGCAAGCGGCGATTACGACCTGGTGGTAGTTGACTCAATTCAGACTATAACGGTTTCCTCTGTTACCTCTGCCGCCGGTTCGGTCGGTCAGATTACTAACTCGGCCCATTTGCTTATGTCGGCAGCTAAGAAAAGTAACACCGCATTATTATTGGTTGGGCATGTGACTAAAGAAGGTTCGATCGCAGGACCAAAAGTGCTTGAACACGTTGTTGACGTTGTTTTGCAGCTGGAGGGCGACCGATACGGTGGCTTTAAGGTGCTTCGAAGTGTAAAAAATCGATTTGGCAGCACTAATGAGTCGGCTATATACGAAATGGGCGAAACGGGACTCCAACCGGTCGATAATCCGTCGGCTGCACTACTTGCCGAGCGTCAAGTAAGTGACGGCTCAGTTGTGTTAGCTACGCTCGAAGGCGTTAGACCATTACTGGTAGAAGTGCAGGCACTGGTCAACACTACGTCTTATGGATACCCAAAACGGGCAGCGAGCGGCATAGATCTGAATCGGGTTAATTTGCTTATTGCAATGCTTGAGCGGCGCACTAAACTGCAGCTGGCAGATAAAGACGTATACATCAACATTGTGGGCGGCCTGAAGATCACCGAACCGGCAGCGGATTTGGCGGTGTGTATGGCGATTGCTTCTGCGGCTAAAGGTATGCAGTTAAAAAAGGATGCCGTTGTGTTTGGCGAAGTTGGTCTGAGCGGTGAGGTGCGCCGGGTTGCCTTTACTGAAAAGCGCATTGCCGAGGCACAAAAGCTCGGCTTTGTTGGTGCTATCGGCCCGCCGCAGGCAAAAAGTAAGGCGGGTAGCTTTTTACTGCCGGTTCGTGACATTCGTACGGCGTTAAATCAGTTTTTAGAAAAAGACTAGGCACTTACTAGTAAAGAGTACTAACGGGGGCGATGCATAGCGCAGTCGTGTGCGTTTTGTTCGTACGTGTCATCGAGCGGCGGCAGCGGTTCGCTATGTCCTTTTCTCGTGAGCGCTCTTCGAAGTAGCTCATCGGCGAGTGCCGGGTTTTTAGTAAGCAGAGGTCCGTGCGAATAGCTGCCAAATATATTATTAACCACGCAGCCTTCTGTCTTGTCTTGTCCGTTATTGCCGGCGCCTTTCGTAACCACACCAAGCGCTAGGGATGAGTCGTCTAAGGTGGTTATGCCGCTATGATTTTCATAGCCGACAACCTCACCAAAAGGTGTGTCATATATAGTGTTGCCAATGAACCGCGTGGACCCTCCGGTAGTTTCGAGCGGCAAAATGCCAATCCCTTTTATAACAATACCGTCCTTGGTCGTAAACTTTCTCCCAAATAACTGGTACATGCCACATATCATGAGCATGACCACGCCAGCTTCGGCCATTTTATGTAAAGACTCCGCTTTGGCTTGCAGGTCGGACTGAATCTTGTCTTGACCGGCGTCCTGGCCGCCGCCGCCAATAATAATGTCGGCGTCCGGTGGTATAGTTTGTCCAACCCCGACCCGGCTGAGGCGCACCTCTAGGCCTCTCCATTCGAGCCGCTTCAAGAGAACCAATACGTTGCCTGTGTCACCATAGATATTCATTTCTTTGGGGTATAAGTGAACAATGTGGATGATCGGTTTATGGCTCATACGCGTACCTCATATATATCGTCGGCATACTCCGTAAGTAGTTTACGAATACGCAGCATAGCCGTATAGGTGCAGAAAATAATTGCAGTATCTGTCTGATCCAGCGTGCTGACTATTTCTTGCACGAAGTCTGCGAGTTCGGGCTGTATTTCTCTGGCAGAAACTTCGTCGTACTTTAGGCGCACCGCCATATCTGCCGCCCGCGTTCCGCCGCATATAACCCCGCCTATAAATGATGAGAGTATCTGAAAGTCAACATCCCAAAGCCAGGACACGTCCCGGCCATCGGCGTAGTCGTCGTTTATAGATATGCCTACAGTTGTATATGGCTGCGCCGCCAAAGTGCGGAGCGCATGGGTGAAGCCGCCCGGATTTTTAACGAGCTGCAAAGTGACGGCGGCACCATTCTTTATATGTATTGTCTCGCCGCGTCCAAAGGCGGGTTCGAGCCGGCTTACGGCGGCATGAGTAATAGTTGGGTCGTCTTCTGGGACGAGTACTTCGAGCGCGGCCAATGCGGCAGTTAGATTGATCGCATTATGGCTACCGCTTATGGGGCTTTTATAGACGGTTTTTCTTTCGTTCTGAGCGATTGTTACTGAATCATCCTTAAAACTGAGGAGTTCGGTACGCATCTTGCCCGCGCAGGTATAGGTTGTTTTATCGTCGTGATGAAACTGGTCGTCGGTTAAGAAGTCATCTTGCAGAGCCTTGGCGTGTCCATACCATACTATTTGTGCCGGCTCCGACGGCGTCAGACGCGCTACTCTTTCGTCATTAGCATTCAAAATGGCCCACTCGGTTGCACTGCTCACTACCTTCTGCAGTAGCTGAGCGGTGGTGTCGATTTCGCCAAAACGATCCATTTGGTCACGCATAATATTAAGCACCACTACACCTCTGGGCTTCACTTGATGCACAAAATGCACAGCGTGCGCTTCGTCCTGTTCAAAAACAGCAACGTCGTAAGCTAGGTTGCCGCTGAAGCTAGCTTTATCGACTACCGTAGTGACAATTCCCCGGACAAAGTTGCTGCCCGTACGATTAGTGAGCACCTTTTTGCCGTGTGCTTCTAGCAGAGATGCAATCATTTTTGTGGTTGTGGTCTTTCCGTTGGTACCAGTAACAATAATCACACCCTCCGGTAGTTGTTTGAGCATGTCGTGCAGGAAATGCGGCTGCATTTTTTCGATTACCAGGCCGGGTAGTGCAGAACCGCTGCGCCCGAGAGTGCGCAAACCCTTTAATATTGACTTGCCGATAAGGAGTGCAATAAAACGCATATATAAGTAAGTATAGCCTATTTTAGTGGTGCGGTTTTAAGTTTCCGGTCCCTTTTAGAAGCTTTAGGCTTGGAACCGAACAACGGCGTTCTTGTTCTTGCCTACGCGCAGTACGGCAAAGCCCTTAATGTCATCCATGTCATCAAAAAGTGTTTTGTTCAGTGGAATTTGTGAGCCGTTAATATACACGGCGTTGCTTGCGAGCAGCCTACGCGCCTCGCTATTTGTGGGCGCAAGTCCGGCCGTAGTGAGTCCGGCAATAAGTGTGGTCTCGTTTTTTATGGCTTCAACAACAGGCAACTCGCCGAGTAAAAGCTCAAAGTCACTTGCTTCAAGCTCTGCATATGGTGTACCGCCAAAAAGCACACTGCTCAGTTTTTGAACGGCTAGGGCACGTGCCTTGCCATGAACCAGCTTTGTTACCTCTAGGGCAAGGGTTTTTTGAGCGTGTCGTTGTTCTGGATGGGCCTTAAACTCTTTCATAACTGCATCCACTGCTTCTTTTTGCAGGGGTGTAAAAATTTTTAAATACTCTTCAACACCTTCGTCATCGGCGTTAAGCCAGAACTGGTAAAACTTGTAGATGCTGGTCTTAGACTCGTCCAGCCAAATAGCTCCGCCTTCGGTTTTGCCAAATTTTCTGCCGGTGGCGCGGTTGATAATGAGGGGAGTAGACCATATATGCGCTTCACCGCCTTCGATGCGGCGAATAAGTTCGACCCCAGCAATACTGTTGCCCCATTGGTCGGCCCCGCACAGCTGAAGGGTTACGCCTTTTTCTTTATATAAGTGCAAAAAGTCATAGCCTTGTATAAGTGCATAACTAAACTCGGCATAACTAATCCCTGCGCCATCTTCACTTAGACGAGACTGCACAAATTCACGGCCAAGCATTTGACGCATCGGTACGTGCTTACCGACATCCCGAAGAAACTCGAGGTAGTTTAGGTTTTTAAACCAGTCGTAGTTGTCGACTACCTCAAACGGCACATCATTAAAAACTCGTGAGTACTGAGCGGCTATACCGGCCTTGTTTCGGGCAATTTCATCCAGAGACTTTAGCGTGCGCTCCTCGCTTTTTCCGTCCGGATCGCCGATCATGCCGGTAGCACCCCCAACTAAAAGAATTGCCCTGTAGCCGTGCTGGATAAACACTCGCGCCATCATTGCTGCAGCCAGGTTACCGATTTGCATTGAGTCGGCGCTCGGGTCGACGCCAAAGTAGAACGTGCGTGTCGTGTCGTCCAGCTCGCTTATCTGCTTGAAAGTTGTTTGGTTCACAAAGCCGCGCCAGGCGAGTTCTTCGGATAATGTCATGTTTTTACTCTCGTTAGTTGGTGATTCTCATGTCCGTAGCGGCATACGTTTTTGATTAGTACTGCCTGCATGGAAAATGAGTTTACAGATCCAAGTATAGCGCAAAACGGCTGCGTTTAAGACATAAAATGCAACTTTTTGTAAGTTTTTGTTCCGAAAGTGCTTTGCTATAATAGCCGTTAGTATAAGGAGCATTAATTAACTTCTATGGCTACATCTAAGAAAACCACTGCCCGAAAGCCAAAATCAAACAAGCCGAACGTATACACCACAAAGAGCGGACAAAAGATTAAGCTTAAGTACGGGTTAATGCAGCGTTATATCGCGCACCGTGACCGCAAAGAGCTGCGCAAGGCGGAACTGCTCCGCGACATGCCCAAAGGACGTATAAAGCGATTCTTTTACCGTATGCATCCGAAGCGCCTGTATAAATACTGGTTTAGCCGAGAGGGCGGCCTTATGGCCCTTAAGCTCATTGGTATCGGTATAGTTGCAGTGTTTATCTTGTTGGTTGGCGTTTTTGCTTATTTTAGGAAGGATCTGCCCAACTTAAAAGATATCTCCGGCGATAATATCGGCGGCAGCATACGGTATTACGACAAGACAGGCCAAACCCTTCTTTGGGAAGATTATGATGCGGTCAAGCGCATACCGGTCGAAGGAACGCAGATTTCGCAGTATGTTAAAGACGCGACCGTAGCGATAGAAGACCGTGAGTTTTATAATCATGGCGGCTTTGACTTAAAGGGTATAATCCGTGCCGGCGTAAAGAACATCACTGGCGGTACGACCAGCCAGGGTGGCTCTACTATTACGCAGCAGCTGGTTAAGCTTACTCAAGACTGGACAAAAGACCGCTCCTATACACGTAAAATCAAAGAACTCATCCTTTCGGTGGAACTCGAAAGAAGCTACTCAAAAGACGAAATACTTACGGGCTACCTAAATACCGCCCCGTACGGCAACATCCAGTACGGTGTTGAGGCTGCCGCCCGAGATTATTTTAAAAAATCTGCAAAAGATCTTACGCTTGATGAAGCGGCATTTTTGGCATCTATACCTAAGTCTCCTTCATATTTTTCGCCCTATGGACCACTCTTTGAAAATGGCGGGCGCGAGGATGTTGTCAGCCGTATGCACTATACCCTGGATGTTATGGAGCAGACCGGCAAAATAACCAAAGCTCAAAGGGACGAAGCTAAAAAGATTGATATTCTTGCAAAAGTGAATATGGAAAAGCCCGATAAGTACGGAAGTATCACAGCTCCCTATTTTGTACTGGCCGCCAAAGAACAGCTTGAATATCAGTTCGAGCAAACCTACAAGCGCGGTGGTTGGAAGGTGACGACCACGCTGGACATGAACTTACAGAAGGTTGCCGAGGAGCAAGTGGCCAAGGGAATGGCTAAGGTGCGTGCTCAGGGTGGTGACACGGCCGCATTTGTAGCGGAGGACGTTGAGACTGGGCAAGTCGTCGCGCTTGTCGGCGGACCGGATTTCTCTAACGGTGTATTCGGAGAAAATAACTACGCTCGGCTGCCGCTGCCGCCAGGTTCAAGCTTTAAGGCATATGACTATACTTCTCTGATGGAAAACACCACTAACTTCGGCGCCGGATCTGTTTTGTATGATACGCAGGGGCCTTTGCCCGGATACCCGTGTACTAATAAAGCTTTGCCAGAAAACGGCGGTAACTGTTTGTTCGACTTTAGCCGTACGTACCCCGGACCAGTAACACTACGCTATGCCATCGGCGGTTCTCGTAACGTTCCGGCGGTTAAAGCAATGCTTACTGCTGGCATTGAAAAAACGATCACCCTTGCCGGAAAGCTGATGGACCCAGGCAATGGACACGCCTTTGGCTATAAGTGTTATAAGCAGGGTGCAACTGAGCTCATCTCTGCAAACGAGGCTCCTTGCTACTCGTCTTCGGCCATCGGCGACGGCGCGTACCTTAAACTCGACGAGCACGTGCATGGTTATGCCTCGCTATCGAGGAACGGTCTTAATCTTCCTCAATCGTACATCCTGAAAGTCGTGGACGATAACAATAATACGCTCGACGAATGGAAGCCGAGCGCCGGCACGCAAGCCGTTCGACAGGATTCAGCGTATATTCTGGCTGACATGATTTCCGATCCAAATGCCAGTTACTTCGGTAGTCCAAAACCCCATCGTTATACGAACAGCAAGGGAACGTGGAAATTTGGCATCAAAACCGGTACGACGAATGACGCAAAAGACGGACTCATGCTCGGATTCTCTACAAAATATGCAGCCGGTGTGTGGGTTGGCTATCATGACCATACCCGTGCAATGAGCGGCAGTATGGAAAATATGACTCTTCCAATATGGAAAGGCTTTATGACTGCCGCGCACCAGGATCTGGCACCTGTAGAACGTGTCAAGCCGAGTGGAGTCCAGACGTTACCGGCGTTTGTCATAACAAGTCACGTGGGATACGGTTCAATTGAGCCAAGTCCAAGCAATGATCTGTATCCGTCGTGGTACAAGAGTAAGAACTCAACGAATGGCAAAAAGCAGACGATTGACGTAATTTCTAACAAGCTGGCAACCGAATGTACGCCGGAAAATGCTAAGAAAGAGCTGGATAGTGCCGGGGCCAGCGCGTTTAGTGGGGACACGTTTGTAACGGGCGCCGCCAACACCGAAGAGAAGGACGATGTCCATGATTGTGCTGATAGTAAGCCAACGGCGAGCGTCAGTGTTTCTGGCGGAACCGGGAATTCCTATAGTGTTACGGCAACGATAGGACAGGGGACGCATCCGCTTGCCGGCAATACCGAAAAAGGTGCGGGTAAGGTTAACATTCTCGTAGATGGTCAAACAGTGCAAAGTTTTGATATTACCGACGGCGTATATAGCTATAACACGTCATATACCCCCACATCTGGCGGTACGCACGCTATTGCCGTTCAAGTACTCGACAGCGTGCTGTATAGTGCAACAAGTTCATCAGAGTCAATAACGCCTATTTCGCTTAACCAATCTTCGAGCGGGGCAAATGTAACGTTTAACTGGTCAGGTTCGTCAGGTTCGGTCACGGTCTACCAGACAAACGGCTCGGTGGTGTGTTCTAGTGGCGGCAGCAGCTGCAATCGTCTCAAAGCGTTACTGCCGAGCGGTTCGGTCGTATACGCAAAAGACACGTCGGATAACGTCTCGCCTTCGGTTACGGTAAGCTACTAAAACCTGGTTACTCTTTTCGGCTATGGCCGTAAGGGTATGTCGGTATCGGCCGCGAATGCATACGTGCTAGACTAGCTACGATGGATTTGCGCGATGGACTTATGAATCTAAAAGGTGTAGGGCCTGCTATTTCTGCGCAGTTTAAGCATATAGGCATCAATACTATTGCTGAACTGCTCGACTATTTTCCGCGCACCTATAAAGATTATTCGGAAGTAAACTTAATCAAAGATATTTCTCCTGGTTTGGTAACGGTAGAAGCGGTGATAGACAGTGTAAAAGGCCGCTACGTACGCCGCGGCATGCACATAACCGAAGCCATCGCCTCGGACTCCACAGGCAGTGTACGCCTTACATGGTTTAACCAGCCGTATCGCGTCGCGGGCATGAAACCCGAAACTAAGTACTTTATTACTGGAAAGCTAGAGCTAAAAGCGCAGAAATTCAGTATTGCCAACCCAAGCACGGAACTTGTCAGTGACTTTACCCTACATACTGCGCGGATAGTGCCTGTGTACCGAGAAACTAAAGGTATAACCTCGCCACTTATACGCAGGGTCTTGTACCAAGTGCTTAAAGTAGCCGATAGCCTCCCGGATCCACTGCCGTTGTCGATACGAGAAGAGTTTGGTCTGATGCCATACGGGAGAGCAGTTAGGGAAGTCCACTTTCCGTCAAACAAGAAAAAGTTTTTGCAAAGTCAAAAAAGTCTTGCTTTTCTAGAAGTGTTTGAGCTTATGCTCGCTGCCGAGCTTAACAAACAAGAAAACCAGCATGAATTTGCGCCCCGCATTTCGTTTAAACAACAATTAGCCAAAGAGTTTGTGGCGTCGCTGCCATTCAAGCTTACCAATGCGCAGCGGTCTGCGGTATGGCAGATATATCGTGATATGGCGGGTAGTGCTGACGCGAAGTCGCCTTTTGTGGTGCCGATGAACCGGTTGCTGGAAGGTGATGTTGGTTCAGGAAAGACGCTCGTCGCCGGGATGGCCTCTTTAATGGTGATGGCGAGCGGTAAACAAGTGGCTCTGATGGCTCCTACCGAACTTTTGGCTCGACAGCATGCCGATACATTGCGCGAGTTGTTTGAGGCGGTCGGCATGGGGAGCTCGGTAAGTCTGCTGGTGGGCAGTCTAAAACCGACTCAGAAAAAGGTTGCGCACACGCGCATAGCAAGCAATGATATCGCCTGCATAGTTGGGACGCAGGCTCTCTTGCAGGACAAGGTCGCGATTAAGAATCTCGGCTTGCTTATTATTGATGAGCAGCATCGTTTTGGCGTTGAGCAGCGCAAAAAGCTCGTAAAAGAAACAGGGCATATGCCGCATGTACTGAGCATGACTGCTACGCCGATCCCGCGGTCACTGGCCCTCACGTTGTACGGAGAACTTGACATCTCAATTTTGGACGCCATGCCGGTAGGACGTAAGCCAATTATTACGGAGATTGTATCGCCTAACAGCCGCGAGCCAATGTATAAAAAAATAGACGCAGAGATTGAGGCAGGCAGACAGGCGTACATAGTATGTCCGGTAATACAGTCGGCGACTAGCTTGCCGGTGCCGAGCGCTGAGAAAATGTACGATAATCTTCGGTTGGGACGTTTTAAAAATCGTCGAGTCGGTTTATTGCATGGCAAGATGAAAGACGAAGATAAAATAGCGGTGATGGAGCGTTTTGTTCAGCGTAAAATTGATATTTTGGTGGCGACGACGGTTATAGAAGTTGGTGTGAGCGTTTCAAATGCAAGCGTTATGGTTATAGAGGGTGCCGACCGCTTCGGCCTTGCCCAAATGCACCAGCTCAGAGGAAGGGTGGGACGCGGAAAAGATCAAGGGTATTGTTTTATTGTGCCGAGCGACAGTAAGTCGCCAAGCCAACGTTTGCGTGCGCTCGCAAGAACTACCAACGGTTTTGAACTGGCCGAGCTGGACTTAGAACTGCGCGGCCCAGGCGCAATATATGGGACTCTGCAGCACGGTGAGCTTGACCTCCGTATCGCAAAACTGAGTGATCATGCCCTTATTGCCGACGCTCGCAAGGCGGTACATATGTTCGTCAAAAAAGGCATCAAGCTGTCTGACCACCCGGAGCTTATGCGTCGGGTGCGCGCAGCCCAAGCGGTAGTTACCCTAAACTAGCAGCAAAGTTTAGGCACATAGGAATTTAGCGACTATTCGTAATACTTCATACGTAATACGGTATACTTGTAGTAATGTATTCAGGCCTCACGTTCACGCGCTACTCCGGAAGAATTATCGGCGCACACCAGCAAATTGATCGCATAGCTCGCAGACACCTAAAAGAACTTTTGCCGCAAAGTACCTTTTTTCCTCCGGCTCGGGCGATATTAGCATTTGAAGGTAAAAACGGACCAGATGGCATAAAGAGAAAAAGTCCCGGACAAAATGAGCCATGGCACTTTTTTGACCCATTATCGGAAGATGCGGATGACTATAAACACTTGCTTGCAGTGCATTATGAGGGACTGGTTAAAGAGCTTACGCTTAAGAATAAAGAACGTTCCGCTTTTGAAGCTGCCTGGCTGGCGCACGCGGTGGTGGACGGCTTAACGCCTGCGCATCATTTTCCGTACGAGCAAGAAATAAGCCGGCTGCGTGGCGGCAAAACTAACGACAGCCGGCAAACCTATCGTGAAAAATTGATTTTTAAAGGCGATACACACCGCAAAACTGCTCATAACATGATAGAAGCATGGGGGCCGCGGGGTGTCTTTACGGCTCACTTTATGTTTGAGTGGGGGTTCAGTTTCATAATTAAGCCGCTACGCTTTCCTGATGCAAGGCCAAAGCAGACCGATTTACGGGGCATAGACTCGATTGGCTACCAGGAATACTTTATGCAGGCTGCACGGGAAATAGCTATGCTTGATATTTACGGACAATTTATTACAAAGGGCTGGACGAGCAAACTAACTCGTCAGATACGCCAGCAGCTGGCACCTATTATGGTTCGTACGGTCACGACCATATGGTATCAGGCTGCGGTGGAGGCGGGTCTATGAGGATAATATCGGGAGCTTTGCGAGGAAGAATATTTAATGCGCCTACGACTGCACGCACACATCCCATGGGCGAAAAACCGCGCGGCGCAATCTTTAATGCTTTAGGAGACATAGAAGGCCTGACCTTTTTAGATGCCTTTGCCGGAAGCGGTGCTTTGTCTTTTGAGGCAATAAGCCGCGGCGCAAAAAATTGCATTGCTGTTGAGTGGGATAAGAGTGCGTATAAAACATTGCTCGCAAATATTTTCATGCTTGGCCTCGACGGCACGGTGCGGGCTCATCTTATGAGTGTTAAGGCGTGGTCCGTCCGAAATCATGCAGAGACATTTGACGTGGTGCTTTGCGACCCTCCATACGATGCAGTGCATGCGCACGAGATAGAGCGCCTCACAAAGCATATTAAAAATAATGGTCTGTTGGTGCTTTCGTGGCCCAGCAAACTCAGTGCGCCGCCAATGCCGGACTGCGAGATTCTTTCCGAAAAAGAGTACGCCGGCGCCCGCATAATATATTATCGAAAACACAGCGTATAATCGTAGTATGAAGCCCGTTTGTATAACATTCGCAGGCGTACCCGGAAGTTCAAAAACGCCAATCGCTCACCATCTCTCTTGTGTATTTAACCTGCCTATACTTGCTAATGACGTCATACGCACAGAGCTGCGCGAAGATACTCTGAGCAATGTGCTTGATCAGTATAAATATCTAGAGCGCGTCATACAAAGAATAGAAAGTCTCACAGAAAAAAGACGCTCGTTTATTTATGACGCGAGCAATGATCGACACTGGTACAAATTTCTGCAAAATAAAGGAATGAGCGACTACGAAGTTGTGGTTATAAGTATAGATTTGACAAGAAGCTTTTATATGACACTCCTTGATGCTAAAAAATATGAAGTTTTTATGAATAAAATTGACACATATATGAAAGACCATGAAAACTTCCTGGAGAATTCGAAGATGCGTATTATTTGTCACATAAACGATGATAATTTCAGTCATAGACTAGAGACGGCAGAAGCATCAGTGAAGACTTTTTAAAAGGAACTGTAGATTAATTATTTATTGCAAAGCGTATATCTGTTAAAATAGCCTAGTTAGTATGCGCGGGTGGCGAAATGGTAGACGCACTAGCCTTAGGAGCTAGCGGGGCGACCCATGAAGGTTCAAGTCCTTTCCCGCGCACCA
>CAYSJS010000001.1:0-145598 GCA_964431415.1 uncultured Candidatus Saccharibacteria bacterium | reverse complement strand
CTATTGCCGAACGGTATCGTTTTTATTCTTTTGGCGACGCTATGCTCATCCTATAAGATTGACTAAATAATATATATAGTGTATAATATCCTTCATGACCAAAGAACACCTAGCTGCTGATAATATTCTTCAGCCGTTGCTGCGCGCATCAGGCGCTTTAGCTTGTGTGGCGACTATTACCTGTGCGCTCGGAGCAGTACGGCATAATGCGGATGCAAACGAAGCACAGCGTGCTGTTTTAGAGGCTGTTATTGAGCAAGACTCGGACGTAGAGATGCTCCAGGTTGTTGCCGAAAGACGCGAAGAAGAGCTAGAGGCATATATTTATATGCTAGCAGGATCAGCGGGTATGTTAAGTGGAGCTCTGCTTTTTATGAAGTCTAGCAGTGCACCACAAGCAGCAAGTAAACGATCAGATAAAGATCCTGTAATCTAGCCTACTCTTACATGCTACTTTGTAGCGCATGGAGTTTTTCTGTGAATATCGGATATCAAATATCAGATATTGCTTTTTAGGTTACTTCTCTTTGCTGGCGCAGACCGGGCAATTCTCTTCGGTGTCATCGGCCTTAAGTATGAGCTCGGTTGCGCGCCACCACGGTGTAAAATCATGGTAACTGATCCAGTCGGCGGCTTGGCGAATATACCAGCCGAGTCGCCCATAAATCTGTACCTTACCCCAAACGACCGATGCCCAGTGTGGGCCGGCCGGCGTTACATAGACAGGCTTTTTGGGCTTGTAGGCGTATGGACGTTTACCTTCAGCATGGCGAACGAGATTTTCGGCGACAAACCGGGCGTCATACAGGGCGGTTTGCGCCATGCCCGAATGCGGTGTGTCGGCATTGTCGCCAATAACAAATATGCCCGGCCATGCTTGCAGCAGTTTGTCTACCTGAACTTTGCCATTATGCGATAGGATAAATTTGTTTTCAGCAAAAAACGGATTGTTGGCAATACCGGCGGTCCATACAACGGTGTGACTGCGTACATATTTACCATTCATGAGTAAGGTGTTGGCGGTCTCTGCTTGCACGGGAACGCCCAAATATAGTTTGACGCCCAGCGATCTAAGCCGACGCGCCAGCGAGCGCGAAACGGCTTTTGGCATTCTGGGCATAAGGCGCGGCATGGCTTCAACCAAGTCGACGTGCAGTTTGCTGTCACGCAGTCCGTGCTGTTTCATAATTTTTTTCACGTATGCCGGCAGGGCTCCGGCCAGTTCAATACCGGTTGGGCCGCCGCCCACAATAATGTAGTTAAGGTCGGGCTTCTTTTCGTCTATTAGCTGGTTGTGCAAATGCTGCTTCAACTCTTCGGCTTCGGCAATTGTTTTTATGCCGAACGAGTATTCTTTCATGCCTCGTATGCCGAAATAATTGGTTACCGCCCCAAGCGCCAGCACGAGGATGTCAAAATGAAAGGTTTGTCCGTCTTCCGTGGTGAGCGTTTTCTTTTCTCTGTGTAATTTTGCGGCACGCCCGACTACAACTTCAACCGGCTTATCTTCAAAAATTTCATGCAACGGTATCTCAGAGATCTCCGACGGACCGCCGGTTGCGGTGCGGTACATGGTTGGGTAATGTTCAAACGCCTTTTTGTCGGAAAGCAAAGTTACCTGGTACTTTTCGTGGCTTGCTATATCTATTGCCGCACGTATACCGCCAAAACCCCCGCCTACAACGAGTACTTTTTTCTTAGTCATTACGTAGTATTATACTAACCCTTTGGAAAAAAGCATAACCACTTTTAGAACCTAAAGAGACTTGTGCTCGTTTGTAATTACGGTTAAGCTTAAGGTAAGAAATATGGAAGATTTAATTGCTGCGCTTAAAGCTGCTGGTTTTACAGGGGACATAGATACGACGCCCGCCTCGCTCGACCTCTACAGTCATGACGCGTCACTGTTTGAAATACGCCCAGAGGTTGTGGTAGCGCCCAAAAATAACGAAGATGTGCAAAAGCTAGTGCGCACGGTTGCATCGCTGCGCGCAGAACACCCCGGGCTGAGTGTTACGGCGCGGAGCGCAGGCACGGATATGTCAGGCGGGGCTATTAATGACTCGGTAATTGTCGATTTTAATAAATATTTTACGCACATTGAAGCGGTGACGGCCGATGAAGCTCAGGTGCAGCCGGGCGTATTTTATCGTGACTTCGAGGTTGAAACGCTCAAACAAAACGCGCTGCTCCCGCCGTATCCTGCCAGTCGTGATCTTTGTACGGTCGGCGGAATGGTCAATAACAATGCGGGCGGCGAGAAGTCTTTGCAGTATGGCAAGACCGAAGAGTTTGTGCGCGAACTGCGGGTAGTATTTGCCGATGGCAACGAATATACCGTTCGGCCGCTCAACAAAGACGAGCTCGATGCAAAAATGGCCCAGGATGATTATGAGGGCAGACTATATAAGCAGTTGTACGAACTCATAGAAGCAAACTACGATCAGATCAAAGCCGCAAAGCCGAATGTTTCTAAGAACTCCACGGGCTACAACCTGTGGTATGTGTGGGACCGTACGACGGGTATTTTTGACCTGACCCGCCTGATCGTGGGCGCGCAAGGTACACTCGGGTTTACAATCGATATTAAGTTCCGTCTTGTCCCTGCCCCGCAGCACTCCGGTACGCTAGTGATCTTTCTCCGCGATATAACCAATCTTGGCTCGCTGATCAACAAGGTGGTGCAGAAACGACCGGCAACTTTTGAGGGTTTTGACAACTATACATTAATGCTTAGTTTTAAACTCTTCTTTTCGTTTCATAAGCTCATCGGCTGGAAGGACACCATTAAACTTGCCTTTCAGCTCATCCCTAATGCGTTAATGTTACTGCGCGGTATTCCAAAAATGGTTCTTTTGGTTGAGTTCAATGGCGCAACGCCAGAAGAGGTCAGCCAAAAAGTTCATGCCATGCGCGAAGAGCTGGCAGAATTTAAGCAAGATTCGCTTTTTGAGGAAGACGACAATGAAGTTAAGCAACGCAAATTTTGGATCATGCGCCGCTCAAGCTTCCAACTGCTTCGCAGTAAGGTAAAAGACAAGCACACCGCACCGTATATAGATGATTTGGTGGTTAACCCAGAGTATCTGCCCGAGTTTTTGCCGGAACTGCGTAAAATAATAAAGAAATACAAGCTGCTTGCAACCATTGCCGGACATATGGGCGACGGCAACTTTCACATTATCCCGCTCATGAAGCTTGAAGAAAAAGAAGAGCGCGAAAAGCTGCAGCCCAGCATGAAAGAAGTAAACGAACTGGTACTCAAATATAAAGGCAGTTTAAGCGGTGAGCACAATGACGGCTTGGTGCGCGGCCCATGGCTCGAGCAGATGTACGGCGCCGATATGCTTGCCCTCTTTAAGCAGACAAAAGCTATATTTGACCCAGAAAATATTTTTAACCCGCACAAAAAATCAGATGCAAGCTGGGACTATTCGTTTAATCACGTTCGCGATCATTTTTAGCTAAGACTTTTGCATAAGAAAGCTTGCGGTTGGTGTAGAGCATGCCGCCCGCAGCTAGTGCGGTATATATAAGGCCGCTGACACACGCGTGCGCAAGTGAAACCTGTGAGGTAAATACAAGCGTTGAGCCGCTTAAGATGGTAGCTGCAAATAATACGAGAGCAGTTTGCAGGCGGCCTTTGGAGGGACGAATGACACCACCAAGGGTCGTAGCGAGGCTTACGAGCGCTATTACGATATGTGCGACTAGTATCATAGATATAGTATAGCGCCTATGGTAATATCCGCGCAAACGAAACGGCGCCGCTTAAGGCAATCATTACCCATAGTGAAGCCTTAAACATCTCGAGTCCCCACTTTTCTGAAGTCAGTGTACCTGCTCTGCGTACGCCGACTGCTATCCACCATATCCCCAGCACGAGCATAACAAGTAAGTACAGGTAACCGGCGTCAGCGAATACATGTAAGGAGATGGCGCTCAGCAAAAAGAGCACGCAGTAAACGAGCAGCTGTTTTTTGGCTGCATTTTCGCCGCGAATGAGCGGCAATACAGGCAATCCGGCGCTGCTGTAGTCTTTAGAACGAAAGAGTGCGATCGCATAAAAATGCGGCATCTGCCAAAACGTCATCATTAAAAATAAAATTGCCGCCGCAAGGTCAAACCTGCCGCTTGCCGCACAGTAGCCGGCGGCGATGGGTGCGGCACCGGAAATGCTGCCAATGAGCGTGCTGGATACCCACCTGCGTTTTGAGACGGCATACAAAACCGTATAGTCGAGCAAGCCAATGACACCTATAACTACCACAACCCAGTTGGTATACAGCGAAAGCAATATAAAGCCACCCAATCCTAACGCTGCGGCAAATAAGGCAGCATTTTTGGGCGAGATGGTGCCGGTTATGAGCGCCCGTTTTTTGGTGCGGCGCATCTGTCTGTCGATGTTGCGGTCAGTAAGGTTGTTTACGACACAGCCGCATGCAATAACCAGCGCCGTACCAAAAATGGTGGCGAGCAGTAAACCTATTTTTCTAATACTTCCGGCCGCAAACAAAAAGCCTGCCACCGTAGTGATTGTGTTGCCATATATAATGCCGGGTTTGGTTAAGCGGTAATATTTTTTTAACGTATCTATGGCCGTATGCCCTCGTCTTCAGTGATAAACAACTCCGATTCGCTTGGGGTCATTTTTTCGTGATGATAGTCTATGTTTTGCATGATCCAGACCGAACCGGCACCCAATATACATACGACGAGCACCATAAACCAGAACGCAATTGCCTGCCATCTTGGCTTTGCGCCGTGTGAAATATGCAAGAAGAACACGAGCTGCGCCACTAACTGAACGGTTGCGAGACCGACAATGGCATATACCAGCGTCCAGCCGCTTAAAAGCTTATAGTACACGAGCACAAATGCGTCGAGCGTTAAAATAAGTGATGAAACAAAACCGATTACGTATGAACGGACACCGGAGGTATGGGTGGATGTGCTCATAGGTGTATGACTCCCATAAGGTAAACAATGGTGAAGATAAATATCCAAATGATGTCTAAGAAGTGCCAAAACAGGCCGAAATACTGAAACTTTTTAATAAGACTTCCGGTGATCTTTTTCTTCCACATAAATACCAGCAGAA
The DNA here is from genome assembly GCA_964431415.1 of uncultured Candidatus Saccharibacteria bacterium. Classification (GTDB taxonomy): domain Bacteria; phylum Patescibacteriota; class Saccharimonadia; order Saccharimonadales; family JACDBH01; genus CAYSJS01. The sequence continues at coordinate 140,497 of CAYSJS010000001.1, read as the reverse complement.
CAATAAGCCATAGCAGGCCTACGGCAATATGCAGACCGTGCGTGCCAAGCAGTGTAAAGAATGCCGACAAAAAGCCGCTTGTTCGCCACGAGCTCCCTTCGTTTACGAGCTGACTAAACTCACGCAGTTCAAAAGTCAAGAAAGCTGCACCCAGTAAAAATGTAGCCGTGTACCACGCCGATGCGGCTCGTTTTAGCTTCTTCCGTAGCGCCAGGAGGCCCATGCCGCTCGTAAAACTGCTGGTGAGCAGCAGTAAGGTTTCTATTAGTGCAGTGGGGAGTGAAATAATTGCCGCAGGCAGCGGGCCGTCATACGTGTTGCTGCGTAAGACAGCATAGGTGGCAAACAGGCTCGCAAACAATACGCAGTCGGTCATTAAGTAAACCCAAAATCCAAATAGTGAGGTGTCGGTCTGGTGCTGCTGTTCTTTTATGGTGCTCATGCGTGCATCCCTCTTGCCTTTTCAATGCGCGCGACTTCTTTGGCGCTGATCACATACTCATTGTTGCTGCTCGTAAGACGAATGATAAGAGCGACTATAGTAGCCGCAAAACTTAGGCCGGCGAGCCACCACATGTGCCACACGATACTAAAGCTAAACACAAAGGTAAATGCGGCGATGATGATCCCTGCCCCGGTATTCTTGGGCAAGTGAATGTCATCATATACGGGCTTGGCGTTTTTTTTGTGTGAGTGTTTGTTTGTCCAGTGCTGGTCGCGTGTGGTGACTTCTGGCAAAATCGCAAAATTATATACTGCTGCCGGTGATGAGGTTGCCCATTCGAGGGTTCTGCCCCGCCACGGGTCGCCGCTCAAATCGCGCGTTTTTTGCCGCGCATAAATACTGTAGCCGATCTGCAGTAGCTGGAAGCCGACACCCAGTGCAATAACCAAAAGACCTACTCCCGCTACGATAAACAGCCCTTGCCAGCCAAGCGAGGCGTCGTAATGGTCGAGCCGTCTGGTAGCGCCCATCATGCCAAGGATATACAGCGGTATGAACGCCAGCAGAAAACCGATTATCCAGCACCATACGGCGTAGCGACCGAGGCGCTCGTTTAAACGGAATCCAAAAATTTTTGGGAACCAATATGTAAAGCCGGCAAAATATCCAAACAACACGCCGCCAATAATCATGGTGTGGAAATGCGCAACCAAAAATAGGCTGTTGTGTACCTGAAAGTCGATTGCCGGCACGGCCATTAGCACTCCCGCGACGCCGCCAATAGTAAAGGTCATCACAAAGCCCAAGAACCAGAGCATCGGCGTGGAAAGTTTTATGCGTCCGCGGTACATGGTAAACAGCCAGTTAAATACTTTGACGCCAGTGGGCACGGAAATCACCATGGTCATAATGCCAAAGAAAGCGTTTACATTTGCGCCTGCCCCCATCGTGAAAAAGTGGTGCAGCCAGACGGTAAACGAAAGAAATGTAATGGCGCCCAGTGCCCATACCATAGACACGTAGCCAAAAAGCCGTTTCCGCGAAAATGTGGCAACTACTTCAGAAAAAATGCCGAATGCCGGCAAGATTAATATATATACTTCCGGATGTCCCCATGCCCATATGAGGTTAATGTACATCATCGGGTTGCCGCCGCCTTCAGCCGTAAAGAAATGCATCCCCATGGTGCGGTCAAGACTTAACATAGCAAGAGTCGCGGTTAAAATCGGGAACGCAAAAACGACCAGTATCATGCTGCAAAATACACTCCAGGTAAACAGCGGCATCTTCATGAGTGTCATCCCTTTGGCTCGCAGGCGTAGTATAGTGGTCAAGAAGTTGACGCCCGAAAGTAAACTGCCAGTGCCGGCAATCTGCAGACTCCATATCCAGTAATCTACGCCGACTCCCGGGCTAAACTTTAGTTCGGACAGCGGTGGGTAGGCTAGCCACCCGGCGGCTGCAAACTCGCCAACAATTAGGGATACATTCACCAGTACGGCGCCAGATACATACAGCCAAAAACTAATCGAGTTTAAAAATGGAAAGGCCACGTCGCGTGCGCCTATCTGCTGCGGCACGATTAAGTTAATGAGCCCAAACATAAAGCCCATCGCAACAAAAAAGATCATAATGGTGCCGTGCGCCGAAAACACCTGCTGGAAGTGGTCGGATGTTAAGAAACCGTTAGAACTGCCCACTGAAACGGCCTGTTGGGCACGCATCATGCCAGCGTCTGCTACTGCTCGCAGCAACATGACGCTCGAAACAACCAAGTACATGACGCCGATTTTTTTTGGGTCAAGTGACGTAAGCCATTCGCGCCAGAGCCATTTGAGGCGCTTAAAATAAATGAGCGCGCCAAAGATGCCGAGTACGCCCAAGGTCATTGTAACCTGACCGCCGGTGACGATGAGGTCATGCTTAAAAGCGTCAAGGGTTAATCTTCCCCACATCGCCTTATGCCTGTTCTTTCATTTTTATTAATACCCTCTTTCCATCATGTGTGTTGTGCCGTGTCCGGCGTACTTGTGTACCACTGTATCATACAGATTTCTTTCTCCCAGCGCATATAGTTTTGGCGTTTCATACGAAGATGGCTGTGCCAAAAAGCCGTATGTGGCCTTGTCGAGTATTTCGTTTGTTTGCTTAGCCATGGTAATCCAGTCCGCATATTCTTTTTCGTCAGTTGCAGTAACGGTAAAGCGCATGCCGGCAAAGCCGCTGCCGCTAATATTTGCAGACACGCCTTGGTAACTTCCCTTTTTATCGGCCATGATGTGCAGCTCGGTCGACATACCGGTCATGGCATAGACTTGCCCGGCGAGCTGTGGGATCCAGAGCGAATTCATAGGTGCATCGGCGGTTATTTGCAAATCAACTGGTGTGTCTACGGGGATCTGGAGGTAGTTAACGGTTGCTACCCTTTCTTCTGGGTATATAAACAGCCATTTCCAGTCCAGCGCAATCACCTGCACTTTTACCGGCTTTTTGTCAGAAACAATTGGCTTGAAGGGGTCGAGACTGTGGCTGGTACGCCACGTGATGACGCTTAAGATAGTAATAAGGACTGCCGGAAGCAGCCACCACACCGCTTCAAGCTTGCGGTTGTGATCCCAATTAGGCATATAACGAGCGGTTTTGTTGCTTTCGCGGTATTTCCATACGATAAATATGGTGAGGCCAAAAACCGGCAGGACCACAAATAGACTCAGTGCCGTCCCAAAAACTAACAGATTCTTCTGTTCCCTGGCTATTTGGCCTGCAGGCTCCAAGATGGCTATAGGATGGTTGCGTAACAAAAGCGCCAGTACGCCGACCAGAGCAGCCGTAAATAGCAGTACGAACATGGGCTTGTTGTGTCTGTTCATTATTTAATCTCATCATACCATAAGCGGGTTGTGGGATATATGGGGTATTAATCCACTTCTTTGTATGACCAAAGAAGCAAAGTCACCAACTTTTTGTGTCGACAAAAAGAGTGGCAAAAAACGACCGGCTACTACCGCTTCTTGGCGGAGGCTCTCGTCAAAAGCAACAACAAGCCGAAAGAACTCGGCGACTATACGCGCCTCAAACAGCTTTCGGCCGGATTTTTGTTGTTGCTTTGACGAGCCTCCCCACGAAGCGGTAGAGCCGGAGAGAAGACCAAGGAGGTATGGCTAATCGCCATACTAATTTTAATGTTTGGCAGTCTTTTCAGAGTCGGGGGCTGCGGAGTGTTGGCGCATTTTAATAGATTGGTCGTTTATATTTTGAATTTATTTAGGATTTAGAGTTTAGTGTTTAGAATTTTTCTTCCAATGGAAGAATAAGTGTGGTGGAAATAACAGATGCAATCTGCTAAAATACTACTGCTCTGCTCACCTTAACAACCAAGCTCGAACCAGTATAGTTAACTGTCGTGTATATTGGTGTTCGTCATCTGCTAGCCAGTGGAGGTAAGACGCTACTATATACTAAATTTAGTTCATTTTTATAGTGGGGGTTCGTCAAGTGGTAAGACACTAGTTTTTGGTACTAGCATTCGGGGGTTCGAATCCCTCACCCCCAGCCAAAGAAAGCCCCGCCTGAAATGGCGGGTTTTTCTTTGGCTGAGGTTCGGGATTCTCCACCAGAATGCTAAAGCATTCGGGGTGAAAAATGCCTGTGGCATTTTGCAAGGAAACCTTCTCTTGAAAACTTGTTTTCAAAGATGAAGTTTCGGGCCTGCCGAAGGTAGGTCGAATCCCTCACCCCAGCCAAGAAAGGAGCTCACCGCAAGGTGGGCTTTTTTCTTGGCTCTGCAGTCTACTAGACGAAGTTAGTATGTTGCTGACTGATTACATCAGCCTTAATGCAGGCTGGTTGACAAATGCTTTAAGCTGCGCTTGAGCGACCTCATGGGCCATTACGAAACGTCGTAGACGATGTAATTCGCCGCCTTCTTCTACGTCTGCAGCATATTCATCTCTTTTCAATACTAATGTGTCGCCCACCATACAAACAGTACTTCCCAGTAACAATGAACTGCCATCTTCACGTGTCGCAATATTTAGAGATGTAGCTAACTGAATTAAGCCGACTCGTTTAGCTTCGTTTAACGCAGTCATATCAACAATAGGTGATGCGTAGACCTTCATAACATCAACATCATAAACGTCTACATGCCCATTGTCTGTATGTTTATGAGTAAATGGTAACGTTCTTTCTGGTATTTGCATATTAATAAAATACTCGCTATGCCATTTTATACAAGCATAAGCGTTTTGGTGTAGCTGAAGGGATTCGAACGGGTTTGCCTATTTGGCGGACAAATAGTTGCGGTGGCAAAAGTAATCTTCTTGCCCGCAAGGGGAACCCCTCACCCCCAGCCAAGTATAAGCATTATAGATAGGTTGACTAATTAGTATATAAATAGTATAATCTTTTTTATGACAGAACGATTTAGCGGGCGAATACCAGTTGTACCACCAGAAGAAAACCCATACATGCGCGACCTTTATGGACGCAATGGTTTGGAAGTAACTGCGGAGCAAAGTCTTGTGTTGGGAGCAGCTTATCATTTATGGAACAAGGCAGATTCGATTGGTGATAGAGTTGAGGTAGGAGAACTACTCCTTGGGCGAAGGATTGACGGGAGTGAGATTAACAGTTTGCCTTATGATTTCACTAGCCGCATATTCGATGGTGGCGACTTCAGCGGAATGCTGGAAGTATCTTCGCGAATTGTGGATGCTACAAATTAGGTAAGCCGTAGAATAGCTTCACGAATAGTCTCAAAATCAAAATCATTCCGAAGCTCACACACCGGCCCCAGCCAAGCATAATTAATAGAATGTGTTATAATATAATTTATGTTTGACCATTCTAGAACATTTCTGTTAGCAGAAACCTTATTTGAAACCTTTCAAGGCCGTACGGATCTATTGACTGCACAACAAATAGCAAACTCGGGTATTTTGAGCAGTTTAGGCCATATGACAAACGTCCCCGGAATTGTGGGCTTTTATGATTTAGATGGTCGCAAAGCTCGGCAACGTTTATCTTTAGGAAAAAACGGTATATATTTCTTCGTAACTACCTTTACAGATCCTGGAGGAGAAGTTGTGCATAGGCACATCTCGCCAAGAACTGATAATTATTTTGCAGAATTAGATACCAGTGTATTCAACATAGCGCTTCGTTCATCAGTTGATATTGCGTAGTTGTTGCTCGTTCTTACAAAGTACGATCGCAGCATGCTGAAAAACGCCACAGCCAAAAAAGACTTGCCTGACACTTTTACTCGTTTAAGCGTATACTAACTTTTAAATAGGAGAATATATGTCTACAGAAACCCAGCGGGCTAAAGTGTTGAGTGAGCTTAAAAATTATAAAAGAAAATATATTAAAAAACAGTTTAGCGGTCTTGATGAGTCGGCAACGAGGATAATGATAAATGCCTTTCTGACTGAAGTGCTTGGCTACGAAGAATTAAATGAGATAAAAACAGAATTTAATATCAAAGGTATTTATGCTGACTATGTCATTCAGCTACAGCGTAAAAAACAGTTTGTAGTTGAAGTTAAATCGATAGAGCTTGATTTAAACGAACGTCATTTACGTCAAAGCGTTGGGTATGCCGCAAACGAAGGAATAGATTGGATAATCCTCACCAATGGGAGGTGCTTTCAGTTTTACCGCTTATTATTCGAAAAACCAATACGCAGTGAGCTCGTTGCGAGTCTTGAGTTCACCGAAGCGTCACCATCTCAGCTAAAAGGATATGCTGACTTTCTAAGTGCGTTTAGTAAGCGCGGAGTGTTAAAGAAAGAACATGAAATGTTATGGCAGCGCTCCACTGCCCTAGCTCCGGCGACAATATCTAAAGTTCTATATTCTGAAGAAATTGTAAAAGCCGTTAGGCGTGACCTTAAGAAAAACACTAACATTACATTTGAAGAGGATGCGGTGAGGCTTGCAATAAGAAACTGTCTAGAGCAGCGGGTGGATATGTCAAAAACAAAATTTAAACAGCTTAAAAAAGCAAAAAACAACGAATGATATAGTAGGCATACAACCGCCCATTTCTGGACGGCATATGCCTCTAATTAATTTGTTTAGAAATAAAAAATGCCTCGGGGGCATAAATAAATTTCTTAATTCAACTTCTGTTTTAGGGGTCCTTTGGATCCCTTGTCCCCACCGTACATCCAAAAAATTGACTTGTCAACTAGCTGACAGATTAGCGTTGTAGTGAATATTACTGTTCTGTATTTCCTACATATTTTTTCACTGATTCGTACAGTTCTTTAAAACCGTTATTTTGCTTACAAAGTTTCGTAAAGCTCATATTATTTGCAATAGCAACCTTTGCGTCTACCGGCAGTATATCGACAGACGATTCCCTAACAAGCATTTGAAATCTATCCTTAGGGTTGACTAACTTATGAGGCAATGCTTTATTAGCGTTATACTTAAGCACTTTCTTAACAATGTCCTCGTCTGCTAAAAGCCATTTCTCAAAACAAGGGTTTGCTACACCGACACACGCCCTAGAGAGCAAGCCGGGGTCAACTAATTTTATTTTATTTAAAATTTTAACCCTTCTATCATCTGGATCTGTATCCTGATCAGTGAAATAGAATGCATAATCTACGCGTGCTTCATTAAACATGTATTCGGTGTACGACTTAAGTAGTTTGATGATTACAGTATGCGCATTAATAACACCTCTTCTATGGGTGCTTAAAGTTAAATTATATCCAAAAAGCTTACCCAGCCTCTCGATAATAATCTTTATAACTTCTATGTCTTTGTTGCCTTCGTAAGCAACACCAACTACATAGTTCATTAATCAAATAATCCTGACTCGAACAAATCCTTACTAGTAGGTTCAATGTTCAATTCCTGCTTAATTTTCTGGTATTCATCAGTATCATTTAAAGAAATATACTTTGAACCATCACCATCTTTTGAACAATATATTACTTCTCTTGGGCTGACAAAGTTAAGTATTTGAGGGCTGTGTGTAGTAAATAGTAGCTGAACCTTTAGTTTTTTAGATAAATACTTCAATATTTCCACCATACTTTGGATTCGTGCGTAATGTAAACCGTTCTCTAATTCTTCACCAATTAACATATACGAGTTTTTGCAATTGTAGAGATTAAATATTAATTCAACAACTTTACGGTTACCGCTAGACATAGACTGTTTTGTAAATGATTGATCAAATTTATTCTCTCGCCAAAATACTACATAGTTCTTTATTTTTTCGGATTTTTTATCATTCTGTCTAGTTGTGGTTTTTTGCATGTCCTCTGTTATGTCTAAGACTCTCGGTTCCTCAAATTCAGGGATTATCCTTTTTATAACCTGCACGGCTTCCTCGTAATGTTTCTTGCTAGCTTCATATAGTTTGATAACCTGATGTTCAATAGTAGGCTTAGGGTCGCTTGAACTGATTATATTAAACCCTGATCCCCATTGTGTACTTTCATTATTAAGCCATAACACAACAGAACTAGACATTAGGTTAGCAATTTCTTTAACTTCTTTATTCGAGTATGAGCTTAATAAGAGCTTGTCCTCGTCTATGGTCAAGGGTATTTCTTGAAGTGCCGTACTATCTGATTTAGGAGGAACTCCCATAATGGTATCTCTATGACGATAGTAGATTTTAACTTCTTTATTGTCCGAATCTAAGCGTGAGAGACTTTCCTCTACAATACTTAATAGGTATTCTGACTCTTGATTTTTTTGTGCAATTTTATATGAAAGCTTATATTTTCTACCGACACTATCTCTAAGAGTCATTTCTAAGGAAGTTTCGTTTGAATGTTGTCCAAAGTGAAAAAGATCTCTTCGTAGGGGGGCAATATTATTAATTGTATTATTAAGAGACATTCCTGACGCTAATTTACCAGTCAGGTCTATTGCAGATATTAAAGTTGTTTTGCCTGCGCCATTTGCGCCAATGAGCATACTGAATAATGCTAAGTCTACGTCCGCACTGATAATGCTGCGAAAATTTGTGGCTTTAACATTAGTTATCACTTATGTAAGTATATAACAGACTGACTTTTTATTTAAGGCGAACCATAATTTATATAAAGGATTCCTCATAAACATTGGGCGCAGAATATAAAGTAATATTTGTGTTGCGAAGTGTGTCCGCCACCCCCCCAGCCAAATAAAATCGCTTACGAAAGTGGACGTTTAGTTAATTACAAAAAACAACAGATGAAAAGGTGAGACCTTATAAGACTGACGTTTAGGATAAATAACCCGACATTCTTTCCACAGCGTCGTCGGAACTAACAAGACTGTATGAACGTGGTGCTTCAAGCAAAGTTTGAGCTAGGTTTTTGATATCTTCCGGGGTGACTCTATCGATCTTGTCCAACTGCTCTTCAATACTCGCAATAGCCGGGAACTGAGGTAACTGGGCGACGATCCTGCTGGTGGCTACTCCTGGTTGACCTCTGCCATGAGGCCCTTCGCCTTGGAAAATTGCCTGATTGCGTAGGGAGAGCTTGACATGATCAAGTGCTTGAGCTGAAGGAGGCTGATCTACCCATCTACCTAAAATAGCGGCACTAAGTTCATGCACTTTCCTGATATTGTCTACCTCACCCTCAGTAACTACATAATGCCTCGCATTGGCATCATATGGGTAGCGATACGGATAAAGTCCGGCACTGAATACCCCGATCTCATTGATAGCCTTTTCCCAAAAACTTCCTGCCCGCTCGGTATTATTAAGCTGATCGAAAACGAGGGATGCTTCTGGTGGGGTACTTGTGTTGATAACCTGTAAATATTTGGTTGTTTGCTCAGTTTCACAGCCAGTTACTATCGGTAGAAGTGGCGCTGTAAAATCGCGAGTGGTTACTCCGTGGCATCCTAAAACACTAGGCTGGAAAGGACTCTCAGTAATGTAATGCGCAATGTCTTTAACAGGTGTAGGTCCGGCTGTGACAACAAGAAGATTGGCGGGTGTGAAGGTGCGTTCAAGAAAGAGGCGTAGTTTGTCGCGGTCTATTTCTCCTAAGCCTGCTGCCTCTTGCACTGCGGTATGAGTAAAATGGTGATTATTCCAGGCACGCTCCCACAGCCCTGATTCAGCATTAGCAGCACGCTCACGCATTTCGCTCGCGATAACAGTCCTTTCCCGCTCTATTGCCTCTTCGCCGAGTCGAGGTTCGGCTAGTGTCTCTAATAGTTGTGGAAATAATCTATGAACAGCATTAGGCACACAGTCGAGTGTAAAAATTATTGTCTCAGGATAAGTTGCCGCGCCGGAACCATTTGCACTTTCGTTAACAAGTTGATTATAGCTTTGTCCCTCGAACTGAGCAGTGTCACGTATTAAAATGTGCTCCAGGAAATGAGGATAGTTTAAATCGCTCGCGGGATTTTGACTGGTGTCGACGCATAACGCAAATGACTGGTGTAATAATGCCCGGTCTTCTTGCACGACAGTTCTCAAACCATTATCAGCAATGAAACATTCTGGCTTTGACATATTATAGACCCTTTGTCTAGTTATAAGCTCGCTGAACATGCATGCTAGCAGATTATCTTAAAAGAGTAAATATGTTGTAATAAAAAAGTGCTATCTGAGATCTGCTTGAATTCGTGGGCGACTGAAGCAAGTTTTTTATATTGCTAGTCAGGCGAATCCCTCACCCCCAGCCAGAGGCAGTACTATGAAAGACTTCTTCGGAGGTCTTTTTAAGTAGTATAATCCAGATATGAATCTACCACTTATCTCAGAGCTGGACTCAAGCCACGAAGTCAACATGTCTCCAGAGTTCAAGGTTGTTATGCAACTTGCACTTCAGGCTGGAGAAGTACTTAAGAAATATCATCAAACTCAACTAGATGTTAGCTATAAGGTTGATGAGTTCGACCCAGTATCGATTGCCGATAAAGAATCAGACGCACTATTGCGCGCAGGTATTTCAAGCGAATTTCCAGATGACGAGATATTGAGTGAAGAGAGTCCTTTGTTGCCCGAATCATATAGCAAGAGAGTGTGGATGGTTGATCCGCTGGACGACACAAAAGGATATTTAGCGGGAAGGGACACAGCGGGAGTGATGATTGGTTTACTAGAAGCTGGCAGACCAAAGTTAGGAGTAGTTTATTTACCTTTTCGTAATGAGTGGTATTTTGGCGAGGCTGGAATGGGCTCTTTCAGAACAAAAGATGGTGTTACTACTCGACTTCAAGTAGCCACTACAAGTGAAATCGAGCAATCAATACTCGTCGGGCGGAACATAATTAAGGGCGATACGAGGCCAATAGATAATGCGATTGCTAAGCTAAACTTTAAGCAAACTATTCCAGAGGGATGTATCGGCGCAAAAATTGGTCTTGTTGCCGCTGCAGATGCAGATATATTTATTCATACAAACCTCAAGGCAGGTAAATGGGACACCTTGGCAGCAGAAGTAATACTTACAGAAGCAGGTGGCAGCATAACGGATATAGATGGTAAAAAACTAGATTATACGAAGCCGGAAAGTGGATGGGATAGGTATTTCCTTGCCGCAGCAACACCTGAGCTATTACAAATTGTCGTCTCTCGATTGGCAGAGATCGACGCAGAGTATCATTATTTTTAGTAATTAACTTGCAGTAGTTTAGCCCTGCAACTGTGATGTCAGCCAAGCATAAGCGCCGTGTAAGTTTTATTGTAATTAGTTACAATAGGCCTATGAAAAAGAAAAAAGTTATTAAGATATTAGGTATGACATTCGCGGTAGTCATTATTGGGTACGCCTTGCTAAGTCCAAGTATTAATCCAGTGGCAAAGATGATGAGACTCAATTATCTGGCCCAAAAGAAGGCTGAAGAGTTAAGTAGTATAAATATAGTTTCTGGATTTTCTACTGCTGCCGTTAAACAAGTAGACGGTGACATCCTGACTGCATCTGCCGATACCTATAAATCGGCTTATGCGCAAGCTCGGATAGAACTTAACAGCAGTTTTAATCAGCTGTATAGTGATGTATCGTTAAATTTAAAGAAGGCAGGATTTATAATCCAAGGTGAGCCTGCGAAACCCTATTATGATACTGCATCGAATGGGCCAAAATTCTCGTCAATTAATACCCGCTACATAAATAGAAATAAATCAATCAGTATTACCTATGTGCTCGATAAAACATATACCTGTCCAGAAGGGTATACTTGCAAATTTGATAGTAATACGACGGCAACTCAAAAAACAGCACTACTTACTAGCAGCTTTGATACCTACATCGTTAAAGAGATAGATGTTATTTATAGGCGATAGCACAAATGTTATGAAGTGTGTCCACTAGCCATAAGCACTTTGACCTCTGTAGCCAGAGGTCTTTTAATTTGCTCATGCTTGCAAAATGTTGTAATAATGCTATTTTGATGTAATGACAGAAACAGATTACTATATAGGCCTAACATTGCCCCACGGTGATTATAAGTTCATCGATAGAGTCATTAGACGTGAACATGGTATGGATATTGCTACTATTGCCCTTCAGCATGATGCCCTTACTGCTTTTGATGCATTAGAGGTAGGACTAACTACGTGCTATACGCGACGTGGGCATAATCAAATCGTACATGCCAAACCAGACCTATCACCTACAGGCATAATTGATAGAGGTATGGATGGTGAGCAGGCGTTTGGTGGAGCATTGGCTCAAGTATCACATATGATAGTTGGTAAAATGATTTCCAAATTCTTTGAAGAAGGAAGAGATGTTGCAATAGAGGCAGTTAAAAACCCCGGAACTATATGGAAAAAAGTCGGAAGAAAACCTACGCATCAAATTGTTGCTATAATTCCGTTCAAGACTGCAAATAATCATTAATATTAATGTCAACGAAAAGGTTGCGAAGTACGTCCACTGGCCCAAACGATAATTTACAGATATTTTCAGTATATCTGCTCAAAGATCATCTCCTGCATCTCCAGTCGAGGACATAACAAAATAGCTGCCGTTATATAAACTAGGGTTTGCAAATACTATGTTCGAGCAGTAAAATAACATTTTCAGGAAGGCTAAAATAGACAGACGCTCAGGAGAAGCTGCGTGTGTATTCCGGTATAATTTTCGATTTTGATGGTGTCTTATACGATAGCGAGAAGCATTGGGAAAAGATAGAGAATCGTTATCTTATTGAGCGTGTCCCTGGCTGGGATCCTTATGAGTATAAGCATTTAATAGGCCACTCACTTCCAGAAGCATATACATATCTCAAAAACAGAGGACTGAGATTAACGGAAGAGCAGTATTTCGCCGATTACCATAAGATGGCAATGGAGCTATACGCAAATTATGCAAAGCCACTACAGAATATCGAAACGCTGCTTCGTAGATTAAGCATACGTAAAACTAAAATGGCGGTCGCATCTTCGTCTAAACGTATATGGATCGACACTGCGCTGCATAATTCCGCGCTCCCGATTGATTTTACAGTGATAGTATCAGGCGACGACAAATCAGTTGCAAAGGGTAAGCCAGCTCCAGATGTGTATCTGAGGGCAGCAGAACTTCTCGGCGAACAAACTTCTAAACTCATTGCTATTGAGGATTCTAAGAACGGGGTTACATCGGCAAAAGCGGCAGGTCTGTATTGCTTTGGTTTGCGCAATGGCTTCAATGAAACTCAAGACTTGAGTGAAGCGGACGATATAATCCACGGGTATACGCCGCAGAATATGAAAAAGATATTAAGTTTTATCATATGAAACATTTTCTGGATATCACTACGCATGCATCTGCCGAAGCTCGTATTAACGCTACTTCAAAGCATTCGTTGGTAATATATTCACCTACCTCACTTAGGCGCTTAAAAAACGTACGAGGAAAAGGCGTTTTTGTCAGTGCGCACGAAGTTGGCAAAGATGCCGCCAAGATCGAGGAACTTTGCGCCAGATTAGACATTGATACGGTAATTGGATTTGGGGGCGGCACGGCCATCGATATTGCAAAATACATAGCATACATTTTGCAAAGTAAATTCATTTGCATGCCAACTATCTTGTCTACGAATGCCTTTGCGACGAATAAAGTTGCCCTAATCAAGAATGGTGCAAAGGTTACGCTTGACGCTAAGATGGCGGACGAGATAATTTTAGATACCGATCTTGTTGCTACGGCTGGAACGCAAAATCTCTATGGATTGTGCGATATATTATCCATCCATACAGCGCTCCATGATTGGCGTTTAGCGGACAGTGCCGGAGTAGAAAAAATCGATAGTTCTATTTATAGAATGTCACAAAACCTGCTTCATAATGCTACCACCTTTGCGCTTGGACTAACGGCTCCGAACACTCTTGACATACCCTCTTTGTTTTCTATGATAGGCGAATCGGGACATATAACTAATATTTACGGAAGCGGAAGACCGGAGAGTGGTTCTGAGCACATCTTCGCCAAAGAACTTGAGCTTATGACTGATATACCGCATGGAATCAGCATCGCTAGCGGCATAACACTAATGTCCCATCTCCAGGACAATTACTCTGCCGATATACAGGCTGCTCTACGGCGAATTGGCGTCATGAGTGATATAGCCGACAGATATGACGTGCGGCGGTCAATCGTTGCTTCACTTGAAGGTATTCGACCTCGAATGGACCGGTACACGATACTAGACGAAAAGACCCCCTCCCTTGACCTGAGCAGCCGGTTAACTGATTCGCTATATGATGAGATTCTAGGAGTTTCGAATGAATATAGCCATCATTAGTCCTTGGGCGATTTCTGAGACTTCGGTCGGTGGAACGGAGAGGTTTACGATTGATCTAGCTAGCCAGTTGCATGTGCTGGGTAATCATGTGGAAGTTTTTGTATTGTCGGGTAAGAGTTGCAGAATTAATGAGGTGAAGTATACAAGTCTTGATTTGCTCGGGAATGAAGAGGCAGCTGACGAGTATGATTTACAGGCATTTGCTAACAATGATACGGGTGATTCATTCTATGCTAAATGGGCAAGCTATTTAGAGGCCAAAGTTAACGTGAGTAAGTTTGATGCTATACAGCTGAACTCGCTGCTCTTCGTCGATGCATGGCAGGATATGCCTCGGATTCTTACCATACACACAAATCCTTTTGAGTTTCGACTTGACTGGGGACGAGAAAGACTTCTTTGTGTAGCAAAAAAGATGCGAAGAGGCTTGTATAAAAGGACGCTCCTTACGACACCATCGGACTACTACAGTCAGCGTTTCTCTAAAATGTTTCAACGACACGTACTAACCATACCTCACGCTATCGATATATCGAGGCTCAACCACGAGCCCTCGACGGGGACTGTCTTTAATCAAGATGCGGACAACGACCCCAGCAGAGTGACCATACTTCTGCCAAGTCGTCTGGAGCTGGTTCAAAAAAGACCACAGATTGTGTTTCGTGGTGTCGCACTGCTGCCCGTGAGCTTGAGAAAGCGCATCACCGTCCTTGCTACAGGAAAAGACCCCCAGTACCGGGAAAACAGCAAAAAACTAGAACGAATAGCTGTGAAGGCGGGATTTGAGGCGCAATTTTGTAAGTTTCCTTCAATGGCGGAAGCGTACAGGCATGCCGACATTGTAGCTCTGCCTAGTAAATCGGAAAGTTTTGGTTATTCGGCGCTTGAATCGTTAGCACTAGGAATACCCACAATTTTGAATAGTCTGCCTACTTTTAAGGAAATAGGAGCTGGGAATAAAAAAGCCCACTTTTTTGAACATACGGCTCAAGCGTTTTCGCAAACACTAACAACGGTGTTGAAAGATATGCAGAGGCAGCGTCCTGATATGGCGTGGTCGAATCGTTATGATATCCGACGGTGGGGCGAGACATACCAAAATCTAGCTAGGAGTATAGTAGGAAATGAGTGAGATCTTGCAGCTCCCTTACTTTACTAAGGAAGAAGGCTGTTTCAAATACCTTGGGCAATACACCTACCTTGAAACCGAAGGGATAGATTCAGAGTCACCGGCCGGAAGAAAAATCCTGTTAGCAGAAGGAATTTATGTAAATAAACCAGATTTTCCAGCGACAGAACAGGAAGGCTGCCGGACTGTGATATTGGAGCCTCATCCTGATGACGCAGCGTTATCTGCCTCGGGTTATATGATGAATGCCGTGGGGGTCGGAGGTGTGTGTCGTGTAATAAATGTGTTTTCTAAGACTGCTATCGACCGATTTCCCTGGAAAGATAAAGTTGCAATCACCGAAGAGCAGCTAGAAGACCTGCGATTAGAGGAGTCCCGTTTGGCAGTTGAGGAGCTGCTCGGGCAACAATTCGAGTCTCTACGACTTCCTTTGGCAGGCAAAAGAGGCTATGAGGAAATTTTTGGCGAAAACCACAACGACCAAGAATTAGTGCAAAATATAACAGGTATACTTATAGAATCTGTCCTGGAATTTGGCGCCGATATAGTGCTCTGTCCTTTGGCGGTACAAGGTCACATTGACCATTTGGTGACATTTGATATAGGCGTAGCTATTAAGCGTCAACTCGGAGAGGAAGTTAAATTAGTGCTTTATGAGGACTATCCGTACGCGCGAAACAAGAGTGCATACGCTCACCGTCTACGAAGCGTTATGGATGAATGTCGACTCGTACCAGAATACGTTAAAGTGGATGATTATTTGGACACAATGGCGGATACGGCAATAATTTACCGCTCACAATTCGATGATATTAACCGTGCTCAAATGCATGCCATTATGCGGGAGGACTTTCGCGCAGTAGTGGCTGAAGCTCGATTTGAAGGGGTTGACACACAAACAGAATGCGCACAAAGATACTGGAGAGTCTGCATATGAAAGTTAGTTTTATTGATGACGAACCAGAGATATATCCGCTTCAGTACGGCGGGAAGGCTCGAACGATCCTCGCCCTCGCGAGGAGCGCACTCGATTTTGATGTTATAGACGAGGTGACCGTGCTAAGTCGCAGTATTAATGATCCCCGAGATGAGTTTACTGATTACGATGGAGTCAAGTTTGAAAAGCTTGATGATCAAAATATGGTCGGCCGGTTAACTGAGGAAGCCGAAGAAGTAGATGTATTAAGTGTCCATACATGCTCATTTACTTTCCCGCGTATTCCTCTGGAACGAAGGAGGGCTGCACTTGTATACCATCTTCATGACGTAATGCTTACGACGGCCGACAAAGGCAGCCATCTTGATAAAGCTTTAGCTGGCGACTGGGATGCGGTGATAAGCCCATCCAGTTTCGCTACTAGGACATTTCGAAACTTTGCGGCTCTCACCGGAAGCCCTGCCGAGGTTCATACCATAAACCGGGGCGTCGACTTTGAACTGTTTTATAATGTGCCGAAAGCTAAAGCGCTAAAAAAACTAGCTGAATGGGGAGTTCAGTTAGACGAAAAGGACGGACCTATTCTATTCTTCCCTGGTAGAGCAGACGTCGGTAAAGGTGATGATCGCATAGGCCAAATTTGCGAGTCACTATCGGAAGATTATTCAAATCTGACAGTTATAACCACTTTTGACGTAGATTCCCGCCAGCAGCATCCACGGGTCAAACATATCGGTTGGCAGGAGTCCGCCAATCTCAAGTACTTATACTCTGTCGCTGACATAACCCTTTCCCTTTCAAGGCTTCCTGAGTCATTTTCGCAAGTATGCATAGAGTCTGTAGCATGTGGTACGCCAGTGCTTGCATTTCCGTTTGGCAACCTGCCCGGTCTTGCAGAGGCATTGCCGGCAGTTGTTACGTGTGAGCCCTCCACAGATGCTATTATCCGCGGGATTCGACGCTTGTTAACAGATCCTAAGATGGGGGATGTGTTACGCGAATCTCGTACGATACTGGAGACGGACTACAACATGAAAACAATAAGCGAAGTTTACATGCGGCTTTATCTCGATATCGCCCAGAATCACAAGGACAAGCTTGTTGTGCCCGAGACATTTTTTATCTCACCATTTGCTACTTTGCAAAACGGAAAAGTATATCTCTCTGGCAACAACGAATTACCGCCAAAAATATATGACCTGTCAGAAAATGAATTGGCCGTCATGGCATGCTGCGGCAATGCTGTATCTATCGAGGAGATAAGATTGACGACAGGGTTAAGTCATGAAACAATACGTTCTACTTTAGGTTCGTTGGCGAAAAGAAAAGTTATTATCGGAGGTCGAAATGGCGGAGTTGGAAGTTTTTGATAACGGAGAAAATTCGTTGTCTTCAGTTGTCGACATACAAGAGCAAGACCGTAAGCCAAAATTTGTTTTCCATGACCAAAGAATACTCGATGAGGCCTGTAATCTTGCGTGTGGTTACTGTGCTCCATCCGGTTTCCCGATGCGTATCGACCGGCAAGGCGAAGCCCATATGCCAGAAAGCTGGCGTAAAACACTGAGCCTAGTTCCTATAGCGGAAGAGGCGTTGCCTGCAAGACCACAAATCACAGACTTTTTTGCTTTGGGCGAGAAAGTCATATCGGCTATGAGCACGGAGGCTGATTCCCGCATACTTAAGCTGTCCGGCGGCGAGATAACGCTTTACCCACAGCTGACAGATTATGTTCGCAAAGTTCACGACAACTATGCTGCGGTTCAGATTCTTACTAACGGATATAAACTGACCCCTGGGCAAATCGACGATTTTGCCGGTATGGGTAACGTCTACTTCCAAATATCACTGGACGGTACTACTCTGGAGACGAACAGAGCGCGTACGCCAAACGGCAATATTACAGAGAAAGTTATTGAAAACATACGTTATATCTTGGAAAAAGGCATGCCAATAGAAATAAACTGTGTACTTACGCGTCATAATACGGGAAGCTTCGACGTGATGCTCGACACGTTCAAAGATATGGGCGACATAATCGTAGTTCCCCGCCCAGTAAGGGGAGACGGTCGAAAAATGCTAGACTTTACCGCGGAGCAGCTGGAAATATTTCGTCGAGTTGTTATTGACAGATATGACGACTACCAGTCTGTATTGCCACCAAAGCCATACCTTGAGAGATTGGTTGCGATGATGAGTGATGGTCGTCGGTCGAATCGGTGCTACGTACCGTTTTTCGTACAGGGAGTCGATAACTACGGTAACGCAGAAATGTGTGCGTGCGGAAGTACTATGCCGATGTTGGGAAATGTTCTCAATGACTCCAGTGAAGTATTTGACATACATCGCGCGGATTCTAACTACGACCCAAGCGAAAAACATGAAGACTGTTCATACTGCATGACGCAGTACGAGATGATGAATCTGTATGCAGAAGGTGTTATCGGAAGAGAAGATATGTTGAGAGTGCCTTCATTCAGATTTGCCGATGTGCTTGATTTAATGGACGAAACGGGAGCACGACTTTCGCGTAAGGGAATTCTAACCGTGTCGGATAGCGAAAGCTAGCTGCTCAGAATAATATTATTTAATCGATTGCCGTGTTCGTTTAGCAACTCTAGTTTGAACTCCAGAGATCGCTTTATCGAATCCAAGGTCATCACGTCGGCATTTTCTTTACGAAGCTTTTGCTCAATTTCCTGCAACAAGCTTTTATTTCGAAGTTTCATCAAGGGTAGTATAGTTTCGCGCTCTCTTTCAGATAAAAGGTTCATCTGAGTGTACTGTGCCAGAAATTCACGAATGCCATCAAAGTCTATGCCCCAGCTTTTTGTAACATAAATTTGCGTGAGCAATATAGCTAAGTCGAATGTTATGTAGTCATAGTGGGCATCACCAAAGTCAATGATTGCCTCAACTGACTTACGTGACTTGCTGATAAATATATTCTCACGTGCCAAGTCGCCGTGTATCATGCCTTTTCTTACATATTGAAGTTTGTCTAAAAATGGCCATTTTGTAGAGTCATAACTTTGTAAGCCCGTTATTCGTTCAACACTTAATCGATGTGACGGCTTGGTCTTTGTGTCTATATCTAGGGATAGTAAGTGCATTTTAGCTACAACAAGAGCGAGACTTGTATTTAGATGACTGGGCAGAGAAGCAAACTCCTTACTCCAGCCAATTGGTTCGCCGTATGAAAACGTGGATATCACCATAACGCCGTCATCTATTTGGGTTGTGAGCTCACCAGAACTTGTGCGCAGTATATAGGGCACTGGTAGATGGGATATAGAAAGCCGGTCCTGAAACTGAGCAATGATTTTTGCACTGGGAACATCGTCGTATAGCTTTGCTACGTACTTTCGTTTTTTAGTAGCTATGATGTATGTGCTGCTCTCAATGCCGCTTACGGGCCTGGACAATACCGGGTCTGCTAGGCCATATATTCGCTGAAGTAGTTCTAAAAGCTCAGAGTCTAGTATTTTCTTCACTAGACTATCTTATCATGGCAGGTTTTACCTTCCGATGCCCCTGTAGCCTATCCCCGCCGCTTCAATACTGCTCTTATCTAAAACGTTACGACCGTCGAGAACATACCTTATTTTGTAGTTCATTAATGTTTTTGCCGTCAACCGATCTATATATATCTTGTGACCCGTGCCTAGAAAAATGACATCAGCTAGGCGTAATGCTTCTTCTAGGCTGGTAGCTTCATGTATAGGAGGCAGTGCGTCGCCGATGTTCTTTGCGTAGGGGTCCTGGACTATAACCGACTTCGCGCATCGTATTAAACTGTACGCGACTTCGATCGACGGCGAGCATCTCACGTCTGCTACCTCAGGTTTATAGGCTAGGCCAAGAAGGGCGACAGAAAGCTTGCTAAGATCTTCTCCTGAATCCCTTACCATTTCAGATAATTTATGTACAGCATAACGTGGCATATTATCGTTTAGGTCTGCAGCATCGTCTAAAAGACGTGTGTCGACTCCCATTTGTCGAGCGCGTCTTATCACATAATGTATGTCTTCGGGTATACAATGTCCGCCTGGGCCTATGCCTGGTTTAGCTAAGGAAAGACCAAACTGATCCACCTTAGATTGCAGACCTTCTAGTACGCGAGCGACGTCCATACCGAGCGCATCACAAATAACCGCAGCGCTGTTCGCCAGCGCAATCATGACGTTTCGATGACTGTTCTCCCATGATTTCACAAACTCAGCTTCCTCGGCAGATTTTAGTGGTAGAATCTTCGCATCGATAATGCTCGAATAGAATTTCACCGCCCGTTGCGTGCAACTATCCGTTATTCCTCCCACTACCCTGTTGAGGTTGCCTACAAAGAATTTGTCGTTACCTGGATCGATTCGTTCAGGACAATGAGCCAGAAAAAAGTCTTCGCCAACTTTTAAACCCGATCCTTTTTCTAATAGCGGAAGTACCACATCGCGCGTTACGCCTGGGTTTACGGTGCTCTCGAATGACACAAACTGTCCTGGTTTAATATATGTTGCAATCTGCTCCGCTGCACGAGACACATACCTCAGATCTGGTACGCCACTTTCGGTAGGCGTTGGTACGCATACAACAATATTTTCCACCTTCTTCAAGGAAGAAAAAGAGTTCGTTGCACTTAACCTGCTCTTGTCTATCTGTCGCAAGGCATCACTAAATCGCATGTCGTTAACGTATGGCGATTGGCGGTTATTAATTTGTGCTATCAGCTTAGCGTTTAGGTCTATTCCAGTAACCTTGTAGCCTTTTGCTGCAGCTTGTACGGCAAGCGGTAAGCCTACATAACCTAAGCCTACTACACCAAGTGTCTTCACATCTGCTCCAGACGGTTAATCTCTTACTGACGTTTACAGTAGAGTAAGACAATAAAAAATACAATATCGGACTGCTTGCGTAATGCTAAAACAGACTGAAGAGCTGGACAGAATATCTTTAAATACGAGAGGCCCGCAGTAGTGTCTCATTTGTCTCGTTTATAGCTGTTACAATCATTGTAGATATGCCTACAGCCATAGGCACTTTGACCTCTATAACCAGAGATCTTTTTAATTTGCTCATGCTTGCAGTTTTCGGGGGTGGGCGTATTATTATTCAAAAGGAGTTTTATATGAGCATGCAACATGAAGGCGGTGAACTACCTGCGATATCAAGTGCTAAAGATCAGCGAGCACAAGAATGGGCAGACGCTATAGCAGCTAATCCTGACGGCGATTCAGACTTAATAGCATTAGAGCAAGGTGCTCTTGGCGGAGGAGTTGATCGTATCCACGGAATGGAACCAACTATTCAAGCATCAAGAACAGATAGGGCGTCTGAAGGGGTACGAACTTTAGCTGAAGGGATTGATGAATCGGTGATGAATAATACACCAGCAATAGTTTCACGACACGGACGTGTTGTCGGCGTATTTTACCCAGCAACAATATCGCAACTGGTAGAACGAAGAATTGCGGGTGACCCAGAACTCGCAGCACAATTAGCAGAAGCAGTAGGTCATCCTGAAGGGTCAGTAGATGCGTCAACACTGTTTGGTGCAGCTAACCCAGAGACGGAACTACCGAAAGAATAAACTTACGCATGTTGAATGATAGAAAGTAATTTCGCATCAATGTTGCGAAGTTTGTCCGCTAATCCCAGCCAAGCATAAGCACTTTAGAACTATTGAAATTATGCATATAATGTGGTAATATATCATTATGTCGGAGTATGATTCTGTTCGAAATATTCACATTGGCGGCTATCATGGTACAGATTTTAGAAGTGCCGAAAGAATTGCCGAAGAGGGATTCCGTGACGGCAATGGTGACGTGTTTCTTGCGCCACTTGATAACTTAAGTTTTGCCCAGACCCATGGTGCGCGGCGAGCACGAGAGGTCGGCGATCAATACTACGGTGTCGTACAAGCAATGTTCCCAGGTAAGAAACTAGAATTTGGTTTGGGTGGTGATCAAATCAGAATTCCCACAGATGAAGTTGGAAGGATAATCGTCGTTGGATTACGGGTCTATGATCTAGAGCAATCAAAACTCATGCTAATGAAAAATCGTGAAGAACTGCACAGCCCAAATCTTTAAATCCTGTCCATACTTCCTGCAACTCGTCCACTAGCCCCAGCCAAGCACAAGTATAATAGATAATTCTATTTAAGAGTGGTACAGTTTACGCATGAACATCAGCAATTTTGCCGATTGCATTACTTTTGATATCACACAAAAAGCCTCAATTACTACGCTCCTTATCGTCGCAGCTGTATCCCTGGGTATCCCAGTACTTTTATCCGCAACTAAATTACTCTTTCGTAAACATAAGAAATCATTAGTTACGAAAATAACGCTTTACTCAATTGTAGTCTTAGGCATTGTTACCCTTGCGCTGCTGACGGTCAGTGTATTAAACGCCTCAGATGAAATTGCTGGTGTTGGAAACTGTGGAAGATATGCTGTCGAAAATCAACAGGCTGAAAATTTTAAAAATATTGCTGCAATAACATTCAAGTTCTGGATATTCTCATTACTGTTTTCGGTATTCACGGGTATATGGAACAGATTTATAAAAAATAAACCAGCTGTTCAAAAGATTCTGTTAAGTTTAAAAAGCATGAGCAGAACTGGGCGTCTGTTCTCTGTTTTGTTTTTGCTTGGAATTATTTTTGGACTTATGTTACTGATCGCTCTGTGATAAGTATAGTTCTAATAACGTCTACAATGTCCAGCCAAAGAAAGTCCCGCCTAAAATGGCGGGTTTTTCTTTGGCTGTTGGTTTAGGCGACCGAACTGCTTGCGCGGTTTAATCCTAACCCCTTGTCATGCCTAGAGGTTCTTTACTTGCTATAATTGACTTATGACTAATGCTACAACTAATCTTCTGCCGGTATCCGTTACCATCATATTTTTAGTGGCAATCTTATATGCTTTTTTGCTGACCAACGACTTATTTAAATATATAGCTAAGCATTATCCTAAATACTATGAAATAATAGGAAGTCCAAAACAATTTATGATACTAACTGATCCTGAAAAGCTTGCTCGTAATCGAAAAGCTGTGTTTTATGTTTGGAAATGGGCTTTACCAGGATTATCTAATGACCTCCCAAAAGATAAAATAATAAATAAAATGGTATCAAATTTGAGGATAATCTTATTTGGTTTTCTGCTACCTTCTTGGCTAGCTGTATTTTTTCTTATGGAAATCCAACATAGGCATTAAGAGTTCCGGGAGTACATACTCCGCCACTGGCTGAAGCCACAGCCGAGCGCAAGCGATATGCTTTTTAATAATAAAATGTTATTCTTTTTGCCATGAGTGAATCAAGGCGGATCAGAGCATTAATAGTTGATGATGATGAATTTAAAACCGAAGAAATTACCGACGCCTTAAATCGTCTCGGGCATGTAGTTGTCGCTTCGGCATCTTGCGTTTGGGACGTTATAGCACTATGTGAACGAGGCGAAGTCAACCCGGACTTAGTTGATGTTGCTTTTGTTGACTCAAATTTGGGTAATGGCATGGGTGGAGGTAAGGAAGTATTAAGCTATTTGTTTATGCAGGGTTTTGTAAGAAGGCCTATCGGCATGAATGTAGATAACGAACCAGTAACATTAGATGCAGCTAAAATAGTGACAGTAGGTGCTAGCACTGAGGAAGATTATGCGCAAGAAATAGGAAATTACTCGGACTACTTACATGGGCCATTAACCGTGGATTGGGCGGTAAGGCCGCTAAAAATCGGTTGTATAATTGCAGAAGTCAGTCGCCTCAAGCCCGAAATTTAAGCTTCAGAGATAAGCCCTCCGCTAGCCGGCGGAAACCCCTGAACAGTACGCATATCGTTTAGATATTGTGATAAACCCTAAACCTCTGCAGGGTGGTTTCGGCGGCCTCTACGTTACGTAGTTCACCACTAATGCAGCCAGATATAGCTTTCGCCTCTTCTTCGGTTAATCTTTCGGGCGCAAGCGGCGCATGCCATACGGCCTGACCCATCAGAAATGAGCTTATGTCGTATGCATAATAACCTGTCATAAGAATGTCGCATACAGATATCTGCCCATCCACAGATGCGGTTCTGTCGATAATCCGTACACCCTCATAACCTCCCTGTGTCATTACATCAACCTCTTTACTAACAACTTTGTGTTGCCGGCTCGGAGCAAGAAAACATTGAATACCTCTAATTACGCCGTTTGAAGAAAGGCGCATTCCGGAAGGGTCTTTTTCGCTCCACTCGGTCACTTCGGTTTCTTTGCCGAGCAACAACGCATCGACTGTATGACATAAAGCATCGAATGCTTCACGACTACTGGACTCGGGATTTTGCGATGTCATGTCTTATAGTATATAACTTCATTAAGCAAGGACTGATGTATAAAAAGTTACGCGGCATGTCATAACTGAGTTGAGGGCGACAGCACTGCTGCGCAGATGCTCGCGGCCGATATTTCTGCTATATTCACCTGTATGAAGAAATATAAAATCCTTATTTTTGATCTGGATGACACACTTATAGATAATAAAGAAAGTGTTCGGGCTGCCTTTAAGGCTATGGTAGCCTTCTGCGGTGAGGATTATACCGAAAACAACTTTGACAGATGGTATGCGCTCGATAAAAAATTCTGGCTTGACTGGCAGGATGGACTGATACAAATACCAGACGAATTAAAACAAGAGACCGGCAAAAAGAGCGAAAAATATCTTGACTGGGTACGTGCCCAGCGGTTTCTTCTGTATTTTGGACAATCAATCAGCTTAGAACGTGCCATTGAACTTAAAGATGTGTTTACTGCTGCTTTAACAGAAAGCGTGTATCCAATTAATGGCGCATTACGTACGCTCAAATACCTAGCCGGTGAATATACGATAATTATTGCTACAAATGGTCCTGGCGCTGCAACCGAAACGAAACTCGAAAAAATCGGCTGCCGAGAGTTTGTTACAGAAGTGCTGTCGGCTGATATGTTTGGATTCATGAAGCCAAAAGTAGAATTCTTTGAAGCCATAGAGCAAAGGTATAAAGACTTTTGTAGAGATGATTATTTGATAATTGGAGATTCCTTAAAGTCTGACGTAGGCTTCGGTATGAATGCTGGCATAGACTCCTGCTGGTTCAATAAAAACAATGAGAAACTAGATGGAATACACAAACCTACGTATACGATAAAACATTTAAGCGAACTGATCAGTATAGTGTGAGTTCTTCTGCCGGGCTCTAAAAAAAGTGTATTCCTCCTTCAGCTGGCGGAAACCCCTTAGGTAGTGAGTGATGTCTGAGTAATATCTGCTATGATGTGCGAATGGCTAGACACGTCATTTATATACCGGGGATTGGTGATCATAGGAGTTATGGTCAAAATATTGTCATTCAGCTATGGCGTCTTTTTGGACTGCGGCCGCATTATATGCCGCTGGGCTGGAATAAAGCCGAAGGGTTTGAAGCTAAACAGCAGCGACTATTAGAACTAATAGACTCATTGCATTCAAAAAATAATTCAGTTTCTTTGGCTGGAGTTAGTGCCGGCGCCAGTGCGGCACTCAATGTATTTTCTGTATCAAATAAAATAACCAAAGTCGTGTGTATCTGCGGAAAAATTAATAGACCCGAAACCATAGGCAAACATTTGTTAAGAGTTAACCCGGATTTTGGCGAGTCGATGGCGCTTCTCCCTGCTGCGTTAGAACGCATA
The DNA here is from genome assembly GCA_964431415.1 of uncultured Candidatus Saccharibacteria bacterium. GTDB lineage: Bacteria > Patescibacteriota > Saccharimonadia > Saccharimonadales > JACDBH01 > CAYSJS01. The sequence goes on along the minus strand of CAYSJS010000001.1, from coordinate 114,575 downwards.
AATCCAAAAAAGGTTTTGTCTATACACCCGGTTAAAGACCAAGCCGTGCCTATTCCTGATACATATATAAAAGGTGCGGAAGAAAAAACACTTCCTGGTTGGAGCCATACGTCAGGCATATTCTTTGGTATTACTTTAGGTACCTGGGTAATCTCAAGATTTATCAGTAGAAAATAGACATCTTGTCGAGTACCGGATTATAAATAACTACTTCGAAGCAAATTAGGTTTGTTATAGTAAGGGCATGAAAACGGGACTCGTTGTGATTGGTGGATTTGCTGGGGCTGGCAAGACTACTGTAGCAGCAAAGTTGTCTGCCGCATTTAAGTATCCTGTGTTTAGTTCAGATGTTATTAATGATGCCCTGCGCCCCGCCCTTGATAAAAGTTTTCATGAGGTTTCGCCGGTAGCTTATGAAGTTATGTGGTATTTGGTCAGGAAACAACTGTCCGTAGGGATCACGGTAATAGTGGACACACATATGTCTGCGCCAAGGGTATGGGAGAGTCTGGACGCTCTGAAAAAGGATATGTCCGAGATTTGCGTAGTGCCGATCATACTACAAGCTACAATCGAGACGCATCGTGAACGCATTGAAGAACGTGGTCGCACAAACAAAGAACATTTAAATCTAGGTGGAGACAAACTTGAAGATGTGATGTTTAAGTACGAATTCATTGAAAATCTTAAACGTCCTGATTTGATTCGAGTAGACGCCAATAAGTCACCAAAAGAGGTGTATGAATCGGTTAGCAAGATCGTTAATGAACGGCTACAGACGAAATAAAATAGCAAAGTAACTTCCCTGCTGGTACTAGCCATACAATAGTGCAAAAAATAGACGATCCTAGTCAAGAGTTAAACGCTTTCTCGGATTACGCTAAACGCTCTGCTCATGCTGAGTGTCGCCACAGAGAATAGGCATTTTTTATGATCGAGCTAGATGAGTCTTATGGTTGGTGAACGCACCTTTTATTATGTCGCGTCAGCTAGCGAAAGAGGATGCAGTAGGTTTAGTCTCTGCGATTTTTGCCGCTTCGTAGTGATCGAGCCACCGGTATGGACACGACGTACAGCTGTCGATTATATTTTTGCCGCCATTGTACTTAATTGCCGTCATGGTGCTGCCGCAAGATGGACACTTTAGGGATTTATGCGATCTATTCGTGGACGATACTAGTGGCGGAAGTTCTATTTGGATGCCTTTTTTTAGTTCATGAAGTTTCTTGCCGGTAACAAGTGCTCCATGTCCGTCCGGGCAAACAAAGTAACCTCGCTGGTTACTCATTGGCTTGGAACATACGGGGCACGGCAGTGTTTGTCTCTCGTCGACGCCGTATGGCAGTGATGCGCGGCGCTCTTTTGCTTCGAGCGGCTTTGCTACTGCAGGACGGATCTCGCTCACAAACCGTTCGATATCACTGAACATATCCGTGGGGTCGTCCGGGCTGCCAGCGCTGGCCTGCAAAAAATAGAGCTCATTTTCTATTATTTCCCAGTTATGGGATTTGCAGAAGTCACTTGTGAAGGCCATGGCTTTTGGGTCTAGTACATACCGCGCCGTTACTTGTTCATTCTTTTCGGCAAAGAGTGAAAAATCACTGTCATAGTTGCCTTCAAGCTGCACCCGTTCCATCAAGCTTGATCCTTTTATGGGTGCAAGCTGCGCGACACCCTCTCTGTTAGGAATACCTAAGAGATGAACCTTTGAAGAAAAAGGCAGCTCAACTCTATACATTAAAACTCGAGCATCGACGGTGATTATGGCGCTGAATGGCATGCTGCCAACTTTACCGCTTGTGATAGGTATTAGGCTTAGGCCTTCGGTGTAATAAGATAATAAAACAGAGGTACGGGGATAGGATATGCCCCGTTTTTTGCGCGCAATGCCGGCATATACTGAAAGACCTATCACGAGCAAGAGAACCATGATCTTGATTAGCACCAGTAAGAGTTCTGCTTTTTCGTTGTCAGACATACTTAAGCATAAGTATAACAAACGTTTCGATGCGTGAAATGTTTAAGTTCTGCATACAAAACGGTTATGGTACTATTTAGATGGAAATGGCGAACAGTAAGAAAAAAGCAAAGAAAAAATACACAATAGCCGACTACTTTTTATATGGCTTTGACGCCGTATTGTTTCTCGCCTTTGCCGGAACGTATATTGTTTACGAAAGTCTTTTAGGGGTAGCATTAAGCCTGTTGATGTTGCTTGTCCTGATCGCGACCAGCAAGTATGTACGTGGTTATACGTTTGTAAAAGGTCTTCTTTCGTTTCACATAATTATTTTCCTGACGGGCTCATATGTATGTTTGATACCGATTCTCTTGCAGTTTGAGCGCGGGGTGCTGGCGGTAATTTGCCTAACCACCTTCTTAGTCATAGGAACCTTGCTTACTCAGTGGGACAAAATAGTCGTGTGGTGGAGTACTCGCTAACCAATGATTTGCGCTTCTCGCGGCCGCTTTTGAATATATTGACCGAATAATTATATATAAATTGTTGCGGTCCGCAGGCGTGTAAATGTTGAACAATGTGGTATAATAGCTAAAATGAGACAGACAGAAACAGGAATCGTCCTTGCAGGATCGCAAGAGTTGCATCATGCTCGTGTTGGTGCTCGTATTCTACGCGAGGAAGATACCATAACTTATCTAGAGAATGTTAAACGCGGTGTTAAAGATCGTCTATTTGTTGACGCTGGAGCAAACGTCGCCGAAGAAGAGCTAGACAGAGTGAGAAACGTGGCTTCTGCCTTAGGCGAGCGTCATCCTCGCGACGAGGACATATTGTACGATGCCGTGAGTGGCGAGGTACTGGCAGCATTACGCAACGCGGATTTTCCTATTGAAGGAGAATACGCCGCAGTAGTCGTTAATGGACTTCGACGTATGCAGGGGTGTGGTCGATTTGCGCATATGTTACGAGGAACGAAAAGAAGTGTTGTGTCTGACATGCTTGAAGAAGCGGGTATTAAATAAACCACGTAGTATTACTGCGTGCTTGTGGTTGGCGGAGTACTTTTTTCCAAAAACCATGCATACGGCAGCATAAAAGGCGTACTGTCTAAACCTCGCTCGGCACAAAATGCACGAATGTCTGTAACCAAGTTACCCACGCCTGCTGCTGCAGCATGAGCCAAGAGCTCATTAAAACAACTGTACCCTTCGGGTAGTAGCTCGTGTCTTCCACTGGTTTTTATAAAGTTGTCGCAGGCTAAGGCGGTGGCTACTATTTCTGCCGTATAACAACTGAAATCATAGGCATATTTTTTACCGACTTCTGTTGCACCTAATTCTCTTTCAAAAACATCTTTACAATCTCTCTGATAGAGAGTTAATGCATATTTTGGGCCTGAATCTTCTGAATATATTGAAGCGGATGGCGTGCTACCATCTGGAAGCGCCTCTTTGCAGTACAGGCCTTCAAAAAGATTCATAGTTGCGTATCTCGAAACAATTTCTACAGGGAAAGTTCTCTGGGCGACAGCGTCTACTATACGTAGGTCGTGCATGATTGAGCTGTGGGATCTTGAGGTAGCGCCATCCTTCAGGAAGCCGGTTATGCCATTCGGCACGTTTCCCATGTTGCGTCGCAGCGCCATATGGTCGTTACCGTTTTTGCTAAACCCTTGCACTATGTGTTTCAAAAACAAATCAGGTTCACTGATAGGAGGAATTAAGCTGTAGACTGGATCGTATAAGTAACTGCCATTAGGGCAGACGCCGTTTACTGAGTATGCACGAAGCATCCAAATATCTTTTTGGTCAACAAAAGACCGTGCATCGCTCGGGCTCAGATCTTGTTTTGTGTTAACACCGCGAGACGACAAGAACCAGTTCTCGAAGGCGGCCTCAGCATCTTCCAGTTGCATGACTTCTGGCACTGTGTTCGCAGCGCTGCCTTCTGATATATCAAAAAAGTGGTCGGGAAAGAGTTTTCCGGCAAGCAGATGTTTTTTAAGGTCAGACATCTCGGGAGTAACGTCAGCCAGGGTTCTTATAATTCGCGCATCAAGAGGATAGCGTTCATCAAATACAGGCGTGTTCCCTATAAAAAATGGACCTTCAAAGCCTATAAGTGAGCCCGAGGCGTTACAATCATCTAGAAAGAATGGTGATTTCATGTATAAACAGCTACAGATTTATATTGTAATTATAACATAAAACGTTTAAAAATACAAGTAATATTTTGTTTTTCTTATCATGCGCATGTAAGTTTGGTACGATACGTACTATGGAAGACGGACCGGTTGTTGGTTTGCTCAGAGACGCACAGCTGCGTCTGCTTTCTGTAGCGTTTCATGATGAGCATGATGGTAATTATATAGGTGGAGATGTGGGGGTGCTTGCTGCGATGCGCAGGAAAGATCTTGGTATGGCGGTCAATGAACTTGAAAGTGTTTTACTGCACACTCCCGTAGAAATGCGCCTAGGAACTCAGCCGGTTACTGTATGTGATGTAGCGTCTTGGGAACCCGTTCCCGACGACGACTTTGAAGCAGTATACGGAAGCGACTCTTTGGCTCGGGCAGCTTTTCTGGCATGCAGGAAGACGCTTAGGCCGGGCGAGGTTTTGGTGATTGACTCCTCTACTAGTTTAATGCTACCGGGAGATCCAACGCCGGAAGTATTCATGCAAAACATGGGATCTGGCTTGAGTATAGCCGTTGAAAGTCTGGCCGTCGCGCTTTACCAAGGCGCGAGATTGGCGCTGCCTAACCAAATATAATAAGCAGTATATTTGCAAAAAACGCCACGCAGTAAACCATAAGCGGGTTGTGCCGTAAAAACATACACGGTAAACTGCTAATATTATGAAAAAATCCAGCCAAGCTGGCTTCCATATTCTTCCTCTTGTTCTGGTTCTGTGCGTTCTGGGCGTAGTCTTTTTTGCAGGGCTGAAAGTATTCGAAAAAAATAACAAAGATACGACACAAAGCAGCGGCAGCACTGCAAACGGTGATGTGGTCTGGGGATTTAATGAAAAAGAGTTGAAGTGGTTTGCAAAGTCCGGTACGCCGACTCAGTGCGCGGATCCGTACGTATTTGACCGCTCCCCTGTCGACCTTGCTAAGATAGAGGTTATAGGTATGCCTGGTGCGTACAGAGGCTTTAACTATAAGCCTCACGGGGGTATGCGCCTAAAAGACATGAACAGCGGCAAAATCGAAATCGTAATGCCGGCGGATGCCACACTCGTAAACCTAAAGCGATATTTCGAAGGAAGTCCAGCAGAGCTGCAATACTTACTTACGTTCGAAACAGACTGCGGTATCGCGTTTCGGTTTGACCATGTGTACACCTTGACGCCAGAGTTTGCGGAAATCGCCAAAAAGACGCCAGAACCGAAGCTGAACGACACTCTTTCTGATCCGAATGCTCCATTTGAAAGAAAGAAGTTTAAGGCAGGAGAAGTTGTTGCTACTGAAGTCGGCTTCCCTGCTACAAAAAACTTCGGCTTTGACTTCGGCACCTATGACTACCGGATGCCAAATGATATATCAAAGAATAAAACATGGGCAGCCATTCACAATCAGTTCCAATCGCTGGAGTGGTACGGACGGTGCTGGATAGAGCAATTGCCGGGCAGTGACATCCAGAAAGCAAAGGAACTGTCCCTGAAGGTTGTGAATCCGTCCAAGCCAAACATTGTTAGTGATTATTGTTCATATGCGCCGCATAAGACGCTCGACTTTAACGGTGGGCAGCCGACCGACGGATAAAGTTTTAATATTAATTTGTGTTTCTGAAGCATAAGGAGTATACCGGAGAGTATATTACGTAAGTAAAAGGCAAAAAAATGAGTGTACGCAGCATTATTAAAGTGGGAAACAAAAAGCGCTACGCAACAAGAAAAAAGAATGGGACGTTTGCCTCAATTTCGAGCATAGCAAAATCGATCAAACGCGATTCTAAAGTAAAAAGCAAAAAGATAGCAAAACCTGGGCATGGCCACGAGGGCGATCTGAAGAAAAAGAAAAAGTAAGACCACCATCTTCGGTTCCCTATTCTGCTTATGCTAGAATAAAGTGGAAATGGCCAAAAAATCTAAAAAACGACCGGCACCGCTTTATACAATCTTTACCGCAGGAGCGATTATTATGTTTTGGCGCGGCGTGTGGGGTCTGATGGATATTTACCTGTTCCCTAATGACGCTACTTTGAGCTACAGCGTTAGTTTTGTAATAAGCGTTATATTGTATGTTTTTGTGGTTCGGCATCATGTTAAAGACCTTGCCTGAATGAGAAATTTGTTACGCCGTAGTATGGTTCGCTTATTTTGTGGGAAAGATCAATATACATATGCTTATTTTTTGATATGATCTAGACATAGCTTTTTACTATAGAGGGTATATAGGGGCATGGCAGAAACAAAAGACGTTATTTTAGTATTGAACACGGGTTCTTCGAGCCTGAAGTGTACTGTCTATGAAGCCGGCTCTCATGCGGTAAAAATAGCCCATGCCACGGCGTCAAATATAGGGTTGACTCATGCCACGCTAAAAATCGAGGATGCCGATGACGCGTCCGAAATACCGCTTGCGGCCGCCGACCACGGTGAAGCGCTGCAAATGGTCGTTGTGTGGCTTAGAGAAAACACGCCTATGAAAGATGTGGTAGCGGTAGGACATAGAGTGGTGCACGGCGGTCCGAAGCTTAAAGAAGTTGAACACATTACCGAATCGGTGCTTAAGGAGCTGCACCGTATCGCCGAGTTTGATGCAGAGCATATTAAAGTTGAGCTGGAAATTATTCATGCCGCGCAGGAACTCTACCCAAATGCGCTGCACGTTGCCTGTTTTGATACCGGTTTCTTCCGCGATTTGCCCGACCGAGCACAGCGTCTGCCTATTCCCCGTAGGTACTCCGAAAAAGGCTTGAAGCGATACGGCTTCCATGGGCTTTCGTATCAATACCTCTATGGTGCTCTGCAAAAAGTAAGCGGTGATGACTTGCAGACAAAACGCGTGGTGTTTGCACACCTGGGCAGCGGCGCAAGCATGTGTGCGGTAAAAAACGGTGCTGTAATTGACACGACTATGGGGCTTACGCCGGCTGGCGGCATACCTATGAGTACGCGTTCTGGCGATATTGATCCGGGTGTGGCGGTATTTTTGGTAAAGCACGAGCATATGGATGCCGATGAGCTAAATGACATTTTTAATTTTCAGTCCGGACTTTTGGGTATGTCGGGCACGACTCCGGACATGAAGGTGCTGCTGGAGCAAGAAGCCATAGATCCGCGCGCTCATGAAGCGGTGGAGGCTTTTTGTTATCAGGTTAAGAAGACGATCGGTGCATATGCGGCTGCAATGGGCGGGCTTGACTATATAGTAATTAGCGGCGGCATGGGCGAACAGGCGCCGAAAATTCGTTGGCGTATCTGTGAGGGGCTTGAGTTTCTTGGCGTTAGACTAGGCCAAGGGGCAAATGATGCTGCAAAAGAGCTTATATCCCTGCCCGAGAGTACGGTTTCTGTGTATGTATTGCCTACCGACGAATCGGCAACGATTTATGATGGGGTGCAAAAAATAATGGATAAAGTTAATAAAAAAGAAGGGTCAGTATGAGGCGTACTAGTAAACCGCTTAGTCCAAGTGTATTAGGTAAGATGAATGCGTATTGGCGAGCGGCGAATTACCTGTCGGTGGGTCAAATCTACTTATGTGACAATGTGTTGCTACGGCAGCCGCTAGAGCTTAGCCACATTAAGCAGTTGCTGCTTGGGCACTGGGGGACGACGCCGGGCCAAAACTTTATTTACGTTCACCTGAACCGTATCATTAACAAATACGACCAGAATATGATCTACATTTCCGGTCCGGGGCATGGCGGTCCAGCGTTGGTTGGCAATGTGTATCTAGAAGGAACATATAGTGAAATATACCCGCACGTAAGCCAAGACGAAGCTGGTCTTAAGCGTTTGTTTCGGCAGTTTTCCTTCCCTGGCGGTATATCCAGCCACGTTTCTCCGCAGACGCCGGGTTCGATTCATGAAGGCGGCGAACTTGGGTACTCGCTGAGCCATGCTTTTGGAGCGGCGTTTGATAACCCGGATTTAGTAGTTGCCTGTGTAGTTGGGGACGGTGAAGCAGAGACCGGTCCGCTTGCGACCGCGTGGCATTCCAACAAGTTTTTAAATCCACTAACGGACGGAACGGTGCTCCCTATACTGCACTTAAATAGTTACAAGATCTCCAACCCGACTGTGCTTGCGCGCATTACCAGAAAGGAACAAGAACAATTATTTAAGGGCTATGGCTGGAAGCCGTACTTTGTAGAGGGGTCGGATCCTGAAAAGATGCACCAGTTAATGGCTGCAACGCTTGACCAAGCCATGAAAGATATCAAAGACATAAAGAAGAAAGCGGCTCGCAGCAAAAATTATGAGCGTCCACGCTGGCCGATGATCATATTTAACTCGCCGAAAGGCTGGACTGGTCCAAAAGTTATTGATGGCATGCCTAATGAAGGTTCTTTCCGGTCGCATCAAGTTCCGCTTTCTATTTCAGCAACTTCACCAAAAGAGCATCTTGAACAGCTAGAAGACTGGCTGCGTAGTTACCGTCCCGAAGAACTGTTTGACGAAAATGGGACGCTTAACGCTGATCTTGCGGAACTGGCACCTAAAGGAACACGTCGGATGGGTGCAAACCCGCATGCCAATGGCGGCAAACTGCTCCGCACGCTGAATATGCCGGACTTTAGAGAGTATGCTATTGATGTCCCCCGCCCGACTGAAGTGCAGGCAAGCTGTATGCATACGCTCGCACCGTTCCTAAGGGACGTAATAAAGCTCAATGATGAGCAGCGCAACTTCCGAATATTTAGTCCGGACGAAACGGTATCTAACCGGCTTGAGGCTGTATTTGAGGCGTCACCTCGTCAATGGAACGCCGCTATTAAGCCAAACGATGAATTCTTGGCGCGCGATGGCCGGGTACTTGATTCGATGCTAAGCGAGCACCAAAGCGAAGGCTGGCTGGAGGGTTATCTGCTAACCGGTCGCCATGGGCTGCTGCACAGTTATGAAGCGTTTATCCGCATTATCGACTCTATGCTTACCCAGCATGCCAAGTGGATCAAGATGTGCTCCGAACTGCCGTGGCGCCAGAATATTGCGTCGCTTAACTATCTTTTGACCTCGCACGTGTGGCGTCAAGATCATAATGGTTTTACACATCAGGATCCGGGTTTTATTGATCATGTCATTAACAAAAAGTCAGAGATTATACGTGTGTATTTGCCTCCGGACGCCAACAGCTTACTGTCGGTTATTGACCACTGTTTGCGCAGCCAAAACTATGTAAACTTAGTTATCGCCGGCAAGCATCCGGAAGCACCACAGTTCTTAAGTATGGAGGCGGCTATCGACCATTGCACGAAAGGCATAAGTATCTGGAAATGGGCCAGCAACGACCAGGAAAAGGAACCGGATGTTGTTATGGCCTGTGCCGGTGACGTGCCAACCGTAGAGACGCTCGCGGCAGTATCAATATTGCGGGCTGCCCTGCCCGAGCTTCGTGTGCGGGTGGTTAACGTAGTCGATCTCATGAAGCTGGAGCCGGAAACGGAGAGTCCGCATGGGTTGAGCGACGTGGACTACGATTCGCTATTTACCAAAGACAAACACATTATCTTTGCTTTCCACGGGTATCCTTGGCTCATACATCGGCTGACGTATCGGCGCACTAACCGCAACCTGCATGTCCGAGGGTACAAAGAAGAAGGTACCATTACCACGGCCTTTGACATGACGGTTCTGAATAATATTGACCGTTTTCATCTGGTAATAGACGTTATTGACCGCCTGCCGGAGCTAGGCACGAAAGGCACATACCTAAAGCAGGCTATGGAAGAAAAACTCCTGCAGCATCGCCACTATATAGAGAAAAATGGTATCGATATGCCAGAAATACGCGACTGGAAGTGGGATTTCGGAACGAGCGAAACCAAGTCCTAAAAAGATCTTAGTCGGTTAAGTATTGACGCTTTAAGTAGCCGCCGTATGTTGGGGTGTGCTCGCATTCGTCGTGCGAATGACATACCCCTGAGTCGTGCTGTGCATACCGAAGAAACGACTCGGTTTTTCGGTGCAAGTCTTCGCCGTGCACATTTTCTGGCAGATTTCTTACCGAGTAGCCGGCGTAGTGGCTCAGGGTAGTTAGCTCGGCTTTGGCAGAAGAGCCAGAAATGTAATGCTGATAGGCCGCATCGGTAAAGTGTGCTGTCGCAATATGGTCGCTGTGATCGTGTAAAGGTGGTTCATTCCAGGTACTTTGTGTATGGACCGATGACGGGCCATAGAGCTGCATAAGCCGCAGGATGGCATCTATAAGCGTTTCTTTTGTAAAATTGCTGTCTCCGTATACGGAACGTATGGAATTAATTGAGCCGTCATAGAGTTTCTGCAGGCTTTCGTAGCCATAACCGCTAAAACCTCCGCCTTGCAGGTTACCATCGGGCAAGCGGAAAAATATAAGTGAAACGCGGGGGTTGCCTCTTGGGTTTGCGACCGTAATATATTGCTTATCCGCAAGTTTGACGGTTCGGTGTACCCAGAGTGCATCATAACCTATCATGTGGTTGTAGGCGGCTTCCGATCCCTGCTCGCGGCTCAGCCAATAAAACTGGTTAGAGCCGGCGTCGCCAGCTGTGAGATATATGGTCCTAACGCATGTTCCCTGGTTTAGCTCAGTTTGAATACTCGGGTTCATAAATAGCAAATCATCGTCTTCGTGTGCAACGATATTGAATCGGGTGCTTTTGCTGCATGAAGTATTTGGGAGTTCTTCGGTCGAGAGCGGTGAGGTTGCAGTAGTGTCTGAGCCTAATTTTGGACTACTTTTATGCGCACCGTGATCATAAAACAGCAGCTGCTCTTTTGGGTCGTCCTGTGTGCCAGCTATGACGATACTGGCGTTCGGTTTGCCATATGCGGTGGTGATGTCGTCGAGTGTGCAGCTTGGATAGTCGGTAAGTCCTTTGTCGGTAGTCAGTATATAGGCAAAGCTAACTTGCTGCATGTTGGGCTGCCAAGAGAGGCTGCTCAGTACGTCGCGTGCGGTTGTGCAGTCGCTGAGCGGCATAACGTCCAGTTTTGAGCTGCTTGCCTGACGAATAGGTAGTACGCGCCAATAATCGCCGAGCAATATGTTCACGTGGTGACTCTTTAGCGCGTCGACAATGAGGCTATTTCGGCGGTTAGTCTCTGCCATTACTTGTTTTGATAATCGGGCATTTGCAAAAACCGAAGGAGTAGCTAAGAGAATGGCGGTCGTCAGCGCACCGCCCAAATAAACCAAGCGCTCCAGGTTTAAGTGGCGATCACGGAGGTATGCGGTTAGTCCGATGAATAAAGCAAATAAAAAGACCGTCAAGTACCGCGAATCACCTGCTGCATAGTGATCGGTAAGCACAAAAGCTGCTAGAGCGGCGAGCGCAACGCAAAACGATCCGATAAATACCGCATACGTAAGTGAAAAGCCGGTCGTTTTACGCCTTAAGATATGGGCAAATAATTTGATGCTTGCGAGCAGTGCTACTAAAAAGACGGCGAGATTAAGAACACTTAAGGGGCCGCCAAAAGAAAACAAAGTGCGAAGGGCCTCACGCGGCATTTGTGAAATGGTAGTTGTGTGCACGGCAAGGTTTGCGCCAAAGTTTGTAAGTATACCGCTGCATGCATAAAAGAGGTTCAGCACTAAGGTGTGTGCTGAGTGGTTTATGCTGTACGTCGCGGTCGTTTGCTGGGCGATAGAGGTTATATGCAGCGAGTCAATCAAAAACAAGATGCCACTGCCCAAAATGCCGCCGGCTATACTGCTTAATGTGAAACGCGCCATAGCGCTCGAATAACGCCATTTTTTGGCAAGCGTCACCGCCGTAAGGCCGATACCTGCTCCGGCTACGGATATAGAAAGAAACAGCCGATCGCTGGCTGTGAGGAGTGCGAGAATAACTGTAGTACTTACGAATAAACGACTTTTTATCTTTGTGCTTTTTAAAATTGCGATCACTCCGGCGAACAGTAAAATGTATTCGACGTTACGGTTTGTGATCATTCCAAAGTTTACCGGCAAAAGCATACCAGGAGCGGCCTGGGCGGGAACGAGCAGGAGTGTTCCGCTTAAGGCAAGGATAAGAGTGCCTAACACGAGTGGTCTTTTTTCGATTTTAGATAGCAAATACGCAAACGCGCCTACGGTCGCAAGGCTTAAGATAACAGTAAAAAATGTGTAAGCGAATGTGGTCGAGTCAAGCGCATGGACCAACCAAAAAACCGGCCATTTAAATAGAAACGTGTGCTGACCGGGAAAAGTAGCGTTTTTAAATACTGCTACCGAGTCGAACATGTACGGGCTCACCAGCTGATCCGCGTTGGTCATGTGTATGGAGGCACTTACGAGGGACCACAGGACGGTGCTCGCAATTAAGATGAAAAGAGAGAATCTTAGATACTGTTCTGCAAAACGAACGGTCTGGATATGTTTTTTGAGGTGCTGCGTTCTATAGTGCCGCAGTGTTTTGACTAATTTTCTGTATTTTTTAAGAACAGTCATATCGCTTACGTATAAGTATTACCGAAAAGCTCTCAGGAAACAAGCGGATCTAGCGGCGGTTGTTTAAAAATGCGTGTTTTATATAAGTAAAAGTTCCATATAGTGGTGACACCTAAAGCGAGTGTTCGGGTTAGGGCCGCGGGTATAACGCTTTCAAGGATTTTTGTTACCAACAGCGTAAATAAGAAGTTCCAAAGAACCAAGGCGCAGGCAGCCAGGAACTGGACGAGGACGATTTTTCTATGTAGGCGCTTATCTTTGAATGTTACTAACTTCTGCAGCAGAAAGGAGACCACGAGACCGAGCCAGAAACTAAACGTTACCGCCACTAAAGCGCTGGCTCCAAGCTGTTGCGCAAGAATAAGGACCGCTATCTCAAAAAAATATACGAGCACGCCCACTACGACATAACGCCTAATGGTCGGGTTGACTTTTCTTAAGCGGCTAAACATCGTTAACGTTTCTCATTAATGCCGGCAGAATGCGAGTAATCCACGACATAGAGTGGACGCTGTTTTGTTTCGGCATGAATATGAGATATATAAATCGCTAAGATTCCCTGTGAAAGCAGTACAATGCCGACCAAAAAGACGGTCATGATGCCGAGTAATGCCGTACCGGTAAAATCCCACGATAGCGGATCATTAAGTAGGATTTGCTCCAAGAACACGACTGTGCCGAATATAAACGAAAAGAACGTGATGGCCATGCCGATGTAGCCGAATAGATAGAGCGGAGCTACGGTGAGCGAAATAATGCTGTTGGCAGCAAGGCCGATAAGCTTGCGATTTGAATAGCCTGCCTTGCCGTGCTCGCGGGCACGCGCATCAAAAGAAATAAACGTCCGCCTAAAGCCAAGCCAGTCGATAAGTCCGCGGGTGAGTCTTTCGTTTTCTTTTAATTCCAGGAATGCTTGCTGTACCTCTCTGTCTATGAGCCTAAAGTCGGTTGAGCCCGGTATAAGTGGTTCCGAAGCGAACTTGTTAAACAGGTAGTAAAAGAATTTTGAGCCATATTGTTTTACGTAGCCTTCGCCGCTATTGGACCGGCGCAGGCCGACCACTACCTGTGCCCCCTGCTCCCACGCAGCAAGAAAGTCGGGAATAAGCTCAACCGGATGCTGTCCGTCGCCATCAATCATGAGTATTGCCTGGCCGCGGGCATGCGCGAGTCCGGCGGCAAGCGCCGCTTCTTTGCCAAAATTTCTTGAAAGCGAAACAAGCTTAATCGAATCCCTGTTTTGCGCCCAGTTTTTCACCATATCACCCGAGTTATCATGACTGCCATCGTCGCAGTATAAAACTTCGTACGGTATGGACATCGGCTCTAAAACCGCTAAAAGCTCTTCGTGAAATCGCGCCAAGCCGGCCGATTCGTTAAAGATGGGTATCACTACTGAAAGCTTTGGACTATGTGCGGTCATAATTGACCCAATTGTAACAGATATTTATAACGAAAGACCATGTCTCAGCCTAAAGTATATAGACGGTTTGCCGAGGTCGTTTTCGGCACTTACTGCGACACTTGAAGTTTTGTTGTTAAAGCTGATGCTTACGACGCCGCTGTCTTCGCCCTTTTTTACCGTGCTCGCCTCTTTTATGGCGGTGGTTACCTTTACGTTGCTGGCCTTCCAGCCCACAAATGTCAGAGGCTCGTTGGCTACGATTCCTGTAACCGAGCCCCAGGCGCTGCGGTAACTGGCGACTCTCTCCCCTTTTGCAACTATGGTCTGTTCGCCAAAATTCTTTTTGCTGGCGCTTATGATCGACCCTGAAGCGGCAAATGCTTGGCTCATATCCGATTGGCCGAGCACTGCCCCGATTACGGTTATAGTTGCAGAATCAGTAACCGCATAATTAGTCGCAAATAAGAGGCACGCGCCCGCTTTGTCAGTGTGGCCGGTTTTTATACCCGTGGCTCCGTTTGCCAGTAAGATGTTGGTATTGGTTATTACGCCGGCTACAGGTAGAGTAGCCTCCTTTTTCTGAACGATGTTTGCAAGCACGGGGTTGCTCATTGCTTTTTGGCCTATACGAACAAGTTCGTCTACTGTGCTGGTTGTGGTGTCGGAAAAGCCGCTGGCATCACGTACGGTAGTTTTGTGTAGCTCCCACGAGCTAACGAGTTTGTTTGCATACTCGGTGTAATTTTCAAGTGAACCAAACGCCCATATAGCCATGCTGTCGGCGAGATTGTTTGCCGATGGCAGAAGTGTGCCTTCAAGTATTTGTCTTAAACTCAGTACTTCATTCTCTTCCACTTTTACTGCAGAACCGCCGTTTGCTATGTAGTCTTTATATATATCCACATCTCGGCGGCCGAGCGTAATCGACGGCCCGTCGTCATTGAGTGCCAGTGGTTTTTTATCGAGTACGGCAAGTGCAGTAAGTATCTTTGCAATACTGGCAATTGGCTGCGGATTTTGGTCGGTGCTAGAACGTGCCAACACTCCCTCGGCCAAGCTGCCAATTGCCGCCTGACCTTTTTCGGGCCATGGTAATGGCACCAGCTCCGAACTTTTTGCCGAAGTGGTATAGGTCGATACTGAAGCGAGCGGCAGCGGCATCGCAAAAGAGCGGTAAGAATAAAGACCCAGACCGCTGGTCAGCACGCACAGTAAAAGAAACGCCAATGTCTTTTTACGAATCGTACGGCTTTTATGTATGCGCCACATATGCTAGATAGTTCCCTTACCTTAAGCATAACAATAGTCGGGTATATATACTAGAATCGTCTGTAACATTTCTCGTAGCGGTCCCTTGGCAAGCGGTTCTATAATTATATTGGTATCAAGTAATAAAAAAGGAGAATATCGGATGGACGGAACATACACGGACGATGATACGAGAAGTGACGAAGAGATGCTGGAGCGCGACCGTTTGCTGAGCGAAAGAGGTATACGCCGCGACGAAATTTCTGAAGAAGAGGCGGATGAGCTCATTAGTGATATGCAAGACGATACCGATGCGGTGGCTGACGATGACGATAAGCTGAGTGATGTAGTCACAGAAGAAGAAAACGATGGCAACGATTAAAACCCCCAGCCTAAAAAGTAAAGGAAAAAGGTATGGCGAAGTATTCCAAAGCGGCTCAGGACAAAATACACGATGTTATGGAAGAGTTTAAAGAAGGAGAGCTCAAAAGCGGTAGAAGCGGCAAAGTAGTTAAAGATCGAAAACAAGCGGTGGCAATTGGTATTTCTGAAGCGCGCCGCGCCGGCAAGAAAACCCCTTCAAAATCTTCCTGAGTGTAATATACCTTACAGCGCGTTTTACCTGTGGCTGCTATCTTCACCTTTAAAGCGACCCACCTAAAGATAACCTATGTTTATAATTAATTCCCCAGAAGATAATACAAAACGCGAAGAGTATGTTCGGCCATTGCTGCCGGCCTTGCTGGTGTTTTTGGCGCTCATGATGATTATTGTGGTTAGCTGGCGTACCGCTCGGCAGGATATAAAAACTCAGCTGAGCACAACGGTTAGCCAAAACGCTTCGTTTATAGAAAGCAGTATTTTGCAGCGCTTTAGTATTTATGAGGACGCGCTCCGGGCGGCTAACGGTTTATTTATGAGTTCCGACGCAGTGACGCGCGATGAGTGGAAGACGTTTGTGCAGTCGCTGCAGCTTACAAAAAGGTATCCGGGAATCAGAGGTGTTGGGTATGTCAAGCTCGTGTCTGGGCCGGACAAAGAAGGCTTCCAGCAGTCTATTCGCAGTGAAAGTTTAGATAGCTACACGATTTACCCTGAAGGCGAGCGGACTGAATATGCGCCGATTACCTATATTGTACCAACCGGTAACCAAGTGACAACCGATCGTAATTCGCCGGCTCTTGGCTTTGATATGTACTCCGATGCCACGCGTCGTTCGGCTATGCTGCTTGCTGCCCGGACGGGTGAACCCACTCTCTCGGATTTAGTTAGCCTTATTCAGTCGGGCAAAGAAAATACGAGAGACGGCTTTTTACTCTATATGCCGCTTTATAAAACGGGTATGCCGACCGAAACCGACACGCAGCGGCTTGAGGCGCTCACCGGCTACTTTTATGCACCATTTGAAACAAAATCGATATTTACTAGTTTGTTTTCGCCGACTGAGCCGGACTTTGCCTTCACTATCCACGATAGCCGAGTCGAAGATCAGACGCTGGTCTACGAAAGTGTCCCCCATGATTCTGTCATGAGCTACGAGTCATCGCTACAAAAAGAGCTCCGGCTTTACGGGAGGACATGGGTGGTTCGCTATCTTACCAAAGAAGGAATTGTGCCCTACTCTATTCGGACACGACCAACCGGGGTGCTCGTGGGCGGGGGTGTATTCGCCACAACGCTCGCCGCAATTATCTATTTATTAATTCAACGGCGGACGCGGGCGCTTGCATATAACGAACAAAGAAGACTCGAGGAGGCTAAAGACGAGCTGCTGTCCCTTGCGTCTCATCAGTTGCGTACACCGGCAACTGCCGTAAAGCAGTACATATCTATGGTGCGCGATGGCTTTGCCGGCAATGTCAGCAAAGACCAAAAAAAGCTCCTTCAGATGGCGTACGAAAGTAACGAACGGCAGCTTACTATTGTTGACGACCTTTTGTATGTTGCCCGCGTTGATGCCGGACAAACTACTTTGCATCCGGAACCGGTGCGTATCGACGAACTTCTGGAGTCGGTTATACGCGATCAAAAGGCATCCATTAAAGAGCGTGGTCAGCAGGTTTCTTTGAGTAAGCCAAAAAGAGGTCTAAGTGCAGAAGTTGATCCGCGCTATGTCAGGATGATATTTGAAAATCTTCTTTCTAACGCTTCAAAATATTCGTATCCGAATAAGCGTATCAAGATTGTCTTACGATCTGTGGGCGGTATAGCGGTGGTAGATTTTGTAGATCATGGAGTCGGTATCGACGAAAAAAATCATATCGATGTTTTTAAAAAGTTTAGTCGTATCCCTAATGAATTGACGCGTCAGATTGCCGGAAGCGGCATAGGTCTCTATTTGGCAAAGCAGCTTGCCTTACTGCATGGGGGCGATATAACGTTTGTGTCTTTGCCTAAAAAAGGCTCTACCTTTACCGTCACCTTACCGAAGAAACATAAGGAGTAAATGTAAGAAATATTACAGCTCGCTTATGAGTGTATACTATAGAGTACATATGAAAGCTCGGAAAAGTTAGGAAACCATGGCAAAAATACTCATCGCAGAAGACGAAAAAGCCCTTAATGATGCGTACGTACTCATTTTAAAACGGGCTGGCCATACGGTCGAAAGCGCACTTGATGGTGCGGAAGCTTTGAAGATCTGCGAAACGTTTGAACCCGATCTTATACTGCTTGACTTACGTATGCCGCATATAGGCGGGATCGAATTCTTAAAAAAATACAATATTGCCGAGAATCATCCAAAAGTAAAAGTGATCATATTTAGTAACTTAGATATGCAAAAAGAAATAGACGAAGCGTTTGCGCTCGGAGCCACGAAATATATGCTGAAGTCTTGGGCGTCTCCATCGGAACTTACCAAAATGATAGACGCGCAGCTTAGTGCCTGAAATAAACGTTTAGAGTTCGAGGTGACGAAGACTGTCTTCGTTAAGCTGAACCAGCAGCTTTTCTTTTTTGATGAGATAGCGTTGATTCTGATAGGACAAAACTTTTTCTTTCTGAAGCGCATGTACTTCTATGGCGGTGGTTTCGCGTGTCAGACCCACTAGTTCGGCTATGTCTTGGTGTTTTAAGCGAATATCCAGCCGAAAGACGCCAGGGACTATTTCGCGCCCATGGCGCAGCATTAAGTAAAAAAGGGTGTATGCAATCTTTTCGCGTGCTTTTGCTTGCTCTAGGGCGGCTATGCGCACGAGGGCGTTCTGATAGTTTTGGATAACATATTTTGTAAATTGTTCGTGTATTTCTTTGTTCGTAAGAGCCTCGGTCCACGCGTCGCGGGTTACCTGCATAAGATCTACATCTTCAAATGCTTCGTAGTAGTAAATTGCGGGCGTTGCCGAACCGGCTAACCACGCGACCGGGAAAATGTCACCGGGTCGGCAAAACGTTATCGTACGGCTTTCGCCCGTACTGCCGATTTGATATACCCTAATAATTCCCTTTTCTACATAAAAACCATCGCGTGGAATTTCACCCTGATAGACAACAATGCTGGACTTGCCGTAATGACGAACAATAGCTCCCGGTAAAGTAAAACCTTCCATATGTATAGTATAGACTACTTTGTGAAAAATCTCGCTTTCGCCATGTTTATGTCCTTACAGCCGGATAATCATAAGAACGATACTATGAGAGTGTTCAATAAGAAAAGGTAGATTAAAAAAAGGGAGGTGGTTATGCCAACAATGTTAAATAGTCACGATCTAGAAATAAAGATTCATCGCTTTCTTGATAAAAAATTTGCCGAATTTAACATCTAACTACGAATAAGGTGGAGTAAAAACCAATGAGCCGTAGCTTTTCAAAAAAACCAGAATTTAAAAAACGATCTGTGCGCCAGAAAGACCACCGGCGCGTAGTACTGTCTGACTTTGAAATAGAGTTTATTGAAGTGAATCTTGACCCGACTATTAGACTGATAGCCTAGGGCGCAACGAGTACTTCCCGCCACGAGAGCGTGTTGTAACTGCTGGTTATAGGGAAGCTGGGCGGTGGATTATACATTAGATTGTAGTCATACTTTGTGGTGTTGTACTTAAAGCCGGAAATATACTTTCCTGATACTGAATCGTATGTATTGTTGCCGCAGCTGCTTGACCACTGCCACGACCATGTCCAGGTTTGGCGTACCGCAATAGAGCCGTAAAAATAAAGTTTTTGATTCGGATTTACGTATCCTTTTGTACAAGTACCGTTACTAAAGCTGTAGTTAGATGGGAATACTACATCGCCGTTTTGGGCAATTACTGCTGCGTTCACTTCCAATGTAAAATTACCGCTTGACGGTGCAGCATACGGCGAAAGAATTATAGAATTTTCGGCTATTAAACCAATAGCATCGGTGCCGTTTTTGCTGGTGTATACGATGTCGTCCGCAATATTTATATTTGTTTCGACGGTGGTTGCCAGTCTACCGGAAGCAATCGTAAGGCGACCGGTAAACGTAGAAGTTGTGCGTACCCAGACGTTATCTTCTGTAAATATAACGCCGCTTGCCGGAATAGCAATATTATTAGCGACCGACTGAGTGTTTAGGGCTGTACTGTAGGATGACTGCGTATCGTTTTCGTTGTTTACCGTTGAAAGATTATATGTGCCGTTATTATTAAGCTCGATCAGATATCCGCGCGAGGTATTTGCGCTTGAACTGCGCTGTGGCAAATATGCAGCTGTCCGCGTAGTGGGCGTTTGTGAGCAGGCATTGGCCTGATTTGCAAGTGCGCTGGTGGCGGCATCGGCGGCAAAAGCAAGCTTCTTGATGGTGCAGAGCGTTCCGCTGATTTGGTTAAAGTCGACTGCAGGCACGGGATAGCGCCAATCGGTCTTTGGGCGTGTGCTGCAGTTGACGGGCGATACGACGCTCGTATCACACCAGACCCCAGGGTGACTGGTGCTGCCGTTCCCACCAATGGCGCTCGAAGGAATATAGGTGGCGTTCGCACTGGTTATGTCCGAGTTGCTTGCGCCGTCCATGCGTATGCCCTGGTTTGAATGGACTGGTCCATCTGCCTCTTCATTGCTGCCAAACCATAATGCCGAGTCGGAAACAATGGCGTAACTAGAAAATGCCGGCGCGCCGATCTGAGCTTCGATAGTGCGCGACGCATTGTAGCCGTTTGCAGTACCGGTCGAGCGCACGGAAACAATACTCGATGTGGCTGACTGTGGTTTTATGTATAGCTTGAAGGTTCCCGATATCGTGGCATTGCTATTCATATAATTGTGGGTGTATGGTCCGTAACCAAGTATCGCGTCGGGATTTACCGGAGTGCTTTGCCCGTCGCGGTAGTCGGTAGCGTTATGGCTTAAGTGCCATAAATAATAGTTAATACCGGCCTCGGCAATATTGAAGGCTTCCTGACTTTTAATATTTCGATTAACCAGCGAAAAGTTGCTGTCGATCAATATCACGACCGAACCGGTGATTATGGACAGTGCAACCATAAGACTTAGTATGGCCGGAATGATAAAGCCGTTCTGTGGCTCGAGTGTCTTTGAGGAGCGCATAGCGGGCAGATTGTAAGTTGCTTTATGTCCCCTTGCTCGTTTAAAGAAATCTATCATAGGTTTGTCTTTCTGTTTCGCAGCGAAACATCAACAGTCATTGTTGTGTTGCTGGTAGCAACAGGCGACTTAGACGGCACGGCAAGTTTAATCCTGATTGTTTTGATGGTATGAAGGTCGGCTATGGGCGGTGTAAGCAAGTTGCCTCCCCCATCGTAATAATTAAACGTATTAAGATTGCTTGCAAGATAAAAGTTATCGATGATTTTGAAGTTCTTTAAAGAAGCTGCAATCGGTGTACCAATAGGTGGGTTTGAAGTCATACGCGTAACGTCTGCAACCATTTTGGTGTTGCTGTTTGTTAAGTAATAATGCACTAAAGATACGTATGTATCATTTGGCGCAAAGTAAGCATACATAGTGAGTTCGTTATTTTCTGCTTGCGTTATGTCGGTTAGACTGCGCACTACATTTGCGACTCGTTGTGTCTGAGTGGCAAGGTCGCCAAACGCCATACTGTCACGGTGAAGAGACAGGTACTGACTTATAGAAGTGTTAAAGAACGTGAAGAACGCGGTCGAAATAATACTAATAATAAACAGTCCGATCACGAGTTCTATGAGCGTAAAACCTTTTTGTGAATAATTACGAGCCGACATTGAGACCTCCCAGCATTGAACCGGCCGGAATGGTGAGGGTATTGCTGCCCACCGTTACCACTAACTGCGTAAGTCCGAGTGAAACAC
This sequence comes from uncultured Candidatus Saccharibacteria bacterium, assembly GCA_964431415.1. Classification (GTDB taxonomy): domain Bacteria; phylum Patescibacteriota; class Saccharimonadia; order Saccharimonadales; family JACDBH01; genus CAYSJS01. The sequence goes on along the minus strand of CAYSJS010000001.1, from coordinate 93,096 downwards.
CGTTCAAATTAGCGCTGCAGTTTAGGGTGGCGCCGCTCGCATTCCCTGTGCAGCTAACATTATAGGTGTTTGCCCCTTGTCTGAACCTTATGGTAGTGCCGCAGCTGGCCGGATTGCTGCTGCACGGCAAGTTAGCGCCGGTAATCTGAAACGCGAAGGCATTAAGGTTGCTGGTCGCAAGACTTACGTCTTCTGGTGCGAGCGTATATACCCGCGGGAATGAGCTGCTTGTCGTCATGATGAGGCGCACTTTTTGTAAGTATTCGGACCCGTTATAGGTATAGGTAGTGGCTGGAGGATCGGTTGCATCATACGAAGGAACCGCAAGTGGGTTGAATGAGTTGGTGCCGCTGTATGGCAGCACTGCAGCCACGTAGTAGTTAGTATTGCCAACGCGGCAGTTCGTGCCGGCTGTTTCGCTGCAGAATATATAGTTACCCGGTACTAGGTTAGTAAGGGCGGCAAGTCCGCTTGAGTCGGTAGTGGGACGGGTGTCTGCGGGAGTCATGTTGTCGAAATAGTACGTGGTATCACTCGTTGCAGTGTATTTTTTATAGCCGCCTTTCACATACACCTTTAGGTTGTTGATGGGGCTGCCGCCGGTGTCGGTTGCCTCAATCACGAGGCTATTTGTTCCCTGTTGCTTTAGGGTCAGCGTCACAAAGGAAGAGGCTTGAGTCAGGATTCGCTGGCTTTGATAGGTGGGAACGAGCGAGCCGCTCGGGGCTATCGTAAACAGTGTTGAGTAGTTAGCTTTAGTGCCGGTTACTACGTAGTCATAGCCGGTGGTGTCCGGCGGGAGCCCGTAAAAAATGGCTACTCCATTGCTGTCGGTGGTGTCGCTCAAGTTAATGACCGGCGTCGTTGTAGTGTTGCTTACCTGGGCGGTTGCGCCGGACAAAGGATTGCCGTTTTGGTCCAAAATTTTTACAAACAGGGCGCCGGTGGTGCTGGCGGTCTCTGCAACGCGCGCCGAAATTTGTGAGTCGACCTCGGCTAAAATTAAGCTGTTTTGGTCGGTCACTTTGACGTGGGCAATTTTATAGTCCTGAGGATTGGTGTCGGTGGCGGGCGCCCCGCTAGGCGGCGGATAGTTGCGGCAGTAGGTTTGTTTGAGCGCTTGTGTCGGGTAAGATCCGCAGCCATCGTACGCGTCATCTACGTATTCTACCGTGGTGGTCGTGGTGTAGGTGATGTTATTGAGCACAGTCGTTTTTGTTGCCGGCAGATAAGAGGTGGAATAAATCGGGCCGCCAGCTATTGCCAGCGAGTTATATGGCAGCGACCGCAAATACTCCATCTGAGTGGTGGCGAGCGTTGACGCAATAGCCTTTCTTTTTATGATCACGGTGCTGCGGATAAGGGTCGAAAATAGGGTAAAAGCACTAATGGCAATCATACCAAGGAGGAGCATGCCGATCAGCAACTCTACCAAAGTAAACCCACCCTCTTTCCGTTCGCTCATACTTGATCTTAAGTATAATGCATATGGTTAGGTATAGGAACTGGGAATTAGACGCTTAGAGTACAGAATTTAGACAATAGATTACAGAATACGAAATACTAAATACGATATACGATTCGTTACGCTATCTCGACACAAAAGTAAGCGCGTTACCAGTGCGTCCGGCACGGCCGGCGCGTCCGATGCGGTGCACGTAATCTTCGTAACTGTTTGGTGTAGCATAGTTTATGACATGTGTAATGTCCGCAACGTCAATGCCGCGTGCCGCAACGTCGGTTGCGACGAGAATGGTTACTTCATTAGCTCGAAAACGCCGAAGTGCGCGCTGACGCTGGCCTTGGGTTTTTCCGCCATGCAGAGCATCTGCTTTGAAGCCGCGTGCAACGAGTTCGTTGCCTAAGCGTTCGACTCCGAACTTTGTTTCGTCGAAGATAAGTACTTTGCCGTCTTTTGCCTGGTTGAGTACCGTATGCAGTTTGTCTATTCGGTCCTCTCGTCCACTGTAATATATAACGTCTTGTTCGACATTGTCGCTGGTTTCGCCGGTACGCACAGAAATGGTAATCGGATCGTTTAGAAACGTATGAATTAACTGGGACACCTTTGGCTCAATGGTCGCCGAAAAGAAAAGAGACTGACGCTCGGACGGAATACCGCCCAGCAGGTAGCGTATATCGGCAATAAAGCCCATATCAACCATACGGTCAACCTCGTCGAGCACCACCATGTTAAAGGTACTGAGGTCGAGCGTGCCCCTTTCGACATGGTCTTTAATACGGCCCGGGGTGCCGATTACTACTTCCGGGCGCTTTTTGAGGTCCCGAAGCTGGTTGGTCATGCTGGCGCCGCCGATCAAAAGCACGCCAAACAAGCCGCTGCCGCGCGCAAACGAACGACATTCGACTTCAATCTGTTCCGCAAGTTCCCGAGTGGGTGCAATAATAAGCGCTCGGCTGCCTGGAGTTTCCAGAATGCGGCTCAAAAGTGGCAATGCGAACGCTGCGGTTTTGCCCGTGCCGGTATTGGCGATGCCTAGTACGTCTTTGCCTGCAAGACTATGCGGAATTGCTTTATCTTGGATTGGCGAAGGAGATTGGTAGCCTTTGGCGGCCACGTTCTTTTTTAGGAGATCATGCATCGGAAAGTCCCCAAACGAATGGGCTGGGGTATAGGTTTCTTCTTCTATGATGCGAGCCGGCTTAACGAAGCGGCTGGGATGTATATTTTGTTTGGCAAAGCCTTTACGGCGGCCGTTGTTTTTGTTTGCTGAAAAAGTACCGCGGTTAAGGCGGCGTCTCTGGCTTGGTGTATACATAACTTTAGGTCTGAACCCTTCTCTATAAAGTAGGTTAAATAATAGTACTCTCGTGATTGCTCGGTAATGAACAGCGAGTACTAATACTAACCATCAAAAAACACCCGGATTCATTTCAAAACAATTATTTTAACTTTAGCATAATGAATCTTCGGAGTCAAGAGAAGAACCCTCTTCTTGCAAAGAGACCGTGTATGACTCAAACACAATAGTCCTGCCTTGTCATCTTTTGCGTTACGTACTACGATATAGCAAATGTCATCTAAAAAAATCGAAATACCGGCACAATATATTGTTCCGCTAAATATGAACGGCTTAAAAGGGCGCATGCTTCGTATGCCGCCGCCTGCCGGTACTAAGCGTGAAGCTCTCGTGATCTACGGGCACCACTCTTCGCTCGAGCGACTGTACAGTTTTGCGCAGGTTATAAACGACGATATTGGCATCACCATGCCGGATCTACCTGGCTTTGGCGGTATGGATAGTTTATATACGATTGGTGAGAAGCCGGATCTTGACACAATGGCCGACTATCTTGCATCAATTGTGAAGCTTCGATACAAGAAAAATCAGCGGTTTTCTATAATCGGTGTGTCGTATGGCTTTGTGGCTGTTACTCGTATGCTGGAGCGCTATCCGGACATTGCCGAGCGAGTAGATATGCTTATTAGTGTGGTTGGTTTTACGCATAAAGACGAATTTACCTTTACGCGCACCCGTTACCGGATGTACATCATGGGGTCAAGCTTCTTTACGCATCGTCTTCGGGCAGCTTTTTTCCGCAGCGTTATCCTGCATCCGATGGTGCTGAGAACATTCTATAGCCGTACCCATAATGCAAAGCACAAATTTAAAAACCTAGACGACGAAGATCGAAAATTGCTTACCGAATACGAAATTCACTTATGGCGGCTGAACGACATACGTACGCATTGGGCTACAACGGTCAGTTTCTTAAAACTAAATAACTGCAAGGGCAAAGTTAATCTGCCGGTCTGGCATATCCATACAAAGGCGGATATTTATTTTGATAACGATCTCGTAGAAAAAAACATGAAGCGAATCTTTACAAAGGTAAACTCGATTATTATCCCGCTTGACGGTCACATGCCGAACGTCATTGCCGGTAAAGAAGAGTCGGCGGTTCTGGTGCCTGAAAAGATTCATAAGCTGTTGCGCAAGAAGCTCAAGTCTTAGGCTTGCCTGAGGTTATGTTTGTTGGCCCGCCTGGTTTTAAGCTTTTAGCGAATCATGGTAGGATAGGTGTATGAAGATCGGACTTGTATGCCCGTATGATTTTTTTCGGCATGGCGCCGTCCAAAAACTGATTCAACTCCTGGACGCAGAGCTGACAGAGCGCGGACATGATGTACGCATCATTACTCCTAGGCCGCGTAGTTATAAGGGTGAAGTGCCCGAACGAGTAATATTTGTAGGTCAGTCGGCCAAGTGGAACACGCCGCTCAACACGACCAATGAATTTGGCATAACCCTGGAACCGAGCATGATCGAAAGCATGCTGGAGGCCGAGCATTTTGATGTGCTCAACGTACACGAACCGGAAATACCAGTTTTGGGTGCTCAGATTGCGGCTCATGCTACCTGCCCTATTGTGGCGACCTTTCACGCAACTATTCCGGAAACGGCAGTGGGTAAAACCATAGAATTGCTGCGCATACCTTACGCGAAATCCATCTTCAAAAATTTAGCGGCAATGACAGCAGTATCGGATAGTGCGGCGCGTTTTGTGCGTGAATGGGCAGAGCTGCCGGTCGAAATTGTGCCTAACTATGTAGACATACCCCATTATGCAACGGCGCCGGCCGGTGTGGAGCGATCTAAAAACAAAATTTTGTATGTCGGACGGCTCGAAAAAAGAAAAGGCGTAAAGTATTTGCTGGCAGCTTTTTCTTTGCTGGCAGAACGGGATCAAAATGCTGAACTTATTCTGGCAGGCGATGGATCGGAACGCGAAAAAATGGAAATGTACGTCGAAGACAATGATATTCCGCGGGTCACTTTTTTGGGCAATGTAGACGAGGACACAAAACTGCGGCTGCTTCATGAGGCTGCTCTGTTCTGCTCGCCCGCCATTTACGGCGAGAGCTTTGGCATCGTATTGATCGAAGCTATGGCTGCCGGTGTTCCGACTGTGGCCGGCGATAACCCGGGCTATGCGTGTGTGATGAAGGACCGGGGGCTGCTGTCTTTGGTTAACGTCAAAGACACTGAAGAATTTGCCCGCCGGCTGGAGCTGCTTCTGTATGATCAAGACATGCGAAAGTTATGGCTGGCTTGGGCTAAGGAAGAGATTAAGCAGTACGACTTCAAACGGGTTATAGACCAGTATGTCGCGGTGTACGAAAAAGCCGCAAAAGCAAAGCATTCATAAAAAAAGAGAGGTATGTGGTGAAAATTGGCCTAGTTCTCGACGACACACTCGATAAACCGGATGGCGTGCAACAGGCGGTTATTACTCTCGGGACATGGCTTCGCAGCGAAGGTCATGTAGTTCATTATTTAGTCGCCGATACTTCCCGTAAGGATTTGCCCAACGTGCACAGCCTTGGCCGTTTTGTGAACTTGCGTTACAACAAAAACACCGTTCGTACTCCACTGCCGGCAAGCCGAAAAGCTATCAAAAAACTCTTAGAGCATGAACAGTTCGACGTGCTTCATATTATGCTGCCGTATAGCCCTTTTTTGGCCAAACAGGTAATAAAATATGCCGGTCCAAAAACTGCAGTTATCGGAACTTTTCATATTTTGCCCGCCTCGCGGCTCCATGGCTATTCGAACCAGGCGCTGAGAGTGCTGCTTGGGCGTAGTTTGCACCGTTTTGATGCCATCATGGCAGTTTCTGAGCCCGCAATCCACTTTGCGCGGAAAGCATACGGCATAAACGCAGAATATGTCCCAAATCCTATTGTTATGAGTGACTTCCGAAGCGGGAAACGGCTAAAAGAATACGGAAAAAACAAACTCAATATTGTTTTCTTGGGGCGTTTGGTAGAAAGAAAGGGTGTACTAGAACTAATTAAGGCATATAACAACCTGGATGACGTGGTAGCATCAAGGACCAGACTGCTGATTGGCGGCAAGGGCCCGCTCAAAGCGAAGGCAAAACAGATGGTTCACGGGAACCGCGAGGTGCATTTTGCCGGTTATGTAAGCGAAGCCGAAAAAGCTAACTTTTTAGCCAGTGCCGATATAGCTGTATTCCCGTCTATAAGCGGTGAGTCGTTTGGTATTGTCTTGGTTGAAGCAATGGCGGCCGGTGCGGGCGTGGTACTCGGCGGTAATAATCCTGGCTACCGAAGTGTGCTGGGTCAGCAGCCGTATTTGCTGTTCGACCCTAAAGATACCAATGCCTTTTCTGAGCAGCTTCGGTTATTCGTAGAAGACAATTCGCTCCGCGATAAGATGCACGCATGGCAAGAAGAAGCGGTGCAGCAATATGACATAGCGGTTGTTGGCGAACAAGTGGTTTCAATATATAAACGCTGTTTGCATGAGCGAGTGAACATGCAATAATGCTTACATGGCGTTAATATCAAAAGATCCAAAAGCAACTCAGACTGTTCGTGTAACTATTTCTAACCGTACTATTCTCCGAATTGTAGGTTTAATTACCTTTTCGTTTCTGGGTCTGTTGGCTATAAAGCAGGCTTCGCATGCGCTTACCTTGTTGTTTATTGCCTTTTTCTTGAGCTTGGCGCTCAATGCACCGGTGCACGCGCTTGCCCAAGCTATCCCTGGGAAGCGGAGAGGCAGCCGTACGCTCGCAACAGCATTATCGTTTTTTATTATCATCTCTTTATTGATCGGATTTATTGCCAGTATTGTCCCGCCGTTAGTTAAGCAGACGAGCAGTTTTTTGAATGAGGCTCCGGCGCTTATTGAACAGCTGCGCGATGAGAATTCTTCTACGGGTAGTTTTGTAAGGAAGTATAAGCTGGAAGATCAAGTCGATAAACTTTCTTCACAGCTTTCGAGCCGGCTCAAAAACTTAAGTGGCTCCGCCGTATCGACCGTAACCCGAGTTGGTAGCAGCATATTCTCCAGCCTAACAGTTTTGGTGCTGACTTTCATGATGCTAATCGAGGGGCCGCGTTGGATAGCGTTTGCTCGGCGGCTTATGCCGGACGATAAAGAACCGCACGCAGAAAAGCTGGCGCGCGATATGTATAAAGTGGTTAAAGGCTACGTCAACGGTCAAGTGTTATTAGCTGCGATAGCGGCTCTGGTTATAGTGGTTCCCCTCTTCTTGCTCGATGTAAGTTACCCGGTTGCTTTGATGGTAATTATATTTATCTGCGGACTCATTCCGCTGGTTGGACACACTATCGGCGCTTTGATAGTTTCTACGGTTGCCCTCTTTAACTCGCCGGGTACAGCGCTTATTGTCCTTAGTATTTACATTTTGTATCAACAGATCGAAAATTATGCAATTCAGCCGCGTATCCAGGCAAACTCCACCGACATGTCGCCCCTACTGGTGTTTACCTCAGTCATTATTGGTGTAAGCTTCAACGGATTGGTTGGCGGTCTTGTTGCTATACCGGTGGCAGGCTGTATTCGGATCCTGCTGGTAGATTACTTGAACAGAAAAAACATCTTAAGTTCTAGTGATGCGCATACGGCACCCGCTCCCGGACCGGCGGCACACTCCTGAAAAAACTCTTCCAGGTTTAAACCTCAGCGCGAAAAACGCTTGTTATAAGCGATACCACGTTGTTCCGTGCACGGTGTCGCGAATACCGATTCTTTTCTTTTCTAGTTCGGTTCGGAGTCTGTCGGATTCCTGCCAGTTTTTATCCTGCCGTGCTCGCATACGTTCTTTGATCAGATCTTTTTCTGCAGCCGAGATATCGCTGCGTTGGCTCAAATGCAACCCAAGCAAATTATCTATCTTGGTCAGAAAAGTCTGCATATCGTCAACATGCATAGTATGCACACCTCCCCCATGCCGCTCTATATGATCGATGGTGTCATTAATGATAGCGAGTGCCTCAGGAGTCTTTAGGTCATCACATACGGCATCCAGCAATCGCTGGTATTGCTGGGCGAAATAGTCCTTACCAAGCGTGCCTGCATCGGGGCTGTCCTGATACTTGAGGTCGGCAAAAGCTTCAAAACCTTTGAGCCTTTGAGCTGCCGCCTCCAGAATTTCCCAGGTGAAGTTACCTTCGGTTCTGTAGTGTTTAGATAATACCAGTATCTTAAAGGCGTCGGCCGTAAAGCCTCTTTCTAAGACATCGCTAAGCGTGTAGCCGTTGCCGAGGGATTTGCTGATTTTTGTTCCGTCTACCTTAAGATGGTTGGCGTGAACCCAGGTGTGCGCAAATACTTTTCCGGTGAGTGCTTCGGACTGGGCAATTTCATTGGTGTGGTGCACCGGGATATGGTCAATGCCACCAGTGTGTATGTCGATAGTGTCGCCCAGCAGCTCTCGAGCCATAACTGAACATTCTAGATGCCACCCCGGAAACCCTTTGCCCCACGGACTATCCCATTCCATGTCGCGTTTTTCGCCGGCCGGCGAGAATTTCCAGAGCGCAAAGTCGGTGGGATTCTTTTTTCCGGTGTCGGCGACGCGAGCGCCAAACTGGAGGCCATCGATGTCGAGTCGTGCTAGCTTGCCATAGTCTTTGAGTTTACTCGTGTCAAAATAAACCCCATCTTGAATGGTGTAGGTAAAGCCTTTTTTTTCGAGCTCTGTAACGAATGCGATTTGCTGCGGAATGTATTGGGTGGCACGCGGCATGTGATCCGGCCGAACGAGGCCGAGTTCGGTGTAAGCCTCGGTGTCTGCGATATGCATGTATTTTTCTGCCACTTGCCAAGCGCTCAGACCTTCGCGCAGCGCCCCCTTAAGCATTTTATCTTCACCGGCATCTTCGTCACTGGTGAGGTGTCCGACATCGGTAATATTTTGGACGCGCGTTACCTTGTAGCCGCTTGCACGGAGCGCCCGCACCAGGATGTCCCAGTAAATGTACGCAACCCAGTTACCGATGTGCGGCTGGCTATACACGGTCAGGCCGCAGGTATACAGCTTTAGGGTATTTTCTTCTTGGGGTCGGACTTCTTCCAGGCTGCGCGAAAGAGTGTTATAGAGTTTCATTATTTTTGCTGGCCCTCAACTTTTTCAAATAGTTCATGGCAGTAGCGTACGCAGTCCAGCTTTATTTCGCTGAGTGCCCTGCCCTCTAACTTAAATCCGGCTGCGTACGCATGTCCGCCGCCGCCAAAATGCTTGGCGAGATCGGCCGCTATAGGTGCGCCGTAGTTACTGCGTATAGCTGCGGTCACGCGGCCATTGTCGTAGGCTTTAATTACCACGCTCGTCAATACCCCCTCTGTTTGCAGGAGGTCACCCTGTATGAGTGGTGCTGGGTTATACAGAGGACTGTATGTATTGATTTCTTGCTGGGGGATAGTTATGAGCGCGAGCTTTCCGTCCAGCTCGAACTGCGTGCGTTCAATAAGCTTGGCTTTATAGAGGAGTATTTCGCGCGGCATTTTATTCAGCGCCCGTCTTAATTCTTCTAACTTAGAACGCTGTACGCCGACTTCGACCAGCTCGGCCATGACACGGTAGGTGGTTGCGGTAGTGTTTTCGGTCGACAGACCGAGCGAATCAGACAATATCGAGTTCATAATGTATTCGCAGGTTTGCAGCGATAGCGGCCAGCTAAACTGTTTTGCGAGATCATAAATAAGCTCACCGGTGGATACTTTGCCGGCATCATTGATGACCACGCTGGCATAGGGAATGTCGCAAGGTACATCGGCATGATGGTCCAGTACAATGCAAGGTTTTTTTTGCACTAAGACCGCTTGAGCGGAATTTTGTAGCTTCTCGAGCAGAGTAATCGTGCTGGTATCGACAATAATGCTGGCATCAAACTGAACCGGAAGTTCCTTGTTAACCCTGTCCCAGCCCGGCATATGACGAAGGTACTCCGGCATGTCCAGCGCGCAGTACAGCAGAGGATCTTTGCCCATGTCGCCCAAGATACTTTCAAGCGCCAAGGCGCTCCCCAGCGAGTCCGCATCGGGATTGTCGGCCTGGATAATTACAATACGTGTTGCATTGGATATGATGCTGTTAAGTGCATCCGTCTGTTCGCTCATATCTCATAGTATATAGGGTAACGCGCCAAAAGAGGTAGTGTTTTAGTAAAGCTGTCTTTTCTAACAGACCGGTTACACTGATTGGCGGTCTTCGAGGGCGCGCGCCAGGGTGAGCTGGTCGGCATATTCTAGGTCGACGCCAACCGATAGGCCGCGTGCCAAGCGGCTGATTCGGACACCGCTTTTTTCGAGCTGTTTTTGAATGTAAAGAGCGGTGCTCTCCCCCTCTACGCTGGCGTTGGTGGCCAGGATAACTTCTGTAACCTTGTCCTTTTCGACTCTTGCAATGAGCTGATTAATGTGGAGATTTTCTGGGCCGATACCATCTATGGGCGAAACCAGGCCGCCGAGCACGTGGTAGGTGCCCTTGTATTTGCCGGTTTTTTCTAAAGCAACAATGTCGAAAGGCTCGGCTACTACGGCTACGATTGTTTTGTCTCGCTCCGGGTCGGTATATAGGGGCGAAAGCTCCTGACCCTTTTCTACAAGCGCAAATGTAATACGGCAATACCCGATGCCGTCATGAAGTTTTTCGAGCGAACGCGCCAGACTGCGGCTTTTCGAAGCATCCGACTTGAGGAGATGGTAGGCGTATCTTTCGGCAGTGCGCGGCCCTACCCCCGGTAACTTTCCCAGGTCGTCAATCACGTCTTGCAGGGCGCGCGGCAGTAAGCTCATGTTCAAATATCGCTACAGTCCGAGGTTGCCTAAAGCGCCCATCATCGGCTGCATTTTATCTGCGGCTAGTTTTTGGCTTGTGGAGATGGCTTCTTTAACCGCATCTTCCACCCAGCGCTCCAGCTGGCCTATATCGTCAAGGTCAACATATTCAGGGTCGATGTGGATCTTTTTGAGCTTCTGCTCGCCGTTTATTTCTACTTTTACGGCGCCGTCTCCGGCTTCTACGGTAATAATTTGCTTCTGCAGTTCTTTCTGCAGCTTCTTCACTTGCATCAGCATCTTAGCCTGGTCAAATCGGCTCATAGCGTATAACTCCTTATAGTCCCCTTAGTATAGCAAATTATTCTGCCGTAAAGACAGCTTTGGTGGCGGCATTATTCGGCCAAGCGATAAAATAACGCCGGGTCTGGAAGTTGGCCGACACAATTACAGCGAGAGAAATTACGATCAAGGCTACCCATTTGGCTAGCGGGTTCCGTGGGAAGACGGCTCGCCATTGTTCGAGCAGGTATTCTATACCTATAGCCGCGAGCAGATACAAAAACGGCAGCAGAATCATGCTGTTCTCAAACTCGCCGCTTATAGCGGTAGCTAACGCAGCAACCGCGAATATGCCCAGGATCAGGAAGAAGCGGTCGAGCTTATAATTACGAATAAGCTGGATGCACCCTAAAACAAACATGGTACCGGTAAAGATGTCTAAGACCGGCTGACGACCGAGTCGATACAAAGGGTTTGTAGGCGCCCAGAAAAACCAGCTGAAAGGCACGGCAAGAAGATTCTTAAGAAAAGTAAGCGGGTTCGGAACGGTAGCCGGCATGAGCAGATAGTCACGAATAAGCGTCGGCGTCCTCACGAAACCGATAATCAGCGGAAGTAAGATCACGAAAATCGCCAGTGATAACAAAATCAAGTGGCTCCTCCGAGGCACATCAAAGTTGCGCCGGAAGGTTTTTAGCTGCCATAGTCCGGCCGGTATAACAAAAAATATGAGTCCCGGCGTATATAGAGCCAGGACTAATGCCAAAGCGCTCAATAGCCAAGCGGTTTTATTGTGTCGCCCAAAACGCATATAAAAGCCGCCCGCAAATAACAGGAAGAGAATCAGCAGCATACTGTGCGGTGCTGCGGTTCTGCCTATATGGAGCAGCGCACTGCTTGAAGCGTACAAAATGGTTGCGAATATGGCCGCTGCTTTGCCGGTAAAACGCCTGGCGACGTAGTAAAAAAGCCAAATGCTCACGCCGGCCACAATACCACTAATAATTCTGTCGGTGGCCAGTCCTTTGCTTATATGGTGTACGCCGTACTGTAAAAGCTTATAGGGCGCGTTTAGCGGATTGTCATAGATGGCCTGTACGGATGCGCTGCTTGCAGCGGTGTGTCTTTCGACGGCCGCACTACCCGGGACCAGTGAGGTGATGCGAAAAGTAAACAAAGAAATAGTAAGCAGCACGCCCACGGCAAAAATACTGGCCGGCTGCCACATCGTGACGACATAGTTCCACGCGCGTTTCATTATCATTCAGTATACCATTTTTATTCTGCTTATGCTGTAAACCTTACGATGCTGAGGCTCAAAAAAAAAGAATTTACGAGTCAAATGGTTGGGTGTGGTTTTTGTCTATACTGAAGAATTTCTGTTTTTCGCGGTCAAAGTAGAGGTCAACATCATCAGTCGGTCCGTTACGGTGTTTTTTAATAAGTATCTTGGCGATGTTTTTATTTTCGGTTTCCGGATTATAGTAATCTTCTCTATATATAAACGCCACAACGTCGGCGTCTTGCTCGATAGAACCCGATTCGCGCAGGTCGGCAAGCTGAGGAATCTGGGGGCTGCGGCTTTCGACCGAACGGCTGAGCTGGCTGAGGGCGATAATGGGTACTTTGAGTTCGCGGGCGATCCCCTTTAGACCACGTGATATTTCGGATATTTCCTGCACGCGGTTATCGCTGCCGCCAAACTTACTTCCGCCGCTCATGAGCTGGAGGTAGTCGACGATGATTAATCCAAGTGGATGCTGATGTGCTTCTCTTCTTGCCTTGGTGCGCATGTCGCTGACGGTGATGCCTGGTGTGTCGTCAAAATATATCTGCGCTTCGGACAGAGTGCCCATTGCTTGGCCTATTTTTTCGAAGTCACTGTCTGTCAGATTGCCGGTCCGTAAGTTCCACGAGTTAACTCCGGCTTCGGATGCAAGCATACGGTCAACCAGCTGTTCTTTACTCATTTCTAAGCTGAACATCAGTACTGGCATACCTGCTTTTACGGCCACGTTATGAGCAAAGTTCAGTGCTAGAGCGGACTTACCCATGGAAGGTCGAGCGGCCAGGATAATAAGGTCAGACGGCTGGAAGCCGGCCAGTATGTTGTCTAGGTCGCGGTAGCCCGTAGAAACACCGCGCAGTTTGCCTTTGTCTTTATGCAGTTCATCAAGGCGGTCAAAACTGGCGCTTAAGATGTTTTCTATGCTCTCTACATCTTGGCTGACGTGCTGCTGGCTTACTTCAAAGAGAGTTGTTTCGGCGTTTTCAATTAGTTCTTGCAGGCTCTGGGATTCGTCGTACCCGAGTTCGGTGATTGATTGGCTGGCCTTAATAAGCCGCCGGCGCATAGCCTTTTGCTTTACTATGTCGGCATAGCGGTCGGCATGTGATGCCGTTGGCACAAAGTTGGTTAGCTCGGTAAGGTAGGAAGCGCCCCCCACTAATTCAAGCATCCCGGTATTTCTCAACTGGTCAGACAAAGTGAGGACGTCGATCGGGCTGTGCCGTTCGTACAGCTGCAATGCAGCCTCGAATATACGGCCGTGCCGTTCGTCATAAAAATCTTTCGGTGTAATGAGGTCGGCTACTTTAACAACTGCGTCGCTGTCTATTAAGATAGCGCCCAGCAGGCTTGCTTCTGCCTCGGTGTTTTGTGGTGGGATGCTGTTGCTTTGTGGTTTCTGATCCATATTAACTCTCCAGCACCTCTGCACCGCCAAAGATAGAAGTGATAGCGCTTAATTCGGGTGTGGGTACGTTTTCTGTTGTTGCTTGAGTGGCCGCGGCTATAGGGCTCGCGGTAGGTACGGCAAGGTTGGGTGTGGTTCCCTTCAAGGAGATATCGTGGACCACCTTAACTGACACGTCGCGTCCGGTGAGCTGGCTTACAACTTCCCGCAGTTTTTGGGTGACGCTCGCATCGGCTGTCTTTTTAGCGTGGAGCGCAAATCCAAAGCTGAGTTTTAGGGTCTCGCCTGAAAACTGTGGATGGGCCATGCGCAGCACGCCGTACAAGGTATTATTGTGTTTCTTGATGCTGTCTACCAGTTGCGGCCACCAGCTGCTTATATCTTCTAGCTCGCCGAGTGGTTCGGTTGGTGCGACAGCCGGTTCTTCAATTGCTTCAGCGGCGGCTACGGGAGTGTTATCTTCAGTGGTTGCGGGCGCATCTTTTTTATTTGGGGTTTGCGCAGTTGGTTTTGGCGTGGACTCCTGCGGGCGCGGGGGCTCGGCTAAACTATCCGGCTGGGGCTTAATCGGTACTGTTTGCGGGGAATCTTCTATGGCTGCAAATAACGCAAGTTCAAGCGTTGCGCCCGGATCGCTGCTGCTTGGAACGGCCAATATGCGTTCTAGAAGCCTAAGCGCAGTTTGTTTTTCGCCTTTAAAACTACCGTCGAGAAGTTGACGCCGTACAAGTGTGCCAAGCTGCTTGGCTACCTGTGAAGCGGCAATACCCTGTTCGGCAAAAGAATCGATACACGCAACAATCTTTTTTGGGTCACCCGAAAGAGTAGCGGACAAAAGTCCGGTAATGGCTTCGGCGGGTGCAATGCCTATCAGGCTTTCTACGTCTGCCCTTCCAATGACGTCTTTGCTGTGGCCGACCTGGTCGAGCAGTCCGATCGCATCACGGAAGCTGCCGCGGCCGTGCTCGGCAAGCAGACGTAGCGCGTCATCATCTATTTTCATTTTTTCTTTCTTAGCTATAGCCCGGAGGTGTTCTATGGCACTTTGTTCTTCTATAGCCTTAAACGTAAAGCGCTGGGTGCGGCTTACGATCGTATCTGGTAGTTTATGTGCTTCGGTGGTGGCTAGAATAAAGATTACGTGTGCTGGCGGTTCCTCGAGAGTTTTTAGGAGCGCATTGAATGCCTCTTTAGTGAGCATATGCACTTCGTCAATAATATATACCTTGTATTTGGCACTCGTTGGGGCAATATGAACCTTGTCTCTTAGGTCGCGAATTTCGTCGATCCGGCGGTTGCTGGCAGCATCTATTTCTATAATGTCTAGGTGAATTGACTCGTCGGTATATGGCAGCCCGTTTACTTCATGGGCTAAAATTCGGGCAATAGACGTTTTGCCAACACCTTTTGGACCGGTGAACAAATAGGCGTGGCTTAGCTTCCCTGCTTTAATGGCGCGTTTCAGCGTATCGGTGATATGCTCTTGTCCCACAATCTCGTCGAGCGACTTTGAACGATATTTACGGTATAACGCCTGTCCCATGCTGGTTATTTATAGAGATTGTTATGTTAGTGTGTGCACTAAACCAAAGAACACACTAAATAAAATCCGCCTCCTTTTCGTACATATAGTATACGGTTCTTCTTTCGCCCTCGCTACCCTGTTGTATATAACACCTATCAACCTGAAAACTAGTATTTTTATAGCTTATAAGATAAAGAGCTGAGCTTTGTGGGTTGAGGGGTTGCAGACCAGTGACCCGGTGGGGGTGTATACAGTATTGTCAAAGTCGTCTTTTTGGCCACGCAAAATATGAAAGCGCGTAACGGGTGGTTCGTCTCCGCACTCTTCATATTCGCGCGTTGCTATCGGTACAAAAAACATAAGGGCAAACAGGCCTACGACGAGCATGGTTTTTACAGGAAAGTGATGCATTTAGAACTCTGGTTTTATTTATAATGCGGCTTCGAGCGCTGCCCATTCGGCATTGCCATCTTCGGGCACGTTTATGCTGACTTGGTCGCCCGGTTTCGCCTTAAAGTATGTAACCGATGCCAGCAGGACACGGTATTCTCGGTCGCCTACAGTGACAACGTAATGTCCTTCTTTCTGGGTGAGCATACCGACGATTTGTTTGCGCGGGATTGGGCCAATTTGTTTGTATAAGAATGCGCCATCTTCTGCGATAGTCAGCTTTAGGATGTCGCCCTGGACTAATTTAGACTTGCTTGCGTAGTTAGCGGGTACAGGATAGGTCTTTGCATCTGAGCCAACCATATTTTGGCCATCAAAGACGCCCTCAATCACTTTGCCAATATTTTCATCTTTTACGGTAGAAGTAACTTCGGGGTCATCGCCAACCAAACTCACCAGCAGTTCCTTGGCTGCCGCTAGGTTTGTTTCTGCCTCTTGAATCAACGATCGTAATCGTTTGACCTGTTTTTCTGGTATATCTGCCATGTCTATCCCGTTTTATTCCTCAAGTATTTATTTCGAACCCCCGCACACTTACGCTAAACCTACCACGAATAATGTTCCAAGTCAAAGTTAAGCTCGTTTACCTTGTGGATAATTCGCCTTTCGTGACTGTTGCAAACACTCCGAATGGCGTACTCTATGATAATAATTTTTGGAGGCCGTCCAACTATGTCCGGCCTCCAATTTGTTTCGCTTTTTTGGTGGTGTACTTTAAGCGAGTTCTACGGTTGCGCCAGCTTCTTCCAAGGTCTTCTTGGCTGCTTCAGCGTCATCTTTCTTTGCCTTCTCAAGAACGGTCTTTGGAGCGCCGTCTACGAGGGCTTTTGCTTCGCCAAGGCCAAGACCGGTAAGGTCTTTAACAGCCTTAATGACAGCAACTTTCTGTGCGCCAGCGTCTTTCAAGACAACATCGTATTCGCTCTTTTCGTCAGCGGCAGGTGCAGCTTCTGCGCCAGCAGCTGGGCCAGCAACAGCAACAGCTGCAGCAGCTGGTTCAATGCCGTATTCATCCTTCAAGATGTTCTTAAGTTCATTTACTTCCAGCACGGTAAGGCTGGTTAGTTCCTCTGCGATTTTCTTTAAATCTTTAGCCATTATGTTCTCCTTTCAAGAGAATTTTTCTAAAATTACTAAGCCGTAGCCTTGTCACTAACGCCGTCAAGCAACGCGTGCAAATTGCCGCTGAGGCCATTCATAACATCGTTGAGCGGTGACGTAAGTGTTGCGACAACCTGAGCGATCAGGTCGTTCTTGCTTGGAAGTGCGGCGAGAGCCTTAACTTCTTCAGCGCCAATGAACGTTCCTTCAGCAGTGATAGCACCGACGAACTGGATGGTTGGGTTAGTCTTTGAAAAGTTTGCAAGGCTGCTTGCAGGAGCTACTTCATCATTCGCATTGAACGCGTAGAGCAGCTGTCCTTTAAGTGCAGATACATCTATACCTTTTAGCCCTTCGTTACTTTCTAAAGCCTTAATAACCAAGCGGTTTTTTACGACGCTTACTTTAGTTCCGTTTGCCTTTGCCTCACGGCGGAGCGCCTGGATCGCTTTAACAGTGGTGCCTTTGTATTCGGCTACAACGGTTAGTTTCGATTCCTTCAGAAGTGCTGCTATCTCTGCAACAACTTCATCTTTTTTCTGTTTGGTAAGAGCCATTAGAACTCCTTACTACATAATTTTGTCTAGTGCTTGATTGGTTCGACCTATCCAAAAAAGCTTGATTACCGGCCAATAAAAAAGGCCTTTCGTTACCGAAAGACGCTTTTTAAAGTCGATATGTTTACCGTCATGGAGCTTACAAAAAGTAAGTGTAATCCGGTGAACCTCGGTAGCATTCTTAAATCGCTTGTTACGGCAGATCGCTACTGTCTTTGGTAATCACGCTACAGTATACCCCAAACAGGGGTCAATAGCAACTATTTTATAAAGATCGGGTAAGGGCTGCGATCATATCATCCGGGTTTACAAGATAATGAGCGGCTGCCCTTCCTATCGCTTGGGGCAGGGCGGGATCCTGGCTGGTATGCGCTTCGGCGGCTACTTCCCACCCGTCCAGCTCGTTTTCGTGTATACGGTCCCACTGGGCATCTTCATATCTTGCATGTGCCGGGTCGGCGGGTGGTATTTCGCATTGTTTGGGTATCATTGTTGTAATCTCCTTTTTTATCGCCAATCGGCGTCTTGTAATCGCTCCCAATAAGGGGATGCTGGTTTGAGTGGTGAGGGCTGGTCGGATAAGTCATTTCTAACCGGCACACTACAAACACTCCGGGAAGCTAAAGAACCGATGGTAGTTACAAATGCTGCTCGTTGTTTGCGCTGCAATTCCGGGCCGGATTGCGGTTTTTTATATTGGTCTACCGGCGGGAGGCCTGTAATTTCCGGGGGCGTTTGATACGGCTGGGCGCCTTCGGCGGTCATTATGCTGGTTGGTCCGCTCACGGATGCGTCGGCACAGCCAACGTAATGATCAAAATGGGGTGTAGGCATAGTAAATCTCCTTGAAAAATAAAAAACTTCACCTTTTTGGAGTGAAGCTGGTTGGTTGTGACCGGTTGTACTGTTTAAATTTTTTGCTTCACTCCATGCACAATACAACCTCCGTCGAGAATCACGAGGTTAAGCTTTGTGAATGAAGTGTTAAAAATTTGCATTACATAACTGATCATACATCTATTCATAACCATGTCAAACATTTTGTGCCGTAATGATATGTTGAAAAAGATACGCAAAAGCAGTATAATATTTCGCTGTTATGACAACTGGTACAGAATATATAGAAGTGGGCCTTGCCGTGGCTGCCTCAAACAGTGGCTCGTTTTCTGAGGTGCAACGTAGTGAGAGCCGCCAAAAAGGAATACAAACCGCACGGTCGCTTGGTGCGATTGCTTCCAATTTAGATGACCGAAACGAAGGATTCGGCGCTTACTACATGCTTACGGACGAAATACACAGAGAGCAACATATGGCTTTTTGTGAACATCTCGGGATTGAGCTAGGTACAGAGTATCGAGAGTTCCTGTTGCCGACCTTCGCGGGGTGGATTGTGCTTGAACGCTCTCCTTTGGCAAGTGTAGAAGGTGAAAAGGCGGATCAGCTTACTTACCGTATTACGGCACGCATGGATGGCTAAATAATAAAAATAAGAGTGAGTTTAATATGAGCATAAGAAATAATAACAGCCCAGATTATGGATTTGATACCGCACGGGAGGTAGATGCAATGCTTCGTAATGGTGTAATACCGGACGGGATTGTCGTTCTGCCTGATGATAGGAGTAACCTCGTTTATAAAGGATTTGCGGCCTTTTTCGGCGTAGGATCTATGGAAGAACCCGGCGTGCTTGATGACGAGATACGCAGGAGATATAGGGGGGTGGATGTAAGGGTCACTCCAGTGTCGGCCGCAGATGAGCTACCTGAATACGTAAGTAATTGTGTCGCAAATCTGCTCCCTGGATTCTACTATGTCTTTTCGAGCCGACAAAAAAAGTTGTAGGTCTCAGATACTATTCAACTTGAATTGGGTGTAGCGTTCTGCTGCGAGGCGGGTTAGCTCGGGGTCTTCGCCCTGATTTACGAATTTCATGCTCTCTGCAAGCAGTGGATGAATTTCGGCGACTTTCTCGTGCATGGCTCGTACGAGTTTTCTGTAACCGGGGTGCCCTTGAGGGCTGGTGCGTAACTCGTGAAGATGAAACGCCTCACGGGCATTATAGGTGATCTTCCAGCGCATGCGGTGGCCGAGTAAGGTTGCATACTGTGCTTCAAGGCTAAAGCCAGCAGCTTGCAGTGCACTGTAAAGGGCGGCGCTTAAGTCAAAACATTCTTCGAATTTTTCGCTCAGACCTGCCTTTTCAACGAGCTCAGGCATGTCAAAGCCGTATCGCGGCGTGAGCTGCTGCCAGTCAAAAGCGTCGACCATACGGTGTCTCTGCAGGTCGCGGAAGATTCCGTAATCGCACATAAGATCCCAGCTATAATGCGCTATTTCGAGTGCTCTGCCCGGCTTGTGGCGGCGGTTAAGACGCTCGCCCATGTAGGTTCTGAACGCTTCCAGCTTTTGTTCATATGTCCAGCTTGCAAGGCTCTTTTTTATGTCGTTTAGGCTCATGGTGCTGTGTTCGTAGAGCATGTGCGGCAGAAGGTCCAGTTCGTTTCTTGGCCAAAAATCGACCAGCTGTATATCGTCGTCGAGATTGCCCAAAGTTTGAGGGAGCTGTTTTTCGGCAATTTTCTGCATGGCCGAAAAGGTATTGGCGCGGTATGCAATCTGCGCCCCGCCGCGGTCTGGTTTGTCTGCGCGTTCTAGGAATGTCGGTATGGTTTTACGTGCCTCACGGAGCAAATCTTCACCTACTTGGCGTGCCTCTGGCAATTGGTCTGACTGTAGGTGCATAATCAAACTTTCGAGTGCCTGGCCGGATGCATAGATACCCACGGTAGACTTTGTCGCGACTGGCAACACGGCACGGATTGCGTCACAGGCCTGAGCCCTGACGGCACCTTTGAATGCTATGTCCCTCTCGTTCTGCGGAACCGTAGAATGTTCGGTAATGTATTTTGTGAGCGCATGTACCATTTCGGAATAGATATCAAAAATCTTGTCCATAGTTTCTTCGTAGCGCCTTTTTACGTCTGCCGTAAGATGCCCTGGTGTGTAATACCGGTATTTTCCGGCTGCATCTTTTTGGTCAAAGTAAATATAGCGAGTGGACTGTTCTAGGTATGCGGCAAGTCTGCCCCATTCCAATTTTTTCGTCAGAAGATTGCTGGCATTTTCTACCACCATGTGTATGCCCACGAGCTGCTGTACGGAATCGTCGCCATACGCGGTAATGACTCGCTGTAACAGCTTGGCATCTTTTCCGGCAGAACCGGCAAACTCGTCTAATAAAGTGACGCGCATGTCATCGCCGCGTCTGCTGAGGCGTGCCATTGCCGCCGCTATAGTCACTGGCTGTATTTTGTCGGTAAAGCCATATACATCACCGTCGCTGGTGGTGACTATTTCGTTTAAATAGTTCTTACCACCTGGCGTGACTTCGTACGTTCCGCCGGCGTTTTTTTGCACCAAAGAGACGGCGGCATTTGTTTCTTTTGTGTCATGCAAATGTATGACTTTTTCTTCCAGCACTTCCTTGATAGATGTGGCGCTGGTGTTCGCCGAGGCCGTCACAATGGGTGGCTCGTGGGTGCGCGGCGCCTCGGAAGCAATAGTGCCATTGAGTTGCTGCCAAATTGCCTCATGAACTTTCTCTGGTGACTCAACGGCGCTTATGACGGGATAGTTTCGCTGTTTTGACTCCCACAGGTAGCCAGCGCGGACCCGTTCTAGAAAAGCGATGTCAAGGTTGTCGAAACGTTCGCCTGCTGCACGGCCGCGGGCACGTTCGTGCAGTATCTGTGCCGGCGCATCAAGCACAATGGTGGTATCCGGCTGCATGTCGGCGACCGCAAAGTTAATAATTGCATTAATGGTGTTGTAGTCGGGGACATCGCCGCGTCCGTAGTACTGAATGGCCAGTGTTGTCAGGTAGTTTCGATCACAAATACATATAACCCCTTGGTCGCGCGCTTTACGAATAACTTCGAGCGACTGGCTGCGGGCAGCGTTATACAGAAGGACTTCTGTCCGTGTGTTCATAGGATACATGGGGTCTTGTGTCAAAAGTCGGATAGCGCGAGCGGTAAGGTCGCTTTGGCTATCTGGCTCGCGGAAAAGACGTACCGGGTATCCCGCCACCTCTAGGCGATGAGCAAGCAGATCAAGCTGCAGGGTCTTGCCAACTCCCTCCGGGCCTTCAATAACGATATAGCGTCCTTTATTCATAACTGAGTCCTTCGATTTTTTCGGGCATTTCACGTTTGTCTTTGTACGCTTTTGGCAGCATTTGCGCCGGAGACCAGGTCTTCATGATGGTGCTCAGGTTTGTCCCGGACTGATATTTGCCGCTGAAACCGCCGTCTCTTCCCTCGCCGTAGTTACCGTCCACGGCGCCGGTTTCGTGAAAAATAATCTGAGCTATACGTTCGCCCACCGGCAGCACAACCGTTTCGCGCTGGTTTAGGTTATAGATCTCTAGAGTTAGGCGGTTTATGTACCCAGGGTCGACCCAGCCAGCGTCAAAACATACGGCAACACCGTTCCTGCCCCAGCTGCTGCGGCTTTTTACTTCACATGCTCCGGGCGGTATGATTCCAAAAAATTCGTGAGTATGTGCAAGGATTCTTTCGCCCGGCTTAAGTGCAATAACCGGATGGTCGTCGGGAATGTTTTTTAACGGCTTCACGCCATTTAAGTCGCACCATGCTTTGTGGGGCATCGCTTTATAGGGGCCGTCAAAATATCTTTCTACGTCCTCGCGTTCAAACGGGTTATAAATTCCCCGTTCATTAACTCTTTCTACGCGGTAGTAATAATAGCCGAGCGTTACGTCAAGACTTGCTTCCGAAACATGTTTCGGGTTCAGAGGGGTGCATACAATATGACCATTCTTTAGTGCGGCACGTATCTGCGTATTACTGAAAACCCCCACGGTACACCTCCCTCAATATCTTGGTTGTAGTGTACTGGAACATGCCGTTGCGTTACAAGCATATACATGTTGTGGTTTTTAATCTGCATTGTTCGCTGTTTTATGGCAATCAAAAAGCCGCCCTAAATAGTAGAGGCGGCTTTTTTGGGTGGGCCGTATCGAATCTAGATTTCTGTAGGTGCTACTTTGATGCCTGGGCCCATGGTGGTGCTCAGTGCGATAGCTTTTACGTAGTTGCCTTTGATCGAAGCTGGCTTGTTGCCTTTAACCGAAGCGAATACGGCTTGAATATTGGCAAGCAGTTTTTCAGGACCAAACGATACCTTACCAACGCCGAGGTGTACGATCCCGGTGCTGTCGACGCGGTATTCTACGCGGCCTGCTTTAGCCTGTTCGACGGCTTTAACGACATCGGGGGTAACTGTGCCGCTCTTTGGGTTTGGCATAAGGCCTTTTGGTCCAAGTACACGGGCGTACTTACCGAGTTTTGCCATCAAGGCAGGTGTTGCAATAAGGGTGTCAAAATTGATGATCCCTTTTTCAATGTCTTTTAATACCTCGTCGGTGCCGGCAATGTCTGCACCCGCTTTTTTGGCGGCGGCAGCATCATCGGCTTCGGCCAAAACGGCAATGCGGATTGTTTTTCCGGTTCCGCTTGGCAGAACGAGGTTGTCGCGAACGTTTTGATCGGCTTGGCGTGGGTCAACATTGAGATTGATATGAACTTCGACCGTAGCGTCGAACTTAACGGGGCTTGTCTTAAGTGCGAGGTCGACAGCTTCTTTAACGCTGTACTGCTTTTCTTTTTCTACCAAGGCAGCAACATCGCGGAATTTCTTACCTGCGCGCTCAAGCTTAGTGCGGACTCGCTTAGCGGCTGGCTTCTTTTCTTCTGTCTGCGCTTCTTGCGTCTTTCTTTCTTCTTTGGCTAGTTTTTCCTCGGCTTCTTTCAGTGCTTTTTCACTTCGCTTGCCTGACTTAGCTACTTTTGCGGCATGTTCTTCAGCTGGTAAAGCTTCTTTGTCGTGCTTTTTTGGGGCTGCTGCAGCAATCGCTTCGCGCAGATCTGCCATAGTGTTTGTGCTGGAAAGATGCTCAATACCGAGCTCTTTAGCTTGTTTAATAAGGTCGGCTTTTGTTTCAGCCATACATTTCCTTCCTGCCCCGCACATTTTCCGATTATACGTAGTCTGCGATCAGATTACACATACTAGTGAAAATGTGCTGGGGTCGTGGTGCAAACCCTGGCTATCGGTACGACGGCACAGGTCCCACAAATTACGTTTATATCTCGGTAAGATTATACCAGATTCACCCTCAGATGACCAGAGGTGCGGCCGGGAGTATTTATTTACCGTCGCCATCGTGGTCGAAACGTAATGCTCGCTCAACCAGCAAGCCACATGCTGCGCGAAGCGGATCTGGGTGATCGCGGTCGGTCCACATGGTGCCGACAATGGTATCGTAGGTTGGCAAAAGTCCGTCAGGGTTAGTTGGCAGCTCGTCAATTGTCCAACCTTCTGATGGGGCGCGCGCTAAAAATTCGGCATACGCTCCGGTTGGGTCGGCTAATGCTGCGGTGCGCATGGCGGTAAACGTTTCAAAACTTATACGCCTGTCTGGGTCGGGTTCTTCCGCTCTAAATATCGATGGCTCATCTTGCCCTGCGTAGCCACTCATGAAGTGGTCGTTCTTTCTATCATATAACTTCCTGAAACAGCTTATCTGACATTCCGGCAACTATGTCTAGAAGACATTGAAGTTCCGATGTTTCTTCAGCTATGCGTCGTAGTGCGACTTCGCCCTCGGCGCGTATTGCCCGTTCGTCTTCAAGCCAGCCCGAGAATATGGAGCCTGGTATGTACTCTAGCTCGGTTGCACACGTAGGACGGGTTGCGTTCTTGAACTCCCTGACCATATCATCTGGGGCGCTGAATGAAAGCTGCTCTATGCGCGCAATCTTATGAAGTAGATGCACTGCAAACGGATCGCTCGCAGCCGCTGCCGCCTCTATTTCGGCAATTTCAGGTATTTCTTCGGTACTATCCCCTTGGGCCATGCGTACCAGCGCTCCTTCATAACGAAGCGCTCCTTCGGGGCCTAATTTGGATTCCTCACCGAGACCACTCAGCAAGTACGAGTTAAGTACGGCGCTGATTGGTGGATGCGCGTTGCCTAATGCTGGTATGCGTTCAGTCATATAGCCCCTCTCTTTTAGAAAAAACTATAGCAAACGTTGCGTCTATAGGCGAATGTCTTAATTACAACCGTGGTTACGGCCTATGTTACATAGTGTGATCGAGCGAACCGTCGGTGCGGTCAATATTTGGTCTGGCTGCAGTTGCGCCGAGGTCCTTTATGGTTTGGGGCTCATATGGGCCTACATTTGTCGTTTCATTACCGCTGTTTGCTAGCTCGTACGGAACTGAGCGAAAGGCATCGGGGCTGAAAATACCGCCAAAAGGTTCCACTACAAGTCCTTCTTTTGTACTACCGCCGTAGGGCAAAGTCATAGAATATCTCCTGTAACGTAGTTAAATGTTAGAACGTTAAGACTAATTTTTAGGCTTCGACTTCTACGCCCATAGAACGAGCGGTGCCGGCAACCATTTTCTTAACAGCTTCGACGTCATCGGCGTTCATGTCGACCATCTTTGCTTCGGCGATTTCGGTAAGCTGTGTCTGGGTAAGCTTTTTGCTTACTTTTTCTTTGTTAGGAACGCCGGAACCCTTTTCGATCTTGAGCGCTGCGCGAATAAGGTCGTCTGTTGGGGTGCCCACAACGCGCCAGGTCATGGTACGGTCGTCAAAAATGGTGATGTGCACGGTAACGGTTTGACCCATTTTGTCCTTGGTGGCGTCGTTAAACGGCTGGATAAAGTCCATCATATTAACGCCGTACTGACCGAGGGTACTACCGACTGGTGGCGCTGCCGATGCCTGGCCGCCTTTGATCTTCATTTTTAGGTTTGCTTTAACTTTTTTGCCTTCTGCCATAAAATCTCCTTGATGCGCGCAGCTATTTTAGAGAGTGGTAATTTTTGCCAAATCGAGGACATTTCTCTGTAGTATGTTAAATACGACGCCGAAATGGAAGCCTCGCCTTGGCGAAAATTACCCTTGGCTCAAAATAACTGCTCAACATTCTAAATGTGATTGCTAATTGAAGCACGCAATCACTAATGTGCGTAACAGGAACATTATACTACGCATTACCTCTGTTGTCTAGAGGCTCGATTGACTTGGTAGCGCTTTGCTTTTCTTCTTCTGCGGCTATTATTTCTTGCATTGTCGGGAAATATCTTCCGAGCGCAAGTAAGCGTCTGACCGCCAAGTTTGTGAGCTCGCTTTCTTCGTCCGCTAACCTTTCGGCCAAATCCATTCCTTCAAAGTCACTCATGCTTGCAGTATAAAACAGAAACGGACTCTAGGACTAGATGGTTTTTGGGGTTTCGATAATGCCCCAAGGCACGAAAGATGCATCGGTTATCTCTGCGCGGGTTTGTGCGGCCTGGTCTGCTTGAAGCGCTACGGAATCTAAAGCTGCACGAAGTTGCACTATTTCTTCCGCTATAACTCCAGGCTCCGCGCCGCGTGTCATGCTCGCTAATGTGCCGATTCCCTGACATAGGCGGTCTATTTGTCGGTGTCTTTGGTCTTTAAAAATATCACACTCGCTACTCATTTTTGCTCCTCATCATTTATGGGGTTTATCTGTACCGAATCTGTCATAGCACGAAGTCTACGTAGCTGTTCAGACGTATCCGTATACGCTGTCAAGCGGTCTAAAGTCTGAATTGCCATCGCCGCTTGTTCAAAAGCTCTTGTAGTCATGGCCTCGTACACGTCGTAATCCTGCGAAGGTGGTGCTTTAAAATCTTTCATTTCGGGCACTGTAGCCATTCCTTCCTAAGCCTTTTTAACCTGCAAGCCGTCGAGTTCTACAGGAGTCTCGCGGCCAAACATATTGACGAGCACTTTAAGCTTGCCCTTGGTCTGGTCGATCTCATTAATGGCGCCATCAAAGCCCTTAAACGGCCCGTCGATAATGCTTACGACGTCACCAAGCTTGTAGTCCATCTTGTGCTTCGGCTCGTCACGGCCCATGCGTTTCATGATTTTCTCAATCTCTTCGGGCTCTACCGGTGTTGGTTCGGTGCCGGTACCGACAAAACCGGTGACACTTGGGGTGTTGCGTACAATGTACCAAGCGTCTTCGGTGAGCTTCATTTCCACCATGACATATCCTTGGAAGATGCGCTTCTCTACTACTTTGCGCTTGCCGTTTTTGATCTCGATCATCTTTTCTTTAGGTACAAGAACTTGGTAGATCTTGTCCTTCATGTCTAAGCTTTCTGCACGCTGACGTATGCTCTCCGCTACCTTTTCTTCATAGCCGCTATAGGTATGAATGGCATACCATTGCTTTGTTGTGTCGTAACGCTTCATCGTAGAACAATCCTTCTAATTACTTTATCTAATCCGTAGTCAGTTAAGGTGACTAAAAACCCAAAAACAACAGCAAACGTGAGTACCGCAAAAGTTAGTTTCCAGGTCTCGCGGCGACTTGGCCAGGTTACTTGGCGTAGCTCCTTGAAGGAGTTTCGGAAGTAGCGCGGCCACAAAATTCTACCCAACCAGCGAAAAACAAAACGTACCGGTCGAAGCTTGAAAGGTTTCGCAATCAGCTTTGCCGGAGCCTTAAGTGGCTTTACCGCTGTTGCTGCAGCCTTACGAAGCAAACGCTTTTTTGTTTTTCCGGCCTTTGCCTGCGCTTTTAACGCAACTTTTTCATTCCGTTCGCGCAGCGTTTCTACTTTGCGAACACGCGGCTTCTTTTCTGCCATGTCTTTCGTACCCCTCTAAAAATAAAAAAGCCTACAATAATTTGTAGTGCTATGAGTCAATAGTACGCTAACTTTTTAAATCTGACAAGAGAGAAATCTACGAACGCATCATTGGTTTTTTATCTTGCCTAACGAAGCAAGTTCTTTCAACTTCTTCGTCCGGCCGAAGAAGCAAGGCCGCACTCTTTTTGTATCGACAAAAAGAGTGACAAAAAACGACCGGCTACTACCGCTTCTTGGCGGAGGCTCTCGTCAAAAGCAACAACAAGCCGAAAGAACTCGGCGACTATACGCGCCTCAGACAGCTTTCGGCCGGATTTTTGTTGTTGCTTTGACGAGTCTCCCCACGAAGCAGTAGAGCCGGAGCTAAGACCAGGGAGGTATGGCTAGTCGCCATACGCATGTATAAAATTGCGAGCCCAAGCCTCGCGATGACGTGCAAGTAGTACAGTGATAATATAGACTGATGACCTGTTAGATTACGGATATATCACCGGTAACTACATAAGTTTGCAGGATTTGGTATTATATAATAATATAGCGTCATGAACAGAGAACCCACAGCCGATAGTGGCTATACAAATAGGAAGGCCTTATGTGCGGGTTTAGGTGTAGTGGCGCTTGGATGTATCCTAAAAAATCAAGATAGTGAAGCACTACAAGAATTAGGCACTGGATGCATTTTTATTGGTGGTGGCTTTTCACTATATAATCTTGTCAAAATTGTAACCCAAAGGTAATCTCGCTACTTTGCAATAACGGATGTTTTATATGTGCGGAGTTCTTTGCGGATTTTTTTGGCACCCGGGAGCGCTTGTTCAAACCGCTGCCAAAATGCCTCGCTATGATTGAGGTGCTCGGTGTGCACGAGCTCATGGATAAGTACATAGTCTATTAAGTTCCACGGGAGCTGCAGCAGGTAGTAATTTAAAGTAATTTCATGATTTTGGTTACAGCTGCCCCATTTGGTTTTTAGTTGCTTTACCGTAACAGAGCGAAACCGAAATCCGTGTTGTTCGGCAAGAATGCTCAGACGCTGCGGCAGTAGTCGGTTACCTTCTTTAAGGAGGGCTTTCTTGGCTCCTCTTTCGGCCGCGGCCTGCACACTTGGGTCGTTAGCAGCCTTTGAACTTGGATGTTTTACCAGGATCTCGCTGCCTTTGAGTCGCACTTGTACGGTGGTGTACACAGGTGAGCCCTCGATCGTCATATGATGAGCTTTGCCGATCTTGTCCCCTGATGCAAAAAGTCTACCACGCTCCGGGCGATGCTTTATTATCCATTCTTTCCGTTCTTTGGCAAAAGCTACTCCCGAGCTAAATGGTATCCAGTATGGTATGCTGACGCGCACATCGCCCTTTTCGTCAAACGTAAGTCGAATAGTACGGCTCCCGCGTCGCTTTATAATGCGAACCAGTCCTATGCCGTCTAGTTCGACGTCTTTACTCGACATAATTAGTTAAGGGTAATAGACCGGCGTCCGTCGGGGTGGTGTTGTCTTTGTCCGTTCGGAATAAGATTCACAAGCTCGGGTTTGATCATTTTATGCATTGCCGCCGAGGGGCGAACGACGCGCATGTCAGAGAGTTTTTTGATCACGCCACTGCGCTGGGAGACATAGGTGTGTTTGCCGCTTATCACTACGAAATCTTCGGTAGGTTCGGGTTGTTGCATGTGAGCCGCCAGTTCTTTGAATTGATCGGCGTTATAGCCTGCGGCAAAGCGATCGTCTAGACGCCGTCTGTCGCGTTTGTAGTTGCGGATAAATGCTGTGTCGGCATCGAGCTGGAACCATACCACCAGCACCTCGGCTTTTTGCCTGCGGGCGATTTCTCGCAATGCTCGCCGTTGACTTAAGCGCATGGCGTTTGTGTCGTACACTACGCTCACGCCTGCGGTCAAAAACTCCCCGGTCATATATTCCATAATGCGGCTAAGCGCGTAGTTTTCTTGCTTGGTGTACCGCGGCTTCTCGAATAACTCAAACCGAATGCGATCTTCTTCTAGATGAGCTGCCTGAACTTCTTCGCAGAACTGGCGAGAAAAGTATGTTTTACCTGCTCCAGGAAAGCCGTACAAGAGTATTAAGCATGGTTTTTCAGGCACAATTTTTTCCATTTTGGTATTACGCTTCCCTTCTTTGTGTCGGTGTTTTCCAAAAAGATAGAGTATGGTCGGAGTTCACAGGCGTTGCCACAACTCTTCTGCTTGGGAATAGTATCATTCACCTATTGTATAACAGATGAAAATATTTTCAAACGACGTTTAAAGTGGTTTTTGGCCTGGACTGACTTATAAATAATTAAGAATATAATCGTCTATCGATTCGGTGTATTCTAGCCCGTCTTTCCTTGTGCATACAAATTGCAGATCTTGTTTTTCGCACTTATCCCAATACTGTTGACAGTCAACTATCGCTTGTAGCATTGGCTTAGGCATCTTCTGCTGAGATGGCTCCCAGTGGATATATGCATGGTCTGGCATAGTCCAGTCCACACTCTCTACATAATATTGACGTCGATGAAATTTTACGTGCACTTTTAAGTTTGTCGCTCCCGGGCAAAACTTCGGAATTGCTTCTTGTATCTTTAAGGAATAGCGAGTGTGGGATATGTTGGTTGCTACTGCCAGTACAGTAATAACAAGAATTACCCCCAGGAAAGAATAAAACGCCTTCTTAGCTCGTATTTCACCGCGCGTCTTTACGTCTTCTACGCTCATTTTATAATCTCCTCGCGATAAAATCGGTTAGGCCTGGAATAATATAGAAAAAGTCAATTAGCGCGATTAAGACGCCGGCGATAATGTATTTTAGTGCTGCATGTTGCGTGGCGTCATCTTCTATAGCGGTCTTTTCGTGTGTCTCTTTTGTAGAATGGAAGATTTCATCCATGCGCGAAAATGGCGTGGCTTGTCCAAGAAGTTCTTGGGGTACTACATGTTCTTTTTGTCCCTCCAACTCCTTTTCGTCCAGATCAAAAACAACATAATTGTCCGGTACCGCTTTGATGCTTTTCGCATACTCCGATTCTTTCAGGAGTATCGTGCGGATTGTCTGTTCTTCGATATTGACGCCCATTTCGTGTATATGCTGCGTGAGCCGATGCATATCACTATTGCTGAGCGCTGTAAATGAGGCGCGGTAGTCTACTACTCCCGCGTAGAGTGCGGAGATGTAGAAGTTTCTCGAAAGGAGCACATAAGCTATCTGCTCTGGTGATAGGCCAAGGTCCAAAACCGCTGGCCGAACATACGATACGGCATCTATTAATTTATAGTCCGATGCTTCGTCTAGTATGTTTTGCAGCGCCATAAGCATTATTCTACATGATTACTGTTTTTCGCATATTCGTTATAAGCAAAAAAGCCCTGCATATTACGCCGTTTTGGCATAACTCGCTGATCGTAAGGCGCGGGCTATTTTGTCAATTTCTTTAAGCAGCACTTCAACGTTTTTGAATACGAGGGGCATGCGTAAGTGTTGGTATAAGGGAGATATCGTATAAAATTAATTCATTACGGACGCAAATCGGACCAGAAGTCGGCCTGGCCGTTTAAATGTTCTTTTTCAAATGTCGTCTCTCTACGGATGCCGCTATGTCTTGTTGAAAAGTCTATATTAAGTTTTTGTACCATACCCTTTATGAGAATTCTTTTACAGGCTTGCGTGCTTGTGTTCCTGCCAATTGAAATTAACGCAGATGCATGCACCATATTAAAGTCGTCTCGTACAATATTCCCCCATACTAAATGATCATGTGATCGAGTAGTATCACTGAGTTTTTCCGACAATCCCTCAATATAAAGTAGCTGTTCATAAGCTCCGCCACCACCATCGCCTGTCGTCGAGGGACGTTGACGCACTTTTTTGATAGCGGTTAGCGGAAGTTCAAAAGTATTAATAACTTTTTGTGAATCTCGGTACTTTTCGATAAATTTTAACACGCCGTTCTGCTCTGCAAAGATAAGCTCAATGGCAGAGTTTACCGCGCTTTTTGGCGGTATTACACTTTTCCCCCAATCCGCTGCATAGTAGTCCACTAAAGCGTTGTCTATGTCGAAGCCATGCTCCTGTGTAAGAAATTCATACTTTTTATAAACTTTATTCCACAAAACGGCGCTGATTGCCACTACTATCATCGATGATGTAATGACGGCTGCATACCACGCCCATTCGAAATCCACCGGTTTATCGCTAATATAGTGGCTGTATGCGAACAAGGATCCGCCTACCACAACAGAATATATGATCGCCCGTTTTATTGAAGTAAGTACATGTTGTGTTTTCATGCTGCCTATTATTGGCCAATCGAACAATATTGCAATAGCCTTAAGCATTTTTAATGCTTGAATGGGGCGCCATAAAGTAAATAAAGAAAGAAATCGGAGTAACGAGCCAGGGTCCGCTTCTAGAGGTCAAAAATGTCGTATGGGAATGCTGGTTTGGCGCTATGGGATGCCCTCATTTCCTCGATGGTAGCTCTATGAAGGAATCTTTGAATGCCTTGGGCACATACGGCTTCGTCTACGGGGAGATCCTCTGCGTCGCTGCTCCCTTGGTGGCCAAAAGTTTTTATCAGCTCTACCGCGCGGAGCAGAGAGCTAGCGGTTTGTTGGACGTAAGGAGACTCTGGGTCTGCTTCCAGAAGCCCGTCGGCGATCCGGTGTAGCTCAGTAAGCGTAGGCCTTCTCGAAACTGTTGCTTCGACTGCTGTATCTGCCGATGCTTCGACCAGTACGTTTTCGTTGTTAACAGTTCCTGGTATCTGTGGAAGACCTTGCTCAAAAATTTCTACCATGGTTTATCCCTTTTATAGTTTGGATTGTATTAAAGCGCATAAAGTGTTCGTGTTGCAAGCATAACCCGCGCCTAAGTACGAGTTAGTACGCAAATACTACGGCAGCTATCAGCCCCGAGCAGTAGTCCTACCCCAATATCAAGCGGCATCTTAGTAGCTCACGTGGACTTCGTTGATCCATAGTTTTGGCGGGCGCGTGAGCATAAATGCGATCACATCAGCCAGGTCATCCGGGTTGGTGTATTTTTCTAGGTTCATCTGTTCGTCGGCTTTATTGAACATCTGCGTGTTGGTGCCGCCTTGAAATACCGCACCTATTCGAATCGGATCACCATACGTTTCGTCCCTGAGCGCTTCAGTAAAGCCGCGTACGCCATACTTGCTGGCAGCGTATGCTGTTCGGCCTGCTTTGCCCTGCATTCCGGCGCTAGAGACGATATTTATGATGGCCGTTTCCTGGCTTTTCATGTCGTCGATAAAAAGCCGCGTGAGCTGCATATGAGCAGTAAGGTTGGTAGCGATAACGTTTTCAATAAGGGTTGGATCAAGTTGCCCGAGCGGGGTGGATTTGTGCCAAATGCCTGCATTGTTAATGATCACATCTACCGAGCCATTTTGTTTTATGTTATTGGCCGCTGCTTCAAGCGCTGCACCGTTGGTGATATCAAAAGCGTGGTATTCTGCTTGCGAGCCATTGGCTTCACACTGGTTTTTTACGTCAGAGAGCTTAGCTTCGTCCCTGCCAAGAAGTATGAGTTTGACATTACATTTAGACAAAGCGAGAGCTATAGATTTGCCTATACCATCGCTAGCGCCACTGATAAGGATTGTTTTGTTCGTTATATTCATTATAAGTGTATGGTATCTGACGAATGTGTTTAGCGCAATAAAGTTCCGAATCGGCCTATGCCAAGAGACTGCACCGCTACTCAATGCTTTTCATAGCTATTTAGGACATGCCGCACTTACAAGAATGTGTCTATCGTGTATGCTTAGTTCAAATCCACTCAAGTAGTCTTTAAACTCCCAGTAGTCGACTTCCTTTGTCGTCCTCGTTGCTACTCCGTCCGTTTCGGTTTCAAAAGCTATTTCGAAACCAAAGTTCGCAGCATTCAGCAAACTGCCATAATCTTGAACGCTACGATTGTATATTGTAATAGGTTCTGGCCATGGCTCATGACCATGTATTGCTATATCTATTTCGACCGATTTTTCGCCAAGCATGTCACGTACCCAAGCCATGCCTTCGTCGCGCTCCATTCCCTGGCGCTGGGCGTGCTGTATGAGCTTCCTCATTGTCCAAAGTTCGTCGGGTACAACAAGTGTAACCCCTCCATAAGGAACTAATGCTCGGTGTACGCCGCTTAGGGCGTCGAGACAAGCTTTATCATCTAAAGAGTGTAGTACCATGTTTAAAACTGCCCTGTCGAATGGTTCTTCTCCAAGGCGTTTCATCATCTCCGGAAACTCTTCAGCTGCTGCGGTGTAATACCTCACATTAGTAACATGTGCATGCTCTTTTCTTGCTAGTTCAATAGCCTCGGCAGATGGATCTATGCCTACCACTTCGGCGTTTTCCCGTTCTGCCAGTCTTACAGATAAAAAACCCAGGCCACAGCCTACGTCGAGCAAACGTTGATTTTCCGTTTCAACGGCGTTTGCGTGAACATAGGGAAGGGTTTCTACTATTGCGTCACTAGCAAGTTGGTATGCCCTATCTCCAGTCCGAAGTTCTTCCAGCCGGGCATGAAGGTTTTGTAAGTAGGCATTGGGGTTTGACATAGTTCAAGAATACATATGCCGTTTGTTTTAAACAAAAGAGGTATTGTCTAGCCTTGTGAAAGCGGGGATGACTGTGTCTGGTGTTTTCTTTCTGAATGGATTACTCTTACCTCAACCAAAGCATCGAGCGGATTTGTTGTGAACTTAAAACAGTTTTTATGTAAAGCGGCATCTTGTTTGTGGGTTGCTGGTGTCAGCCAAGATAATGTAAGTGTTCTGTTTATCCTCATGCATATTGTGTTAAAGATGGTTATGGTAATATGACAGTATAAACTTAAATACGGATTATATATGGAGGATAAAAACGACGAGAATATAAATGCTGCTCTGGATCAAAGCAGCGGTTTCGTTAAGGATCCGGTTACGAAGTCTGAACCACTCAAAAAACTTGTTACAAAAAAGAGGCTTATTGTAGCTGCAGTCATAGCATCACTATTCGTAGTGGCAATGATTATAGTAATTGCATATGGCGGGAAAAACGCATCTCAAAACTCAGATAGCAAGGTAATTCTGCCGGATGCAACAAATGATCAAAACGTTGAGACGGATACTAGCTCGAACGCTGACCAGAATGGCGCAACCAAAGAAAAAGTCAAAGAAGAAACTGAAGCGGGTTTTGTAAAATCTCCAGGGACGGTTATCTTAAAAAAAGACAAAATATCACTCACACTCAAACCCAATTCAAAGTGGCTGTATGAGACAAAAGTGAACTATAAACGCAATGTGTATTATGCGAGTGACTCTGAGAATGCCTATTTTATGGTTAGCAAGACATCGCTGACCGATTCTTCAGAGAAGCATGGAGAGGTGAAATTCAATATGCTTGGAAGTAAAACGACCTATGTATTGCATGATGCGGCAGGTGAAAAAAGTATTGGTAATCAGAGCATATACAATCTGTTAAACAAGGTATCAGAGAATAAAAAGAATGTACTAGCAGAGTATGGGCCACAATTTCAGTGGCTGTTCCAGGCAAGCGACGGTCCTGTAGACATGCAACGGATGGAAACTGTAATGAATACCTCGGGAAGTCTTAAGGGCGTTCTTGTTGCGTCCCACCATACGTGTTGCAGCCTAGATACTAGTTTGACTGAGTTTACAATGTACGTTGTAGCCACTAATGGCGAGAACACCGAGGTCGTATATGCTAACTTAAAGCCAACCGATCCTGAATTTGACGCTTTATATAAGACCGTACTTGATGAAATAAAAGCAAAAGGACTCAATGAAAGTTCACAAGAAGCACAAAATATATACGACAGTAAAGTAAAAACGTATTTTGCTAACGCAAGTAAAGGCATCTATACCAGTGCCGTGCAAACGCAGCTTGATGACTTCATTCGTGCTCTCACTGATGGGGCTGTCGAAAGCTATTAACATAATGGCTCGTGACAGACTTAAACAACCCTCACCTCAACCAAAGCATCGAGCGGGTTTGTTTTGAACTTAAAACAGTCGCTGCCGCTTTTATAATCATAGACGCCGTCTAGTTCGGTGCACTTGCTGCTGTCGTAGATAATCACGATGTCTGGATGTACCGCATTGCCTCTGTCGCCTTTGGTTCTTTCGGGGAATAAACGTACCGCTTCCTTAATATCTTCCTCGAGACTCTCGGTGCTAGATCTGCCGGCAAAAAAGTCAAAGTCGTGTTTGCCGTAAAAATCAAAAAATATATGTTTCCGCCTCCGGTCATACCTGTCTGTGCCGGTTTTTCTAATGATATTCACTAATTCATCACGGGAAATGTCATGATCTTCTGAACTAATGAGCCGTATGAGCCGACCGTTTTGCATAGCTTAATAATACCAAAAGAGACCTAACGATGTCCTCTTCTATGCTGTTTGTGCTTGGCAGGGGTTAGTCGAGTGCTTTTGTAACAATTTCAGGCAGCAGCTTTTATTACTTTACCGCCCATTTTAGAGCATAACGCAGTCATCAGTAACCTGTCTGTTCGATACTCTGGAATGATGAGTGCTGTCCAGTTGTGATCTCTCGCTGTCGCTTCTCCTGTTCTGATGCGATAAGTGCCTACCATCATCTGGACAGTCTTCGCGGCTAATACACCCATGCCCCAGCCTGTCGGCTGGCCTGTGGTGAACATAGTGTAGATGTCCTTAATGTAATAGGCATTAGCTAATGCAAGAAATGCGGCGTTCAGCCGATGATCGCCAACGTATCTAGCTTCTGCTCCTGTGAGAATACCGTTTCGAACCTCTTTATCTAAATGTTTGGCCCAAATCGTTTCGTCTATAAATGATTTTTCATTTTTTGGGTCATCTTTAACTCGGTCAGCCAAACCGGCTTTATCTAAGTGCAATACCAACGAATCTGCTTTATAAGCTGCCAAATACCATGCTTGGTATTTGGTTCGTTCCTCGCATCAAGCCGTCAACTGGGTTTCTGCGAACCGGATTGTTGTCGTCGATGTATTGAGGGCTCGATAAATCTTGTTTCGGCTGTTTTCTGAGTCCTATTAAAGTTGTGACTCCATCGGCGGCGGCATCTATATCGGCCATATCGGGACGCTCGTATCCTAAATCTGCCCCGGCTAAAACTAATTGTTTTGCGCCTGCCCACCGCGTTAATCTCTCTAGGCGGCCGCCATGCACCAGGATTCGATCCATATCAGTACCTTGAGGTAAAGCTAAATGGCTAACAATCGCCCCTTCGGTCAGGTCGAATAAACGTTCAGAATCGCCCATCGGTATCCAGCTATTTTGTGACATATTTATATTATAAAATATACTGGCTTAATAGTAAAGCATAACTTATGCCATAAATGCTTTGTTCTTGCACAACGTGCTTATGCTTGGTAGGGCAAGCAGGAATGAGAAGGAACATTGTTAAGAAAAACATGCTTGAAATGTTTAAGATTGTAGTTATAGCAAGAAACTTAAGCATTATCTGATGCTTTGGTATTATATCCGTAATGCTTGTTTATCTTAGTATTTTTAATATACTCTTTATTGTTTTGAGCTTAATATGGCTTGCATCGTTAGATAAAAGATATAGTTTATTAAAAAAACCTATCTCGGCCTTAGCTAAGAGCAAGCGGAGTAAAACAAGGTTTATAGTTGTAATTTCTGTATTTACTACCCTTCAGCTTTTTTATGCGCTCTATATTATTGAGACTTTGAACATTGAACATAAACAAGCAATCAGTAGTTTAATGTTGGCTGGCAGCATTCTCTTGATAGCTTCTTCTATAGTTGTAACAAAACATATTATTCTTCACAGAAAACTAGTTCAAGCCAGTGTTGCCTTAATAACTCTGGGTATGTGTTTACTGACTTTTCAAATTCATACCATCAATAACACGATCAGTATTGTGATAATAGTTTCTACTGTCCTCCTCTTAATAGTGCAATATGTACTAAGAAGTATCTTAAAAGCTGGGTATTGGGAATCTCCTTTATTGTTGCTAGTTATTATTTGGAACGTATCTACTTTTTTATTGGTAAAATAATAACAAAAAAGAACTCCAGACGAAGTTCTTTTTAAACTACTTATATTTGGCAGGAGCTAGTCGACTCTTTTTGGAACTTTATTCAATATAAGGATTAGAAATCACTGCCAATTAGGATCCAAATAATAAGGATCCACCTCTATAACATGAACCGATACATCGGCTAGTCCTTTACTCGCCAAGATTCTAGATATTCTTTTGTCATAGAGGGCTGTATGTGGCCTCATAGTAGATTCACTTATGCCTATACCATATCCTGGGGTTCCGTCTTCAGCCTTAACTCCTACTACCCCAATAACTTGGCCTGCCCAAGTTGCTGTTCTAACTGGATGATCTTTTTGATATGTATTTATCGCTATAATTGCGGCATTTACTGATTCATGTGTTGCCATAAGGATGAATGTTACCAGTATGCAATAGAACTTGCAAGCACAAACACTCCATTGTCAAAGTGCTTATGCTTGGCAGGGGAGACAGGGATCGAACCTGCGACCATCGGTTTTGGAGACCGGTACTCTACCAGCTGAGCTACTCCCCTTTGTTTGTAACCTGTAACAGTGTACCGAAAACTTAAAATAATGTCACCTGCTATATCGTCGCGATATTTTGCGCAACAACACTACTCACCGCAGCCCTGCCGACCGTACTCAGGTCTTCTATAGGATTATAGTGCGTCCTTACCAATGACGGGAACATGTACTCGATCATACAGAAGTTAGCTACGTCTATAAGGAACTCTGTGTTCTGTGAATCTTCATATTTCTTGATTCTCAGCAGTATGCTTTCGGCTGCATTTACATCATAAGGATAGCCATCTTTAACGGCACCATATTTAGCAAATGATACCCCCATTCTATTGATCATGCCCTGAAAGAATGATACTTGATACTCTGAGTCGGGCGTTTCTGTCTCGATAACTATTTTAATTGGGTTGGGCTTGGCGGTGACTGCCTGCTCAATATCCTGGTTCCTTCTGGCGCTTTGTTCGCCGCCATCCATAATTCTGCCCGGACTTGCATCTGAATCAGTACCGGCAAAGAATGCTCCTTCTATACTGGGGTGCATGAATTCAATCATGCTAAAGTTTGCTGCGTCTATAAGGAACTTGCGGTTGCGTGTGTACAAATATTTCGTAAAACGATCGACTATCTTTTGTAACGCCTGCTCTTTCTTGGGGTATCTTTCGGCTACTGCGCCATATTTGTCGTAAGAACGACCGCCCATATGGAATAGCATTCTGTCAATAAAATCTGTACTAAATTCGCTGCTGGGTGCCGTCTGACGTAACTCTACAAGAGCCTTCTTGACGTTTCGCTCTTTCTTGGTATTTTCGTCTTTTGGGTCGCGTTTTTTAGGAGACATAACAGTACTTTATCACCGTCTATATTTATAACCAAAAGCGTTCAGCTTTGCTCTATCATTGATGTAAAAGTTAAACCATGTTTGTGTTGACGCATATGGTTAGTGTGGGTGTATACTAAAGCTAGTCATGTGAGGGCTACTTTTAAAAGTCTCCTCCTTGCAGGCTTACATCAAACGATGTATGTGCTCCCGTCCTCCGGGACATAAAGGGTTCCTACATACAAGTTTCCAAATATTTTTCGTCATTTTGTTAAAAATGGCAACTTCTTTCATTAAAAATATGGGTTTTGCACTTGGAATAAGCGCAAGGCGGCAACGAGGAACGCAACGAGCCGTATTCAAATACGGTGAAGTGAGTACCGCAGTAAGCCAACGCAGCGATTATCCAAGATCATCAGCTGAGGATCGGCTTTGCCGATACTGCTGATGAGTTGCATGAGCCATAGAAGGTTAGTTATATTTGGAGGTTTCTATGTGGGAAATAAATAAAAATTCTAGTTCTGGGGTTGAAGTTCACTTCTCTTTTGTAGACGGTTACACCAGGCCTGTGCAATTGCGTTGGCAGGATGAAAATTATGATTTAGGCGGTGTGCAGTTCTGGTATGCCGAACACAAAGGCAACGCGTTAGTGCATCACTACACAGTGGGTGATACAGCCGGTACGTACACCTTTCAGCTTGCCATGGAAACGGAAAATCTTACCTGGAAGCTCGAAAAGGCTACGCCACTTACGCCTAGCCGGGCGCCGCTTTGGAACAGTCAGAGATTGGTAGGTGCATTATGAGCCAAGACAAGCGTGCGGCGTGCAGCGGTCAGGGTGAAGTAGCTGCGGCTTTGCTAAACCCTAAACGCTATCCGCTATACCCTGCAATCTCCACAAGGAGGTGCGTGTCATCATGAGAGAAAGTACTTTCGCGCAGAATGGCATGCATTTGCCAATAGCGCTAGGCGCCGATGAGCAGCGCAGTGAGGCGTATTTAGTATACGGTGAACGAGCAGCACAATCGGCAACGCCGCGATATGGCAAAATCCTTGGCGGGTTCTTGGCTCTGCCAAGAAGCAGGACAAGGAGGTGCATGTCATTATGAGGGAAAGTTTAGATGAACCCGTAAGTGTTATATGGTTCTACAACGCAAAAAGCCGTAGCTTCAAGCCGCATCGTCTGAACTGGAACGGTCAGGAATACGCGCTGGGAAAAATAGATTTTTGGCATAAGACGAAACAGGGTGATCTGCTTGTTCACCACTTTTCTATCGCCGACATACTTGGGCAAGCGTATTTTAAGCTTGCTCTCAACACCGACACGTTACAGTGGACATTGGAGGAATATATGACAGCTAGCGATATGGTCGTTGAGTATAG
The DNA here is from genome assembly GCA_964431415.1 of uncultured Candidatus Saccharibacteria bacterium. Classification (GTDB taxonomy): domain Bacteria; phylum Patescibacteriota; class Saccharimonadia; order Saccharimonadales; family JACDBH01; genus CAYSJS01. The sequence continues at coordinate 53,405 of CAYSJS010000001.1, read as the reverse complement.
GCAAACTGCATGAGCGGCGTATTCCGGGCGAAAGGCTGCGCTCCGGTGCTCGCCTTTCGTCCTGGGCTACATCCACCCATAACAGTTTGCTTACAAGTACCAACGTAAGGTACGTAGTTGAATACGAAAGGACAACAGCATGAGACGAAGCGGTTTAGACAGATGGGTAAATACTAAGGAAGAAAGAAGGATAAAGTTATGAAAAACCGAAAAAACAGAACACAGCGTCAAGAAGTGCGCCGTATGCTGGCGGCCATGCGGAACGAGCTTAAAGATTATCGCCTGCATTATGAAGATGTGGCCGAGAGTCATTCGGTATTGCGGCTAAACGAGGTGATGCAGCGCGCCCGTCAATCGATCGAAACCGGTGCGACTAAAGAGGAACGTTAGGAGGGCGTGTCGACGGGCATGGTGTGGTCTAACACAAATCGGCAGATCTCTAGAGTGATAATGCCAAGCCCTTCGGGTGGTCTTGGGCGGTCAGCGACGTCTTCAATAACAAAGTACGACTATGAACAATAATGTGCTTTCATATAATACTGCTCCAGCACGGGTCATGCATATTGACCTTAACTCGTGCTTTGCCATTATCGAGCAACAAGCCAACCGATTGCTTCGAGGGCGGCCGATTGGGGTGGCGGCTTACGATACGCCCAAGGGTTTTGTTTTAGCGGCCAGCTACGAGGCTAAGCGGCTTGGCGTGAAGCTAGGGGTTAATGTGCGGGAGGCGCGGGAAATGTGCCCGGGCATCGTCATTATGACGCCCGATCCAGCTAAGTACCGCGAAGCGCATCGGCGTTTTAAAGAACTCATGCTGGAATACACCAGCGACGTTGTGCCGAAGTCGATTGATGAATTTGTGCTGGACTTAAGCGGCTCACCCGCTCTTCGCAGCGGGAAAACGATGGAAGAAATTGGAACCGAAATTAAGCAAAAGATCCGTGAGCGGCTCGGTGAAGCGGTAACGGTAAACATCGGTATTGGTCCCAACCGCTTTTTGGCAAAGTACGCGGCTGGGTTTGGTAAACCGGACGGCATGTTAACCATTGACCACGCCAATCTAGAGGACCGTTACTGTAACATGGATCTAGTAGACCTGCCTGGCATTAACGTGCGGTACAGACGGCGGCTCCAGATGTATGGCATTATGACGCCGCTAGACTTTTTGCATGCAGACATGCGTATGCTGCAAAAAGTCGTGTTTCAGAGTATCAACGGGAGACATTGGTACTTACGCCTGCGTGGGTACGAAGTCGACCGTTACGAGAGCAAGCGGACGCAGATTGGGCATCAATATGCCCTGCCTCATAAAACCTGGGACCGCGACGAGCTGGCGCGGCTCCTGCTTAAACTATGTGAAAAAGTCGGTCGGCGTATCCGCAAGTCGGGTGTAACAGCTGGCGGCATCCACTTGTATTTGAGCTTTATAAACTATCAGGAAATGGGCGAACGAACAAATGGCTTTTTAGGCGGCGAGAACCTAGCCAGCAAGCGGGCGTGGCATCATGGCGAGAAGGTTGGATACCGAATATATAGCACGGCGAGCGTTTTTCAGGCCGCCAAGCACTTGCTCGACCAAGCGGAGATATATAACAAGGTTCGCGGCATGGCGATTACCGCTTTTGACCTAGAGCCGGTCGACCCGGAACAGCTGAACCTTTTTGAGACGGTTGATACAAGTATTATGACAAACGAGGTGAAGCGCCTGCGTTCGATGAGTGCCGAGCGCCGCCTGAGTGATGCGCTAGACGGCATAAATAACCGTTACGGCGAGTTTGTAGTGACGCCGGCAACCATGATGGATATGCAAGGCGAGATCCTCGACCGCATCGCCTTTGGTGCAGTAAAGGACTTTTAGGCTATAAAGCTTCTATGTCAGCAAAGGTAGTAAACTCAAAGTCTAGGCGAGGCAGCATAGAGGAGAGTTTGACGTGCGGGAGGCGTCTGGTAGAGGTTTCATGGCTGATGTGCCGCGCAAAAACTTCAGTTATCTCTATTGGTTCGGCGTTTGCACGCCGAAGAGCGATACGCAGGGAGTAATAGGTGACCGCAAGTGCGTCCGCTTGGCTTGCTAGACAAGAATGCAGAGCCATCTTTACAAGACCCTCGCCTAAAGGCAGAAGCGAGGCGTCAAAGTCATGCAGCTGTCTTTCGGTGTCCTTGAGTCGTTCTGGGGGTACGTCATGGTCGACGGAATACACGAAAAGCCACTCAGGGGTTATTGAGGCAAGCGGATCGCCGCTCAACTTTTTCTCCATACAAATTTAAGACCACTCCACACATCGGTAACGGCGCATACTTTTATATCCACCAGATTAAGCGGCAACAATATATCGCGTAGTGTCTGTTCGGTAATGTCCGTTTTGACGCCCGAACTTTTCTTCGGCCAGCTTACCCATAACATGCCGTTAAGTTCAAGGTACTGCATAAATGCGGTTGTGTCTTTCGCAAGATCTTTCGCCTGAGTATAAAAACAGTGCATCACATCAACCGGTCGGTTGAGTCGTTTAGCGATAAATATGCCCTCCGGAATTTTACCAAGCGCATCCGTGTATTCTGGTGGAGCATTCTTGAAGTACACAAGCTGCCCTTTCTTGAAGCCGAGCTTGTCTATGAGGGGTTTATCGCTGTATCCTGCCATGCTTTTTATATCGTATAACGTTATCGGCAATACGTATAGCAGTTGGGCGGGTCATAGTAGTACACTAGATACATGCAGTTTGAAAAAAGTGAGGGAACGGCAGGCCTAGAACGTGCATTACTTGCGGCGCTAAATGAATCTTTGACGCAGCAAAGAAAAGTGCTGTGGCTCATACCAGGCGGCTCAAATATTGCGATTGCAGTTGCCGTTATGGATAACATCGCAGCCGAACTAACCGCACACCTTACGGTCATGCTGACCGACGAACGCTACGGTAGCCCCGGTCACCCGGATTCAAACTATGCTCAGCTTATTAAGGCCGGGTTTGATCCAAGTAGTGCTCGGTTTAAAGATATGCTTACCGGCCAAGATTTTGACACAACGGTACAAAACGCCGAAGACGCATATGCGCGCGCATTTACAGATGCCGAGCATATCATCGGGTTCTTTGGGATGGGGGCAGACGGACACACTGCCGGTATATTGCCGCAGTCGCCCGCTGCTACCGCGGACGAAAAATGGGTGGTGGGGTACGACGCCGGTACGTATCGGCGAATCACGCTTACTCCCTTTGCCCTGTCGCATGTTAAAGAAGCGTTTGCGGGAGCATTCGGCCCAGAAAAGATGCCTGCACTGCAGCGCCTTCGCGATGAGATGGTGCCTCTGTATGAACAGCCCGCCCAGATATTCCGACATTTACCCAGCGTTACCATATTCAATAACCAAATAGGAGCACTATGAACGAAGAAGCTGCACTAAAACTTCACAAAGACCTAAAAGGCAAGATTACTACCGGGCTGCGCGGCGAGGTGACGCCGGAAACCTTAAAACTTTTTTATACCCCGGGGGTGGGAGCGGTCTCGAGCTATGTTGCACAGCATCCCGAAACCCTGCGTGACTATACCTGGACGAACAATCTTGTAGCAATTGTTTCAGACGGTTCTGCAGTGCTGGGGCTTGGTGATATTGGGCCAGAAGGTGCGATGCCGGTGATGGAAGGCAAAGCGATGCTCTTTAAACACTTTGCCGGGGTTGATGCGGTGCCGATTGTTTTAAATGTCCACACGGCCGACGAAATTGTTGCTGCCGTTCAAGCAATTGCGCCAAGTTTTGGAGGTATCAACCTTGAAGATATTGCGGCACCTATCTGCTTTGAAGTAGAAGATAGGCTAAAAGCCAGCCTGAATATACCGGTTATGCATGACGATCAGCACGCAACCGCTATCGTAACCCTCGCCGCTCTTTATAACGCATTAAAACTCAAAAGTGGTGGCTATAAACTGGAGGAATGCAGGATTGTGGTTGTGGGCGCTGGTGCCGCAGGTACGGCAGTTGCGCGGCTGATTGAAAAAGCCGGAGCTACCGATATTTTGATGGTGGACAGCAAAGGAATTATTGGTCCTAAGCGCACCGACCTAAACGACGAAAAAAAGAAGCTGCTTGATCTTAACATTGCTGGGATAGATGGAAGTCTTGAAGATGCTCTAAAAGGAGCGCATGTATTCATCGGGCTTTCACAGGCTGGGTTATTGACCGGTGACATGATTAAAACCATGGCGCCTAACCCCATTATTTTTGCAATGGCGAACCCTGTTCCGGAAATTATGCCTGAAGACGCAAAAAATGCCGGTGCGCTTGTGGTGGCAACCGGGCGAAGCGACTTTCCGAACCAAGTAAACAACGTATTGGTTTTTCCAGGAATATTTAGAGGTGCTTTCGATAATAAGGTTGGAAAAATTACCGATAACCATAAATTATTGGCCGCTAAAGCCATTGCCTCTTTAGTTGATGATCCAACGCCGGACTGCATTATCCCCAGTGTTTTTGATCCTCGGGTTGCGAGCACGGTGGCAAACATAATCACAAAGGAAAATTCATGAAAATAGCTGTTGCCGGACTGGGACGTATGGGAATGCAGGTGGCGCGTAAGCTTAGTGAAGGCGGTCATACCGTGATCGCTCACAACCGCAGCAAAGATAAGGTCGATGAGGCGGTTACCTATGGGGCGACCGCTGCCTATCAGAAGGCGGATGCTGTGGCCGCGTTCGGTGACGCCCAGGTTGTTGTGTGGGTTATGGTCCCGGCTGATGTCATAGATACCCAGTTAGACGAATGGCTGGCCATAGTACCAAAAGGGAGCATTATAATAGATGGCGGCAACTCGGACTATCGTCTTACCAGGCAGCGTGCCGAAAAAGTGGCTGCTGCCGGTTCAACACTTTTAGACAGTGGTACGAGTGGCGGGGTCTGGGGGTACCAAAACGGCTTTTCAATGATGATCGGCGGCGAAGAGGCTGCATTTAATGCGGTAGAACCAGTATTTCAGACGCTCGCTCAGCCGGAAGGTGCTTACTTTCGCTTCGGTGACAGCGGAGCCGGACAATACGTAAAAATGGTACATAACGCAGTAGAATACGGCATGATGGAGTCCCTAGCAGAAGGATATAGGCTGCTAAAAGAAGGCCCATACCAAAATATAGACCTAGGTGCGGCTGGTGATGTCTGGCAGCATCATAGCGTCGTAACATCTTGGCTGAATGAGCTGTGCCGTGATGTCCTCAGGGAAAATCCGGAGCTCACCGGTAACGATGGAGTTGTGGCAGAAAGTGGCGAAGCTCGCTGGGCGTTAGAAACCGCACAAGCATTAGGCGTTCTTCTGGCGGCTATACAGGCGTCTTTTGATGTGCGACTGGAGAGCCAGAATGGCACAACGAACTTTTCTACTAAGCTGCTTGCGGCGCTCAGGAACAAATTTGGCGGACATGCGGTAAATGTGGAAGAGATTATAGCCAGTGGTCAGGTTTTAAATACCGGCTCAAAAAAAGAGGAAGCGTAGCCATGAGTTCAGAAAAGGTGGTAGAACCGGGCATATTAGTCGTCTTTGGGATCACGGGCGATCTTGCTAAACGGTATATTCTTCCTTCTCTGTACCATCTCGTAAAGTATGACATGTTGGACGACCACACGGAGATTATTGGCCTTACCAGAGGCGATATGCAATTAGACGATCTCCTGGCGAGCATTGAACTGTGCGTGAGTGAGGTGGATGGCATATGCGACCCAGCAGCAGTACAAAAGCTAAAGAAGCGCTTAACGCTTCGTCATATGGACGTGGCGGATGACGCAGCCTATCAGCAGCTTAAGCAGCACTTAGATTCCGTGGAAGCAGAGCATGGCCTGCCAATGAACCGGTTATTTTATCTGTCTGTGCCGCCGGCAGCAGCAGGACAGATTATTGAAAAGCTAGGACAAAACGGCTTGCATGGAGTTGCGCAGTCTGGCAGCGCACAAACGCGTCTGTTGGCCGAAAAACCTTTTGGCGGCAACCTGGCAGACGCTGAAGATCTCATAAAAAGAACGGCTCAATATTTCTCTGAGGAGCAGATTTTCAGGATTGATCATTATCTCGCCAAAGAAACTGTCCAAAACTTCCTCACCTTTCGGTTCAGTAACCCAATTTTTGAACCGCTATGGAATAAGCACTACATCGAATACATAGAGGTAATTGCCAACGAACGTTTAGATATAGAAGGCCGGGTTGCGTTTTATGAACAAACCGGTGCGGTACGCGATCTTATTCAGAGTCATCTGCTGCAGATATTGGCGCTTATTATTATGGAGCAGCCGGACGAACTCACGTCGGATCTCATACACAACAAAAAGCTGGCGGCGCTTAAACTGCTGAGCCAGGCCGATCCGCATACGGATGCGGTAAGGGGGCAGTACGTTGGCTACAAGGATGAGGTGTCTAATCCAGATTCCCGCATAGAGACGTTTGCGGCCTTTCGATTTACGTCAAGCGATGAGCGGTGGCACGATGTACCCCTGATTGTTTCTTCAGGCAAGGCTCTTGAGCATAAAGTCAGCGAAGTAAATGTCGTATTCAAGCCGACCAAAAACTCGCCGCATCATGACGTCTTAAGTTTTCGTATCTTCCCCAAGGAAGGAATAGAACTGAGTCTAAGAGTAAAAAAGCCCGGTTTTGATGACGAAGTGCAGCACGTTGAAATGAACTTTAATTATAAAACCGCTTTTGAGGGCGTAGAATTCAAGCCGACGGCGTACGAGCGGGTACTTGTAGATGCCTTTAGGGGTGATCATACCTTGTTTGCGACCGCGGATGAGATACGTGAGTCTTGGCGGGTCGTAACGCCTGCGGTAGAAGCCTGGACGCGTTCTAGCGATGGGCTTATAGAATACGAAAAAGGCAGCAAGGGCCCGGATGTATCAGTACTATATCCGTAAAGAAATAAAAAACCGAGCACGATGGCTCGGTTTTCCTTATGATATCCGCGACTTATTTCTTTGGGTTAACGGTGTTTCGGCCAAGATTTTTCTTGGTTTCTTCGTACCATGCATGGGTGCGTGCTACCGGATCATACTTCTTTAAACGAAGTTTCTCTGGAGTGTTCATGGTATTTTTGGTTGTGTAGTACGTGCGGTGACCAGAAAGTTCGCTCACCATACCGATAATCTTCCGTTTTTCGCCTTTTTTAGCCATTACTATTACCTATATATTCAAATTAATAAAGCTTTACCAGCTATTGTAACAGATCGGCTACTCTTTGCCAAGAGGGGCCGCTTAGCTTTCTTGAACGCCCCATACTTGTAATGCACACGCTGCTCTTTCGCTTGGGTCGGTTGTAAGTGCCGTAAGCTCGCTCTCTACCTGTCTGTCGGTATATTCTGTTGCTTCATCGCAGGGTGCGAAAGCCATGCCCGCGCCAGTAACAAGCCCCATGCCTAACAGACCGAGAGTAGTGTCACCGTAGCGCACGCTGGCACATATGCTCACGGCTCCGGTACCCAAAAGTCCAAGCGCAGCCCAACCTGAGTGACGCTGTATGTCTCGGGCCTGAAGAATTGGGTCTCCTATGGGTAAGAATTCTGAAGTCATATATACAAGTATACTGGAGCCACGATCGGGACTTGAACCCGAGACCGGAGAAATGCCAGTGGCATTTCGAGTATAGGTAAAACGAACATTGAAATTAGTTATACTGGAGCCACGATCGGGACTTGAACCCGAGACCCCTTCCTTACCATGGAAGTGCTCTACCACTGAGCTATCGCGGCCTAAATAACCTGCATATTATACCGTGTTAGACGCCTTTATGAAAGGTGTTGAGCCTGAACCGTAAATCCTTCTTTCCCGCATGTTGTTATTACCGTTTATGAGCGAATGAACGGCGTGCCAAAATTACAACGCGGTAAAGCATCCATGCGAATATAGCGCCTGTGGTGTTTGCGACGAAGTCTCTCCAGGTGTCGTGCGTGTCAAAACTCATCGTTCCTAAGTGTAGTAGCTCATATGCGTATTCAAAGAGCTCGTTTAGTACGCCAAGAGCAGAGACAAATCCAAATAGTAATACTATAGTAAGCGACCAGGTAAAACGCAGCTTTAATGTTTTAAGCAGGTATATATATAACAAGCAACTCGCAAAACCGCCGCTAGCATGCAGTAAAAAGTTACCGAACTTATCATCATAGACGTATGAAAGCACTGCGCCGACAATGCCTGTCGTGAAGGCGCCCGCCAACCAGCCCCAGTGTTTATACAAAATATAGGGGCGTTTCAGCTCATGTCCGAGCCAGGCAGTAAAAGGAAGTATAAATAAAATGTATGCGACAGCGTGGATCATAATTATTTGTGCTTACTGCTCTTTTCGGGGGCCGGGCTTGCAGTGTGTTTTGAGGACTTTTTCTCAGCAAGTGGCGTCTCGACCGTTACCCAGGTGTCATCAGCCTTACATTCGTACGTAAACTTGTCGTATTCCTTAAAGTCTTTGCCAACTTTAAAGTTATTGGTTATTCCCCACTGAACTTTTCGCATTGGTTTTTCACAGCTAGGGCAGTTCATGCATTAAGTATACCAGGGTCGTATCGCAGTGAGGTACCGGTGGCAAATAGTTCTATAATTACCATGCAAGGTTTATAGTTTAGTTTGGCGGATTAACTACTGTTACGCAATTCTGTACATTCCCTAGTGCTCGATAGTATCGACGCGCATCTTTTGGCTGATCCGGATGAGTGAACCTTACTTCTGTTATTGGGTTTTCTTCTGAGTCAGTCTGCATCCAAGTGTCTTCTATGACAGGCGGTTCAGCCGCTAGTAGAAGATCTAACGCAGGAAAAAGCTTGAAAGAACTTATTCCTCTCCCCTCATCTTGTCGAAGTCCCACACTAATTTCATAAGGCGAAAACCAGCCTTCGCGCTCTGGTGGCACGTTGCGGTGTCTTGTTAAGTAACTGGCAATACGATCTACATTTACTTCATGCTTTGACATAAAGCTAATTATATAATTTTGACAATAACATTACAATTTTTTTGAGTTTAATGCTCAAGTAGGATAAAAGTTATCGCTCTTTATCTTAGAATTCAATTTCTCGTACTTCGCAATAGTCCGGAATAAACTTGTCCATATTAGAAATTCCTAATTCAGATTCAAGGGCTGCTATTAGTAGTCCGTGGGTTACCCATACTTGTTCTGATGGCGGGTTGGCTATAAGTGCTTGAGCGGCTCTAGCTGCCATTTCCGGAACTTTTGCTTGAGAGATTAGGTCTAAAGTCTTTTCCGGATTATCTGCGTTTACTTCATTAAGCAAACCGTTTATAAAAATCCGTTTGAAGCCAGCAACCTCTGCTGTCTGTCTTGCTCGTAAAAGCTCGGATACTGCCACGGGTTCTGTCTCGGGGTCGATGCCTTTCTCTAGTAATATGCGCTTTAATGATTTAGCTTGTTCTTTGCCGGTGTCATTAATCGGCGCACCTTCCACGCCAAATGCAGCTCGAGTTATTCTGTTTGCATCGGTTTGTGCATGTCTTACGACAAAATACTTCATGCCTTTATCATAACAAACAGAGAAGTCCGCTATGTATGAGCTATATGGTGCAGGGTGTAGGATTCGAACCTACGAAGGCGAATGCCAACAGATTTACAGTCTGTCGTGTTTGACCGCTTCACTAACCCTGCATATTTTTAAAGTAATTGGAGCCGCCTGTCGGATTTGAACCGACGACCCACAGTTTACAAAACTGTTGCTCTACCACTGAGCTAAGGCGGCGCGTACCGAGGCATTTTAACAGATGTGGCGGCCGCTGACAATTAGGAAGTCGTTTCTTGCCAGTGATTACTTCTCCCAAGTTGCGCCTCGACGATTGAAGTGCGTCTAAACAACCATACTATTCTAGTGAAAATTCGTGAATTCGTTTCGCACCCTTTATACTATCGCTATATGAAAAGCACGCTGTCTGGCATGAGAAAACAAGTGCTCGAGTATGTAAAAAGCCACCCTATACTGTCTTTGAGCCTTTTAATTACGCTACTATATATTGTCTTTACGATTTGCCTGGGGCTTTATACAAAAAATGTTGTGCCTTCGAATATTGCCGCTACAGCAAATTACCCCTATGAAGTAACTAATTCTCTAAACTCATTCGCCAAGTGGGATAGTAGATTTTATTTAAGTATCGCCAAATATGGCTATCTTGAGTCTGTCCATACCGCCTTTTTCCCGCTTTATCCACTACTCGGGAGCATCGTGTCGTATTTTGTCGGCTCGTATCTTTTAGGTGCTGCGTTGGTGAGCTGGGCGAGTCTTGTTTTTGCTGTGTACTTTTACTTAAAAATAGTGAGCAGGCTATTTCGTCTGAAAAAACTAGAAGATTATATTATTGCGGCCTGTCTATTTCTATTCTTTCCGACAGCGGTGTTTAGTGTCGGCGTCTATACGGAAAGTTTATTTGCTGCACTAGCGCTCGGAGCCATATATTTTGCTCTGCAGAAACGGCCGGTGTGGGCAGTGGGGTTTGCAGCCTTCGCATGCACCACAAGGCTCAACGGGCTTTTCTTACTCTTGTTTGTACTTTTGCTGCTCCTAGAAGCAAAGTATCAGCTGAGAAAGATTATTATGTATGGGCTGGCCGGACTTATACCCCTTGGTATGTATATGGTTTTCTTGATGAAAGAGTTTGGGAACCCGCTGCAATTTTTGGTTGCCGAAAAGGCGTGGAACCGCTTTGGAAGTAACTATTTTGCCACACTGGGCGATACTGTAAGCGCGGTCAGCGTACTCGGCTTCTTGCTGCTGATGGCGAGCGTCTGGTACTTCGTGAAGCGAAAGCGGTGGAGCTACGTTATATATCTTATGTTGTACGCGCTGACGCCGCTTATTAGTGGTAACTTTGACGGATTTAGCCGCTACATTCTTATGGCATTTCCGCTGCATTGGATGGTTCTCGAGGTTCTGCGCCGCTACAAGGCACTATACGGGCCGGTCTTGGCGGTGTATGCAGCGCTTTGGTGTTATTACTTAATTCAGTTTGTCGGCGGCTACACCGGCGGCTAAGTTATTTCTTTTGTCTAAACTTCTTACCGATTCTGGCGAAGAAAGATTTAGCGCGTGCGGTTATTGGCTGCGGAGCTGTATTGTTTTCTTTGTTCGTGGCATCAGGGATACAATATGGTTTAGGACGGAAGAATACCTGTGCTTTATGAAGCGCATCTAAAATCTGCTTGTTAGATTCAGGTAGTAACTCTTTAAAAGCGGGGATAAGGGTGTGTGATGCGTTTCGGATCCTGGCTAAGCGATCAGCAAGACGCCCGTACCGGGTAATAAACCGTACATCGTGAGGGTTACGAGTGATGCTTGCGACCAGTTCAGAGTCATAATCTTCCGGGCGCCCGCCCGAATATAGGAAGCTTAAGATTTCCGGAGCTGCCACTGCGTAATAGTCCGGATAGACAGTTCTCGTTTTCGGTATTGCTTTTTGAATAAATCGATTCAAAAGAGGAAATCTATTTTCGCTGCCCATAACATCCGGGAACTCTTTAAACTGCTGCACCACTTTATGAATACCGAGCCCCGCATCGTAAGCAGTGATCTCCGTCTGAGGTGCCTTTTTTCCAAAGAGTCGCTTAAAGAAACCTTTTACTTTCTGTATTACTTTCAACGCCACTCCTTTAAAACCAGGGATGGCTTCTTGTTTGCTCACGGCACCACTGATGCGTGCATTGCGTTCCTGGCGTATGGCTGCGCTCACCGTACGAGAGAGCAGGCTTATTTCGGTTGCAAACTGTTCTCTTGGATTCTCAAAACCGGCCACATGCTGCACGTCTTCGAGGTGTTCTTTGATAGTTTCGCTTGTTTTGTAGGTGGCTTCTTCGGTTTTTGCAACAATTTTTGCGTCTAATTTGTTGTTAAGCGCACCCGATACCTTTTCGCCCAGTTTTGCAGCAACCTTTTCTACGAATGCTATCGGAACAAACGTTTCCCGGACTACTTGTCTGTAGGGTTGGAGTTCTTCTGGACTTGGCGAAGAACCGGTTTGGATTGATTCTATAAGTGGCACGAATTTCACGGCTTGCGGTAATAAGCGCAGTCCCCTCTCGACGCCGCTTGGCATAAGAGTAGAGTCAACGGCAATTCTGCCAAATCGTAAGAGAGCGTCTACATTAATACCAAATAGCTCATTTGTTACGCCATCAGGCAGAGTGGCCTCCTGTGAGGTGTGCGTAAAAGGAGTTTCATTGGGAAGAGTTAACATAAGATTTATGCGCTTTTTCTATTGTCTTGACTGGAACTGCTAGGGAGTGGGTTCAGATGTTTTGCAATTTCGCGCGCCCAAGATTCTACCTCGGCAATAGCAATGGGGTTAAGTTCATAAATTCGTTTTTGCGCCTGTTTGTGCATACGCACCAGTTTACAGTCGAGTAAAACTTTCAAGTGCTGAGATATTGCCGGAGCGGTAAGGTCGAACTTCTCGGCAATTGTAGTGGCGTTTAGTTGTGCGCCGTCCGATAACAGTGCGATGATTTCTCGGCGTATTGGGGCTGCGAGCGCGTAAAACTTATCCATATGCCCATGATAAGCAAATGGCTTAATTAAGTCAATACTTAATTAACATCTACCACCAAAGATTGTGAGCGAAGAAGTTATAGGCGCGGAGCCACTGTTTTTCTGCTTTTGGCCACAATGTGTAACTTTTGGAAAGCGGGAGTTCCAGTGTCGGTAATAATGAGATTGTGTCCTTTGAATAGGCGGTTTTAAAGACGTAAATACCCTTCATTGAGCTGTCTTGATGTGTGTCGGGTTCTGGTATGCCGCCTAGGTCATACTGTGTGAAGCCTTGTTTTTTGAGTGTTTTTACAATGTCCCACTGGAGTAATCGAGCGGCCATGAGTTTAGACTTAAGACGTACCGAACCACCGTCTTTATACCACGCATGTATACCATTTGTTATTACGACGGCGCCTGCAAGCGTATCGGCTTCGTGCGAGGCAAAAAATAGCCGCAGCTGGCCTGCTTCACGGAAGGCTTTCCAATACGCCATGGTAAAATCTTTATCCCGGATAAAAAATGCATTACGGCTTGAGGTTATCTGCATAAGTTCATACATCTTTTCGAGGTTTTCGTCTGTTGTTTCAACTTCTTCTGGCACTACGCCAAACTTCTCGGCTTGCAAAATTTCGTAACGTCCGCGCGATTTTAGGCTCATCCATAAGTCGTTGTCTGGCAGGGTTAGATCTAGTTGTACCGTATGCCGGTACTGTACGTGCTTGGCGGTTTTCTTCCAGGCTGCCTGCTGAAGTGCCGACAGAACTTCATTGGAAGCACGGTCGTTGCTCTCCAGCCGAAACACAAAAGCACTTTTTGGTGCCGTTTTTTTGATGGCTTCGGTAAGCGCTGTAACATTTTTCTCGTTTATACCGTATAAACCCGGAGCATAGCACACTGTTCCAAGCCCGGGCACCCGCCTTGTATAGACGGTAACCGAACCGGCCGGAAGCTCGGGCACAACAACTTGATAGTTTTTCCAACCATACTGTTTTTTTATGTTTGCCCACAAGGGCGTTTGCATGTAGTGTGTTTGGTTTTCCATGTACTTTCCTTTAGAACAACTTATACCCTAGTTAAACGCACATGGTCAAGCCACATCATCGAAGCGCGGTTATAATGCCGACTATATTACTACCTTGCGCGGTCGTAGTACCCGGCGCGGCTTCCCGGCAGGCATGATTAGCTTGTCTAGCTTTGCTTTGATTACGTCGGCCTCGGCCTGCATATCATTTGCCTCGTATGCCCGTAGCAGCAGGCCAAACGTTTCGGGGTTGGGTTCTAGTTCACTTGCCTTCTCGAGCTCGATAATCATCAGTTTTTGGTTGCCTAACTTTTCCTGGACTTTGGCATAGGCGATGTGCCGGGCAGCAAGGTTGCTTTCTAGATTGAGAGCCATCTCAAATGCCAAAGCGGCCTTTTCATAGTTTTCCGTTTCGAAGTAAATAAGACCTAAGTTATGGAGAGAAGATGCGCTCGGTTGAATGGAGCTAGCGATCTCAAAGCAGTCGATAGCATCCTTGTATTCCTTTTGTTTAGCGTACAAAATACCGAGTCGGTTGTAGGCAGCGGCATTTTTTTGGTCGATTTTTAGGATGGTAAGCAACGCCTTTTCGGCGCGGAGAAAGCGGTTTTCACGCATGCCTGCCTGGGCAATATCCCAGAGTTTACTCATACGGTCGCTAATACGGAGAGAAACATTAGAAAGTTCGGTTTCTTTAACTTTAGAGCTGCGGAAGGCTAAAAAACCAAAACCAACAACAAACGCTAATTCAAGCATGTATGGTAGTATATCGCATTTTACGCTTAGAGGGTAGCGTTCCTTGTGGCGGCGCCCACGTCTTTTACAGATTAAGGAAAAGCTGATCAAGCACGAGTTTCGTGTTTACGTTCATCCGAACTGATTCTTTGGCGGCAAGTACAGCCTCCGAACTTTTGCTCCATCTTTCAATACTGGCACGGGCGCCGGTTCTTCCGGCATGCAACAAAGCAGCGTGCGTCATCCGTCCAAGCGCATTTAAAAGTAGCAAAACCGAGCCCTTGTCTTTACTTAGCTCGTCTATGTCCATAAGCCTTTCGCCAGGTGTCTTGGCAAGCAGTTGTTTTGCGGCCAAGACCCACTCCTTTAGCTCATGCGCCTCGCTGCCGTCTAGTAGCGAATGAAGTAGTCCGGCCTGACCCTGTGATAGCGCATAATTCTTCTCTACTGATTCGGCAGAGATTCCTTTTGTGCGGTAATGTGTTTTTGCTGCGACTATGTCGATGGGCAATACTTCAATGGTACGCATCCGGGAACGTATGGTGTCCAGTAAACCGGTAACGGACGCGGTCGTAAAAATAATACATGTGTCCTCGGGTGGTTCCTCTAAACTCTTTAGGAACGCATTTTGAGCTTCGGAGCGCATTCGTTCGGCATTTATGACCAGAATTACGCGCCTGATTACTTGAGCGGTGTGCGGGGTGCGGAGAGTGAGTAACTTCTGGGCGGCTCTTACTTCGTCGATCGATATAGACTGCTCTTTTGGATTCACCACCGTGTAATAGGGGTACTGTTGTAATGCTTTTGGCGAAATACCAAGCAACTCGGCGGCTACGTGCATGGCAAGTGTTTCTTTGCCTGATCCTTCCGGCCCGGCAAGGATGAGACCATGATGTTGGTCTAATATGAATCTTTTGAGCTGCGAGGCTGTCCGGGGATGAATAAGAAGCTGGCTGTTCATGGGCTTACATAGTAGCGGTTAAATGCTTCGGGCAGCGGCGCCTCGAATGTGACTATTTCTTTTGATGGAAGGGCGATGGTAAGCGAATGCGCATGCAGCATCAGACGTTCTGCGCTTTCGCCGTGGTATAGGTCGTCGCCCACAATCGGATGACCAAGTTGAGCTAGATGCACTCTGAGCTGGTGGGTGCGGCCGGTAACTGGTTTTAGTTCCACTAAACTATAGCCGTTATTCTGGCTTATAACACGGTAGTGAGTGGTGGCGTGCTTTCCGCTTTCGTGCACGTGGAAGGTTACTGGTTTTAAAGGATTCCGGGCAATCGGCATGTCTATTAAACCCTCTTCTGTGGGCAGTGAGCCGAATACGACTGCCATATACGTTTTCTGCACCTTTCGCTCGCTAAATTGTCTTTGCAGCCAGCTCAGCGCATCGGTGTTCTTGGCACAAATCATGACGCCGCTGGTTGCTCTGTCGAGCCTGTGGACGATACCGCTGCGCTCGCCGGTTAGCTCGGCAACTTTTTGGCGGACGAATGAAGCAACCGATGGTTCGTCAAAATACCTGCCTCGTGCATGAGATATAACACCAGATGGTTTATTTATCACTAGTACATCCTTGTCTTCGTAGAGGATTGGCAGATCTATATCGGCAATGGTAATTTCGAGCGGCGAAAGGTCAACCCGTAGGGTGTCATTAAGGCGTACCTTGATTCCCGGTTTAGTTACCTTGCCGTTTAAAAGGACGTGCTCACTTGCAAACAGTTTATGCAGTGCTGTTCGCGGATATGACGGAAAATAGTCGGCAATTAATTTGTCAGTTCTTTTGCCGGCTAATTCTTCGGTAACGGTAATCCATTGTCTTGGCATATGATTGTATTTAGCGTAAGCCAACTGCTTTCTGTGCCCGTAGTAATGTTTCCCCTGCTTTTTCGCACATGCGTTCCTCGGATTCTTCAAGTTTCTTGGTAATAGCCGCACTATCTACATTGTTTAACTGACCCTGAAGGCCTTGCAAAAAGCCAGTCACGGCTTCGGCAACAGCTTTCTTTAGCTCGCCGTACGCGCCCTTACCTTCCCACTGTTTCACGACGTCTTCTTGCGGCCTCTCTGTAGCAAGAGCCAGAATTTGCAATAAGTTAGTAATGCCCGGCTGATTTTGCCAGTCAAAGTGTATCGCTCCCAGTGAGTCTGTGGTAGCACTCATAATTTTCTTTGCTGCAGCTTCCGGGGTGTCGCCCAGGAATATAACACCCTTGCCTGTTTCGTCACTCTTACTCATTTTTTTAGACGGATCCTGCAGATCTTTAATGCGAAGCCCCTGGTCCTTCCCGAAAAACTCGTGCTGTTTTTTTACTGCTTCTGGGATTACGAATAGCTTGCCGAACTTTGCGTTCATACGCTCAGCAATATCGCGGGTAAATTCAAGGTGCTGTGTCTGGTCTTCGCCGACCGGTACATACGTGGTGTCGTATAACAGAATATCCGCGGCCATAAGCACAGGATAATTAAACAACCCCACACTTGGTCCAATCTGCCTTTTAACTTTAATTTCTACGCTCAAGTAGTTGCCGTTTTCGTCTCTGATAACAAAATCAGGATTTTGCGGAGTGCTCGACTGCTTCACTTCAAACCCATAGTCACCGGCAGCTAACTGCTCCATCAAAGCCTGTTCATAGTTGTTTTGGAAACCTGATTTATCTTTATATTGCGTCATGCGCTCCAGCTCACCCATTCCTGTAAAGCAATCCAAGATCCAGGTGAGCTCGCTATGGGCCGGGATATAACTTTGGCGGTAAATATGCACATCCGGTTTGTCTAAGGGTAAGCCAGCCGCAACAAAAATGCGTAAGTTATGCATAATTTGAGCCTGCAGAGCCGCATGGTCGATGGGCGTTGTGAAGCTATGAAGGTCAGGTACGAACAGATTAACTTGATATTCTTCCGAACGCCTTTTAGCCATGTCTATAATGGGCATAATTGCGCCAAAATAATTACCGATCGTAAGATCGTTATTGGCTCTAATACCTGTTAAAATTACTTTTTTACTCATATGCTTTCATTATAACGTAAGTTATTGTCATTAAAGATTAATCCAGCCATTCTAGCTATATATCCACCGTAAAAAGTGTGGTACCCGTTACGCCGACAGAGCGTCTAAGCGAATCTTGCGGATCTTCTGGTGTTACTGGTGTAACACGCACATCTTCTAGCGCGGCGTTAACCGCAAGCCGCAGATCCGGGTTTAGTTCTTCTCGTACTTTTTCTACTGATTCCATCGTCATTTTCTCCTTAAAATTAAAAAACCGCCTTGCTTGGTGGCGGTGTAATCAATATTCTCTTATTTTAGGAGCGCACAGAACAAACCGCCACGAGTGTGTCGGTAAACCAATAGGCTTTTTTGTTCAGTGCTGTCATGATGCGTAACTTTACTTCTATACTATTAATTTGTCAATACGTGTACGCCGAGCGTGAGGAGGGCGGAAAGCAAAATAGTAGATACAACATGAATGCGTCCTCTTTTTGGCGAGTAGTCTCTACGGATCTTGTTTGAAGTGAACCATAAACCGAGACAGAACAAAATAAGAGCCGGTAGACGAAATGTCAGAACCGAAGCATACATGGCAATCCCGCCAGACAGAATATTGATAAAAACAATAAGAAAGAGCCAGTAGTCCTCTTCGCGTATACGCTCATGCTTAAACATACCTAAAGTATAAAACGTATGCCGTATTTCGTATATAGTATTACGTATAAAAACAAGAACCACCCCGTATTTTACTTCGAGGTGGTTCTCCCTAAAATGCGGTGTTTTTGGTTACGGATTTTTGTTTGTTATCACGAGCTGCAAAAAGATAAGGAATCTTGGTGGATTTGAGCGCAGCTTGCCGTATTTGAGCAAAGCCAAAAGAAAAAACCACCTCAATCAAATTTCTTTGATGGTTGGTTATTCCTAAAATGCGATGTTTGGGTTACAGATTTTTGGCTGTAGCGCGGGTAATTCGAGTACCGCAAGTGGCTGTATATTTATACAGCCAGGAGGAACACAGAATTAGACAATGCTATCAGCCGAAAATATGAAGCCAAACTAGCGTTTTGTGAACTGGCGTTGCTTGCGGGCCTTCTTCAGACCAAACTTCTTGCGTTCTTTCTCGCGAGGATCGCGTCCAAGAAGTTCTGCACGTTTCAACGTGCCTTTTAGATCTTCATTCATGGCAGCAAGAGTCTTGGCAATTCCTAAGCGGATTGCATCAACTTGGCCGGCCAAGCCGCCGCCGTCAACTCTGACGGTTACGTCAAAAGCATCTTTTTCAATCACGGCAAATGGCTGCTTAAGCTCAGTAAGCAGATATTCGCTGCCACTCAAGTATTCTTCTGCAGGCTTGTCGTTGATCACAATAGAGCCTTTGCCGCTCTGGAGGCGGACACGAGCTGTAGCGCGCTTACGACGGCCTAGAGCGTAGAAATAGGTATCTTTCGCCATAATTATTTATCTCCTTTCACGCTCACTGCAATGGGTTGCTGTGCGGCGTGATTATGTTCTGCACCGGCATATACTTTAAGACGCTGCAAGCGTTCTGGGCGAAGTTTGTTAACAGGCAACATGCCGCGAACTGCTTCTGTGAGTACCTTGGTTGGATCCTTCACCATAACTTCTTTAAGGCGAAGCTCTTTTAACCCACCTGGGAATTGGCTGTGGTGGTAGTACATCTTATCTTCGGTTTTTTTGCCGGTTACCACAACTTTGTCGGCGTTAATGACGACAACGTAGTCGCCGCAGTCGATGTGTTTTGTAAACATTGGTTTACCTTTGCCGGTCAGCAGAGTTGCGATCTTGGTAGCAACGCGTCCGAGCGGTGCTTCTGAAGCGTCAACAATGTACCATGCTCGGGTTACGTCACTTGGTTTAGCAGAATAAGTCTTCATTATTTCGTCTCCTTTGTCTTTGGAGCTTTTCTTGACTCTTTACTCTTGACTCTTGACTCTGCTGGCGCGGCTGGCTTTGCCACCGGAGCCTGCTTTAGGTCATCAACAAAACTTACGCGTGCCATGTCGCTGTTGTCACCGCGGCGTGTGCCGATCTTTTCGATGCGCAAGTGTCCGCTTACGCGGTGGGTTAGCTTTGGTGCTATCTCGTCAACGAGCTTGTGAGCGGTCGCGAGCGTGTTTAGTGAGCTAATCACTTGGCGGCGGTTGTGAAGATCGCCGCGCTTAGCTTTAGTGATGAGTTTTTCTGTGTAGGGTACTACAGCTTTTGCTTTTGGAAGTGTGGTTTCTATTGCTCCATGATCAACGAGCGCAGAAGCCAAGCCCTTAATGAGGGCGGCGCGCTGATCTCGTTCACGGCCGAATTTGCGGCCTTTATATCCGTGTCGATGCATATCTAAAGCTCCAACTCCGCCATTTTTTCTTTGACTTCATCAAGTGCTTTGCTGCCAAAACCTTTTAGGTCGCGAAGTTCGGCATCACCAAGGCTAAATAAGTCCTTCAGTGTGTGAATTTCGTTATTGATGAGTGCGTTGGTAGTGCGTGCGCTCAGGTTCAGGTCTTCGATTGGAGTCATGAGTGCGGGTGCTTCGTCGCCGCTTTCACCGGTTTTTGCAGCACTGTCGATTAACGGTGCAGGTGCTTCAACGCGGGTCTGACCAGCAAGAGCTGTATATTGGTTGACCAAAATCGCATTTGCCTCTTCAAAGGCATCGCGTGGGGTGATCGAACCGTCAGTCTCTACAGTAAGAAGTAACTTGTCGAGGTCAGTGGTTTGACCAACGCGGGTGTTCTCTACCTTGTACCTAACGCGGAGTACCGGGCTAAAGATTGCGTCAAGTGCGATCATATCGCTCGCCTTTTTGGCTGCGCTTTCGTCTATAGAGCGGTAGCCGCGGCCTGTTTCGACGACGAGGTCCATAGTAAAGGTGGTCTTGTCATCGTCAACCGTAGCAATTACATGGCCTGGGTTTACTACTTCGACATCGGCATTCAGCTGAATATCTTTAGCAGTAACAACGCCCTTACCTTTTTTAACAATACGCAGGGTTTGTGGTTCCTGGCTGTATACACGGAAGCGAACGCCCTTGAGGTTCAGCATGATGTCAACGACATCTTCTTTTACGCCCTTAACGGTTGTAAACTCGTGGGTTGCGCCTTCGATCTTAAAAGCGGTAATTGCTGCGCCGGCAATGCTTGAAAGCAAAACGCGGCGGATAGAGTTACCGAGGGTCATACCGTAGCCGGTGTGCAAAGGTTCGATAACGAAAGTACTGCTCGTAGTAGTGTGGTCGTCGACCTTGCTGAGTGTTGGTGTGTGGATCTGTTTTGACATAGTGATTGTTCCCCGCCTCCCTAGCGTGAGTAGTATTCTACAATTAATTGCTCTTTGATCTCAGGTTCAGCTTCATCTCTTGTCGGCTGGCCAGTTACAGTAACGGCTAGCTTCTTGCGATTCACTTTCATCCAACTGAGGCTTGTTTCGGCGCTGGGGCTTACTTCATCAAGCCGCTGGAAGTAACTGTTGTTAGCGCTATGTGGTCGTGCAACGATTTCGTCGCCGGCCTTTACGCGAATAGAAGGAATGTCAACACGGCGGCCATTCAGCATGAAGTGTCCGTGAGTCACGAGCTGACGAGCAGCTGGGCGGCTTGGCGCAAATCCTGCGCGGTAGATAACGTTGTCAAGTCTCTGCTCCAAAAAACGAAGAAGTGTCTGTCCTGACTGACCTTCAGTACGGCTGGCTTCTTTCATGAGATTTTCGAACTGTCTCTCCAAAAGCCCATACAGCCGCTTCACTTTTTGCTTTTCACGGAGCTGCAGTGAGTACTGGCTTGATTTTGCTCTTTGGTTGCGTCCACCCTGTACGCCAGGAAGACTGGTGCGCTTCACCATTGCCTTTAGGGCTTTAGGGTGCAGCGCGTAACCTTCGCGGCGGCTCTGTTTAACAATAGATGCTTTGCTCATAGTTTAAACCCTTCGTGCTTTCTTCGGGCGAACACCACCGTGTGGCACGCCGGTTACATCGTGTATACCTTCTACAGCTATACCTGCTACCTGCATTGCGCGGATAGCGGCTTCTCGGCCAAGACCAATGCCGCGAACGTACACGTCAGCTTTTACGAGTCCATGAGACTGTTTTGCTTCGCCGAGTGCTTTTTCTGCTGCTACCTGGGCTGCATAAGCAGTACCTTTTTTAGAGCCGCGGAAACCGCATGCGCCGGCGCTAGAAAAAGTCAATGCGCCGCCTTTAGGGTCGGTGACGGTAATGATGGTATTGTTAAATGTTGCAAGAATGTGTACTTGACCAAATGGCACCGAGCGCTTCAGTTTTTTGCGTTTTGGTGCGGCGACGGCAGGAGTTGCTGCTTCAACGGTAGCTGGCGTGACTTCTGCAGGAGTGGTGGGAGTTGTATCAGACATATGCTATTTCCTTTCCTTTTAAGTCTTCGAAGCTACTTTTTTAGCGGTTCCACCGACAGTAACCTTCTTGCCGCGGCGTGTGCGCGCGTTAGTGCGCGTGCGCTGTCCGCGCGATGGAAGGTTAGCGGCGTGACGTAGGCCACGATATGCTTTAATGTCCTTAAGGCGCTTGATATTTGCAGTTACGATGCGCTGCAGCTCACCTTCAACGGTGAGGTCGGCGGCAATAACATCAGTAATACGGCCTAGCTCATCGTCGGTAAGATTCTTCACGCGAACTGTCGTGTCGACTTTTGCTTTTGCTAAGACACTTGCTGCAGTTTTTGGACCGATGCCGTATACATATGTAAGGGCAATGCCAATCTGCTTTTCTGAAGGAATGGTTACACCAGCTATACGTGCCATATTTAACCCTGCCTCTGCTTATGCTTTGGTTTAAACTTGTTTATGACGTATAAACGTCCTTTGCGGCGAACGATTTTGTCGTCCGGGCTGATCTTTTTGATGCTCGCACGTACTTTCATACGGATCTCTCCTTTCTAAAGAAGTGACACACTGCGTTAAATTATTAATAAATACTTTGAAAGTATCTTCACAAAAAGGCACAATTCGGAGTGTAATCTCCAGCCCTGGTGCCTAACTGTGAAAGTACTAACCTCTTTTAGCTCTTACGGTAAGTGATACGTCCTTTGGTAAGGTCGTATGGGGTTAACTCAACCGTTACGCTATCACCCGGGACGATGCGGATAAAGTGCTTGCGCATTTTGCCTGCAACGTGGGCTATGATTTGATGGCCATTCTCAAGTTGGACACGAAACTGTGTGCCCGGTAATGTCTCGGTGATCGTACCGGCTAGCTCAATGACTTCCTTGTTTTTGGCCATAAATATCAACTTGGGATTATAACAGAGTTAACCGCTGTTTGTAAAGTGTTTTATTACCTTAAAAACGAGCTAGCTTTTAGCTTTCGGTTTTTTCTTGGCCGATCTCGTCTTAAAACGCATGAAGCGACGCTTTTTCTCAACCGGCCCATCATCTTCACCCACAAGGTAGCTCGGTTCAGAATACTGGTCATACGTTACCATCAGTGCCCTGGATTCAACTGCTCGCAGAGTCTCAAGAGCGACAGAAACTAAGATGAGAATGCTTGTACCGCCGATAGCGATGTTAACTTTCAGGAACGCCTGAGCTAAGATTGGCATGAGCGCCAGCAAGCCCAAACTGAACGAACCAAAAAGGGTAAGTCGGTTAACGACCTTAGTAAGGTACTTTTCAGTCTGTTTACCGGCTCGCACATCACCTATAAAGCCGCCCTGCTGCTGCAGGTTCTCGGCAATTTCTTTAGCGTTAAAGGTAACGCTGGTATAGAAGTACGTAAAAACTACTACCAGCACAAAGTATACGATCGGATATATGTACGGCGTAAATCCGCCAGCCGCAAAGGTGGTTGAACTTGGGTTTTGGAACCAGGTAACCAAGTTTGTACCCAGGGTTGACCATTTTTCGGTGGTAGAGGACGTTAATATTTGTCCGACATAACTTGGTACGCTTAAGAAGGCAACCGCAAAGATAATCGGGATTACTCCTGCTGCGATGAGCTTGATGGGCAGCGTGGTAGTAACGCCTCCGTAAGCTCTGCTTCCTTGGACGCGTTTTGCGTAGTTAACAGTAATATTGCGAGCGGCTTCATTTATTTTTACCACCAGCCAGGTTACGGTTATGACCGCCACCAACATAATGAGCGCATAATAAAAAGCCGTTCGGTTAAAAGGTAGATTGAGTCCGAGTATGTGCCACTTATGTGCGCTGTCATATACGCTGCTCACAATGCTCGAAATAGTGCTTGGAAGACCGCTGACAATACCTACAGTAATGACTAAGCTTATACCGTTGCCAACGCTTTTTTCGGTAATCAACTCGCCGAGCCACATAAGTATCATTGACCCGCCGGTGAGGGCTGCAACCATCAGAACCCACTGCGCCAAGCTGCTACCGGCCGTAATATCGCCAAGTCCACTATAGCTGCTAGCGACCTGTCTAACCAGGTAGATCATGCCTACAGACTGGATGATGGCAAGCGGAAACGCCAACATGCGGGTGTATTGGTTGAGCTTCTTGCGTCCAAACTCACCTTCTTTATTGAGGGCTTCAAGCTTTGGAATTGCACGCGTAAGAAGCTGAATAATAATGGACGCATTAATATATGGCCCCATACCAACCAGCATTATAGAAAAGTTAGCCAGCGCACCGCCGCTCAGCACATTGATAAAGCTTACGAAAGATGAGGATTGCGCAGAATTAAAAGCGTTTTCTATGATTTGCTTCAGTGTTTCCGGGTTGCTGAGTGGTATAGGTATATGTGCTAAAAAGCGAAAAACCAAAAGCATGCCTAAGACTGCAAAGATGCGTTTTCGCATATCGCCGTTTTTTAATGACAAACTAATGGTTTTCCAGTTCACGTTAACCCTCTCTCGCTTTTTCTCTAGTTTAGATCTACTAATTATTTAACCGTACGATCAGTAAAAAGCCAAACTTTTGTTGCGTACTTATACAGAATAACAACACCCTGCCTCGCCGTAGGACTTTTCTTTTTAGGCTTCGACGGTTTCTTTGGCAGTGCGTGCAACCTGTGGAGTGACCGTAAAGGTGCCGCCAGCCTTAGTGACTGCTTCGATAGCAGATTTAGTAGCCAAAGGAAGTTTTACGGTGTGTTTGCCGCTGACCGTGCCGCTCCCAATCAGTTTGACAATGACGTAGGGACTGCTGATAATTCCCGCTTCATATGCACTAAAAGCGTCAACTGTGCCTTTGATTTTTGCTAAATCACTGAGCTTAACAAGTTCTGGCTTTGGGTGCTTGCTTGCAAAACCGCGGAGTTTTGGTAAACGCTGCATAAGAGGATTCTGTCCACCTTCAAATCCTGGGCGGCGAGTCGAGCCGGTACGTGAGCCATATCCTTTAGTACCGCGACCAGCTGTTTTACCTTGTCCGGCAGCAATACCACGACCAACGCGGCTCTTGCCTTTTCCTACTTTGGTAACTGTCTTTAGTTCGTGAAATTTCATATTATTTTACCTCTGCCTTGGCTGCTTTTTCTTTTGCGACCGGTTTGCTTGCTGGCTTGCTGTTTTTGGTCGTGACCCAGTTTTTGCTTGGTTCTAGTGCATCAAGTGCTTCAAGGGTCGCATATGCGGTGTTGATCTTGTTTGTTGAGCCAAGTGATTTGCTCAGCACGTTGCTAACACCAGCTACTTCCAAAACAGTTCGCACTACGCCACCGGCGATCAATCCGGTACCCGGAGCCGCAGGTTTGATCAAAATCTTAGCGCCACCAACTCGTCCAAAGGTCTCGTGCGGCACAGTGCCTTTATACAGGTTTACGGTCATCATGTGTTTCTTAGCAACGTCGGTTGCTTTGGTCACAGCAGCCGTAACGTCAGCACCCTTGCTTACGCCAATACCGACTTTGTTTTTTCTGTCACCAACTACGACAAGCGCCTGGAATCTAAAGCGGCGGCCGCCTTTTACAACGCGTGCCACGCGGTTAACGTGAATAATTCTTTCATCGAATTGCTTCTCTTCAGGAGCTTCTTGTGGTTTTCTGTGGTCGTTTCGTGATGGTTGCATATTAGAACTCCAATCCTCCTGCACGTGCTGCTTCAGCCAGTGCCTTAACGCGGCCATGATATCCGCGACCATTGCGGTCAAATACAACTTGTGTGATCTTAGCGGCTTTTGCTTTCTTTGCTATTTCCGTACCTACCCATGTTGCTTTTTCGGTCATAGTACCTTTCAGTGCTTTTTGTCCAACTGTGGTTGCGGCTGCGAGTGTTCTGCCGGTCGTGTCATCAATAACCTGTGCGCTTACGTGCAGGTTACTTACGTGTATGCTCAGGCGTGGACGTGTAGCGGTGCCACTGAGTGATGCTCGGATGCGAGCTTTGCGCTGGCGGCGATTGTGTAATTTTTTAGCTAAAATATTCATGGCTATTTTTCCTTACCTGACTTACCGGACTTGCGAATAATACGCTCACCGACGTACTTAATGCCCTTGCCTTTATACGGTTCTGGCTTCTTGAGCTTACGAATATCGGCGGCAACCTGGCCAACTTGCTGTTTGTCTATACCGCTGATCGTAATAACGTTCTGCTCAATTCCGGCTGTTATACCCGTAGGAATCGCGAAGATGACATCGTGCGAAAAGCCGAGGTTAAGCTTGAGGTTGGCACCTTGTGTCGCAACACGATAACCCACGCCATTAATTTCTAGCTGCTTGCTAAAACCTTGGGATACGCCAACAACCATATTATTAATGAGGCTACGCATCAAACCGTGCTTTGCGCGGTTTTTTGGTTCGTCGTTATCTCTTGTTACGACTACTTCTTTGTCATTAACTGTAACCGTTACGCCGGGCAATAATGCCTGACTCAGTGTTCCTTTTGAACCGCTGACCGTTACAGCACCTTGGTCGACAGTGATTGTCACACCGGATGGTATTTGGATAGGTAGTTTTCCTATTCGACTCATATGCTCTCCTTAGTACACTTTACAAATTAATTCACCGCCTAAGCGCTGATTTTTGGCATCTTTGCCTGTCATCACGCCTTTGCTGGTGGACACAACAACAATACCGCGACCGCGCTTAACGACTGGAATCTCGTCGGCACTAGAGTACCAGCGGCGACCCGGACGGCTGAGGCGTTCGATTTCGGTTATACGAGCATTGCTGCTTTCGCTGTTAATAACGATGCGCAGAGTTTTGTAGCCCGCGTCAGATGTTTCTGCAGAAAAGTCGTCAATAAAATTTTGTGTCTTTAAGACGCCTGCTACTGATTCTTTTAGTTTGCTGTGCGGCATAGTGACAACGCTCTTACGTACGCCAATGGCGTTACGTATACGTGTCAGCATGTCTGCAATTGGATCGGTTGTGATTATACTCATTACCAGCTCGCTTTCGTTACACCAGGGATTTCGCCCTTGCTTGCATGCTCACGGAAGCTAAGACGGCTGAGACCAAACGTGCGCATATAGCCACGTGGACGGCCGGTTTCGCTACAGCGGTTCTTCCAGCGGGTTGGGCTTGAGTTGCGTGGCAATTTAGCCAAACCTTCAAGGTCACCTAGTGCTTTAAGTTCTGCACGCTTTGCGGCATACTGCTTAATCATTTTCTGTCGCTTCAAATCGCGTACGATAATCGATTTCTTCGCCATTATTTATTCTCCTTTTCAAATGGCATGCCAAACTTTGTGAGCAGTGCCCTGGCATGTGCTGGTTCTTCTGACTTAATTGTGAATAGTACCTGCAATCCGTGTGGAGTGGTGGTTTCTTCAAAGGTAAGCTCAGGAAAAACTGACTGTTCGCTTAGGCCAAGCGCGTAGTTGCCCTGGCGGTCGAACGCTTTTGCGCTGACACCGTGGAAGTCGCGAAGCCGTGGCAGTACGATGTTTACAAGTCTGTCCATGAATTCGTACATGCGGTCGCCGCGGAGAGTAACTTTAAGGCCAATTTTGTTGCCTTCACGGAGCTTAAAGCTTGCGATAGACTGCTTGGCGACGGTTTCAACAGGATGCTGGCCAGTAATCTTAGTGAGTGTATTTGCGGCCACTTCAATCAACTTTTTGTCATCTTTTGCGCGTCCAAGACCAACATTGATGGTGATCTTCTGAAGTTTAGGAACCTGGTGTACGTTTGCAAGCTCAAGCTCCTTAAGGAGTTCGGCGGCGTATTTGTCGTTGTACAGACTCTTTAAGCGTGCGCCGGTTGCAACGGTAGTAGTTTTAGTGGCCATTACTTGATCTCCTTATCGGCCCATGAGCGGGAAATATCCCCGCTCATCGCGCCATCATCCGGCAAAGCCGGATTGTTGGGCTGCTCACCCCTTAGTCTTTCTTCAGCAGCACGTCTTTGCACGTATAAAGTATCTAGGTCATTACTATCCATAGCTCCTATATATCCATCGGCATATCTTAAACCGCCACTTACCCAAGCTTCACCTGGTTGCAATTGAACTTCAAATCTACCCATTACTTTATCTCCTTGCCGGTGCGCTTGAATACACGGGTTTTTACACCTTTAGCGTCAACTTTGTGCTCAATCTTGCTTGCTTTCTTGCTGGTTGGCTCTACGATCCCAACCTTGCTTACCCAAATAGGCTTGGTAATTTCAACAATGTCGCCCTGGGGATGTGTGCGGTTAGGCTTAACATGCTTTTTGACAATATTAATGCCTTCAACGGTAACTTTGTTTTCAAATGGATGAGTAGCGGTTATCTTACCCGTCTTACCCTTGTATTTACCGCTTCGCACAATAACAGTATCTCCGACCTTAAGGCGAATCTTGAATGCTTGTTTCTTGGTTTGAGTATTCATTATAGGACCTCCGGCGCAAGGCTGATGATCTTAGCATATCCTTGGTCGCGTAGTTCGCGTGGAACTGGCCCAAAGATACGTGTACCTTTTGGTAGTTTATCTTCACCGATGATAACCGCTGCATTGTCGTCAAAACGAATGGTTGAGCCGTCTGGTCGGCGAATGGCGTTGCGGGTTCGTACTACTACTGCCTTAACAACTGATTTCTTTTTGACTGCGCCGCTTGGGTTTGCTTGCTTAACGGTAGCAACGATGATGTCGCCAACGTGTGCATAGCGGCGTCGTGTACCGCCCAAAACGCGGATACAAAGGATTTCCTTTGCGCCACTGTTGTCGGCGACAACGAGACGTGTTTCTTGTTGAATCA
Source organism: uncultured Candidatus Saccharibacteria bacterium (assembly GCA_964431415.1). Lineage (GTDB taxonomy): Bacteria > Patescibacteriota > Saccharimonadia > Saccharimonadales > JACDBH01 > CAYSJS01. Next base: position 25,066 of record CAYSJS010000001.1, on the reverse strand, counting down.
TATTACGCCTCCTCGCCTTCTTTGCTTACTTCAGCGGTGGCTTCCGGTTCAACATGCAATATCTTAGCCTTTTCGACGATCTTCGTAAGCGTGAAACGCTTGCGTGCACTGAGCGGGCGGCATTCGGTAACCTCTACGCGGTCACCTTCTTTTGCTTCATTCTTTTCGTCGTGAGCCATAATCTTCTGCGTCACGGAATACTGTTTCTTATATATAGGATGGGTTTTGCGGGTATGCACGGAAATAACGATAGTCTTATCGCCTTTGTCGCTGGTGACATTCCCAATTAATACGCGTGCCATTACATGTTCTCCTTTGCGAGCTGCTCACTCAGAACGGTTAAGATACGGGCCAAATCCTTGCGCTTGAGGCGAACAACACGCACATTTTGAACTTCGCCAAGATGCATGCGGCGCTTGAGCTCAGCGATTTCGTCGCGGAGTGCCGTTGCTTGCGCGGTGAGTTCGGTTGTGGATTGCTTTCGGATATCAGTAATTTTCATGATTATTTTACCTCCTTGACAAGAAACTTCGTCTTGACAGGTAGTTTATGTGCGGCGAGGCGCATTGCTTCGCGGGCGATTTCTTCGCTAATGCCGTCCATTTCAAACATAATGGTGCCGGCGTGGACTTTAGCTGCAAAATATTCCGGGCTTCCTTTACCGCTACCCATCTTAACGTCCTGTGGCTTTTTAGTAACAGGAGTATGCGGGAAAATACGGATCCAGATCTGTCCCCCACGCTTGATGTAGCGAGTCATTGCCTGACGAGCTGCTTCGATCTGGCGGGAGGTGATGCGCGCATTTTCTTGTGACTGAAGGGCAAATGAACCGTGCGCGATGTAGTTACCGCTGGTAGCAACACCACGGATCTTGCCTTTTCGTACTTTTCGGTACTTGGTTCGGCTAGGCATCAACATATTAGGCTACCTCACCTTTGTAAATCCAGACTTTAATACCGATGATGCCGGTTGGTGTCTGGGCGTCAACCTGCGCGTAGTCAATATCTGCACGAAGTGTGTGAAGCGGTACGGAACCCTGTACTTCTTTTTCGCGGCGGCTCATTTCGGCGCCGTTTAAGCGACCCGACATCTGTATACGAATACCCTTTGCACCAGCACGCATAGTTGCAGCGCTAGCTGACTTAATGGCGCGGCGGAAAGCGATACGTCGTTCGAGCTGGTGTGCAATGTTTTCGGCTACAAGCTTTGCGTACAGTTCCGGCTTCTTGATCTCTTCTATATTAACGCGAACCGGTACTTTATAGATGCGCTCAATAGCAGCTTTCAGCTCCTGAGCACCTGCACCGCCGCGGCCAATTACAACACCGGCTTTTGCAGTTACTATAGTGACCGTAACGAGGTTCGGGCTGCGTTCAATGTCTACTTTGTTAATTGCCGCGCGTGAACCGGTCTTCTTGGTGATCATGCGACGTACTTCGAGGTCCTTTGTTAGGTAGTCGGCGTATTCGCGCTTCCCAACAAACCATTTGCTGCGCCAGTCTTTATTGACCTGGAGACGCATGCTGACTGGGTTTACTTTTTGTCCCATATTATTTCTCCGCTTTCTTTGCCGCTACCGGCTTCTTGGGTGCGCGCTGCTCACCGTCAACAACAACACGAATGTGGCTGGTGCGCTTCTGGTACGGGTGTGCCATACCACGGCTAACCGGACGGAATCGCTTGCTGCGTGGGCCAGGCGTTACACTGATTTCAACGATGCGCAAGCTGTCTGGGCGGTAATTGTGGTTGTGGTCTGCATTGGCGGCTGCGCTTTTTATGGTCTTAAGCACTGGTGTAGCTGAACTGCGCGGCGTGTGTGAAAGGATCACGAGGGCGTCAGAAACGCTTCGTCCGCGTACCAAACTAGCTACCACGCTTACTTTGCGCGGGCTAATGCGGACTGATTTTGCAATTGCTATAACGCTCATATGGTTTAACCTTTCGCCATCTTACCGCCATGAGAGCGGAATTTACGTGTTGGGCTAAATTCACCAAGTTTGTGGCCAACCATGTTTTCGGTAATGAATACCGGCACATGTACTTTGCCGTTATGTATAGCAAGTGTACGACCGACAAAGTCAGGGCTAATCACACTGCTGCGTGCCCACGTTTTGATGATTGTGCGGTCTTCTGCGCCCAAAGCTGCAATTTTCTTTGCAAGCTTTGGGTCGATAAATGGACCTTTCTTTAATGATCTAGACATTTCCTTCTCCTTCTACTGCTATGGTCGTATGCATGAGACCTGTTCTGAATCCATCAATAAATTCTTGATCAGTAAGTAGACTATCGCCGTTAGGAACGCCAGAGACACCGCATTGAGCAGCCTCACAAGCGGCAGCAAATAACCTGCGCTGAGGATCAAAACTTGTTGGTGTAGATGGAAATAATTGAGCAGTTTCAAATCCTGCATTCCAACTGTCTGGTGTTTGTTCAAAAGTGCTCATGATTATTTCCTCTTCGCCGCATGTCGGCTCTTTACGATCATCTTGCTGGTTGACTTACGCTTGCGAGTCTTATAGCCAAGAGTCTTGATACCCCAAGGTGTGCGTGGAGCAGCACCATGGTTTTTACCACCACCAACACCGTGACGACCACCGTCACCACCACCGTGTGGGTGATCAACGGCGTTCATTACAACGCCACGTACAGATGGGCGGATGCCCTTCTTGCGGTTGCGTCCAGCTTTACCAATCTTGATGTTTTGGTGCTGTTCGTTACCGACGGTGCCAAGTGTAGCCATGCAGTCAACAAGTACTTTGCGGATTTCGCCTGATGGCAAGCGAACCTGAGCGTACTCGCCCTCTTTTGCCATAAGCTGTGCATTATTTCCGGCGCTGCGAACAAGCTGTGCGCCGCGGCCAACCTGAAGCTCAATCGCATAAATGGTGCTACCAACAGGGATGCTTTTGAGTGGCAAACGATTGCCGGCTTCTACAGGAGCATCTTCGCCCGCTTCAACCGTGCGGCCCTGTACGATACCGCTGCCAGCTAAAATATAGTGATACTTATTGTCTTGATCTTTAATGCGTGCAATACGTGCGGAGCGGTTTGGGTCGTATTCTATTTCTTCTACTACGGCCTTAGTGCCCGCAGGAAGATTAAAGTTAACGAGACGATAAAACTGACGCACGCCGCCACCTTGGTGACGGGTCGTAATGCGGCCCATGTTGTTGCGGCCGGAAATCTTCTTCTTTACCACTACTAAGCTCTTAAGCGGCTTCTTTGTGGTAATCGTGTCAAAATCCTGCGTGGTCATGCCGCGCTGGCCAGGAGTCGTAGGGCGATATGCTTTTATAGCCATTATTTTGTCTCCTTCTTTGCTTTCTTGGCAGCCTTAGCCGCAGCCTTTACTTGCTTTTCCTCTTCTTTGGCTTCTTCAACAAAGAGCGGTAAGCTATCGCCGGCGCGCAGGGTAACATAGGCTTTCTTTACATCAGAACGTACACCAGTGATTGGGCGGCCGCCTTTGCGGTAACTTTGTTTCACTTTACCCTTTGCGGTTGTGGTTCTTACGCTTGTAACAACCACGTCATACTGGGCGGTAATAGCACGTGCAACCGTGTGTTTGTTTGAAGAAGCGGGTACTTCAAAGACATATGTCTTAATATTTTCGCGCTGGCTCTGTGCGTAAGCCTTTTCGCTAATGCGCGGAATCATATGTAAATCTTTCATTACAATGCTCCCTTTGGTCGCAGAGTTATGAGGCATGAGTTGTGAGTCATGAGTTTTTCTCCTCTGTTTTACTAATCTTTGAAGCCACTCTTGTCTCCTGACTCTTGTCTCCTAACTCTTTGCCGGTAGGTGTGAGCCATTCAGCTACTATATCGAGTGACTTCTCTGTCATTACGATGGAGTCGGCATTGAGCAGATCATACACATTCAGATATCGAGCCTGCACCACTTTAAGGTTAGGGATGTTCTTGGTGGCACGGGTAGTCATTGCATCTTTGCTTTCTACAACAACGAGTACGTTACGAGTTGCGCCAATCTTTTCTAAGAACGTAACAACTGGAGCCACTTTGCCAGCGCTTACGTCAAATGTTTCAACAACAATTATTGCTGCATTCTTAACACTGAGTGCTTGACGAATAGCTTGACGCTTGGTCTTTACAGGGAGTTCTTTCGTGAAGTTTTCGTTGCCTGTTGGACCAAAAGTAATACCACCACCGCGCCAAATTGGAACACGGATTGAACCGAAACGTGCACGGCCTGTACCCTTTTGCTTCCATGGCTTCTTGCCGCCACCAGAAACTTCGCCGCGAGTGAGTGTGCGTGCGTTTACAGTGCGGCTGTTTGACATATAGGCAGTGTAAGCCTGCTTCAAAAGTTCATGATTAGTAACTTCTAGGTCAAATATGCCTTTTGGCAGCTTTGCTGCAGTTGTAGCCTTTGTGCCGGACTTAGTAAATGTTGGAACGCTCATTATTTGGCTCCTTTCAGAATAACGACGCTGTGACGCGGACCAGGTACAGCGCCTGTTACGGCAATAACGTTAAGATCGGTGTCGACAAGAGCAACCTTAAGACCCTTAACGGTTACTTGGTCATGACCCATGCGTCCGGCCATGCGCTTTCCGCGGAAAATGCGCTGTGGGTACATTGAGCCGATTGAACCAACCTTACGTGTATCACCCTTACCACCGTGTGTTTTGCGTTGGCGATGGAAGTTGTGGCGTTTGATAGTACCAGCAAAACCTTTACCTTTTGAGGTTCCAGTTACTTGTACTTCGTCTCCGACACTAAAAACGTCGGCCTTAAGTTCGGTGCCGACGGTCAGATCTTCTGTTATTTCGTCTACGCGAATTTCGCGGACTACTTTTGATGGTGCAACTTCAGCCTTTTTGGCATGGCCTTCGGCTGCTTTAGTTGGCTGCTTAGCAATTTCCATGCCAAGCTGTACCGCTTGATAGCCATCGGCTTCAGCAGTTTTTACTTGTGTAATGACACAAGGACTAGCGGAAAGCAAGGTAACAGCAGTCATAACACCGTCTGGAGAGACGAGGCTTGTCATGCCGACCTTTCGCGTAAGTAAAGCTTTCATAGTTGGATAAAACCTTATTTTTTATGAGACACGCTATCAAAAATCTTGGTGACCAGCAGTATCCAACAGGGGTGGACTCACTGATTTACCAAGTTCTAATGGCACATCAATTTAATATACTGATACAGATTAGCATAGAAACATAACACTTGTCAATCTGTTGTATATTCTACACGTATTAGTGTGTACTTTTATAAACTTGTTTCAAGTAATTCCATATTTCGGTTTGGCCGTGTTTTGTTTTCAGCCAGAACCACCATTCCAGTCCCCAGAGATCTGCCGGAAGCAAGGTTGTATCTTGGGCGTACTGGACGGCCTCCTGAACATGTGCAAGGTTCATGCTTTTTGCCTGCTCATCTACAGGCAATTCGATGGTTGCTTTTGGTCCCCAAGGTTCGGCTTGCAGCTCATGGATATATGTTTTTCTGAAACGAAGTATACGTATAAGTACAGCGCGGAACCTATAAAACCTTGCACGTCTTGTGCTTTTTACGTACCGGTTCTTTTTTGCGTCAAATAAGTAGCGATAGATTGAAAAGCCGACAATATCGGGCAAAGGTCTGCGCCACGGGATGCCCCAGGCATCGGACGTCGTCATTATTACCGGGCGAGATGGGTCAAGTTGCTTTACGAGTTTAAATTCTCGTACCAGTCTTTTTCTGTCGAAGTTACTCCGCAGTCCAAATGACTTTAGGAGTGCCTCATTTTCAAGCTGATAGCTAATGATGCACTTTCTGTCTTTATATCTCTTTACTACTATTTCTATAAAGCTATAGAGAGCCGCTTGCCATTCTGTATCTGGAAGCTGCAGCGCCCACTCCGGCCAGTGACTTTCGGGCCAGCGCGGCTGACGCAGGCCCAAACAAAGCGATACTTCTGCCCCATGCTGTTCTGCCATGTCAATTTGCCAGTCTAATTCGGTAAAGTCATAGCTGCCGCGAGTTTTTTCGTGCACGTCCCAGTAACTCATTAATCTGAGCCTACGTACTCCTAAGTCTTCCAATGCCGCCTCAAGACAGGCCTTTGGTTCTACCCGCATCTCCCTTGCATATATTAACGAAAAGCTTGCGCCAAAATGATTCATACACTTAGTTTACTAGAAAACTAAAATGACGAAAGCGTTGCTACCATATTACAACTATGCTCTTACTCGTCTCTTGGATCTATGACAAGCAGGTGATGATCATACGACGCTACTTCTCTTACGTCAGATGCATCTGGGCAATTAAACTTCTCTAAAATTTCTTCAACACCCTTTTCTGGAACTGGGATTAATACCGTATCTGCATGTGTGATTCCCGTGAAGTACAGTATCGTTTCTCCGTGTCTATTTGGTGTCACTATCAAAATATCGTCTTCAGTACTGAGTTCTGCGCCAGCCTCAGTATCGTAGATTGTACCGCTCAAGCAGTCGCTCCCTTTTTTCCACCACGTAGCATCGTCGCCTATTTGTTCTAAATATGCATCATCATCTAGAAACTGCTGTCGATATCTTCCTTTATGGTCTGCTTTTTGAAAGTCTTCCACCGCTCTTACGTAGGCCATGTTACTCGCCTCTTCCTTGCTGCTTGCACGTTGCTCACTACAACCCGTCAGTAATCCACCGCCTACCGTTAAAGCTGCTGCTGTAACCATTAGTTTCGATCTCATATCTACATCCTTTACTGTAAATTAGTTAAAAAAATCGGGTGGATAACCCCACCCGATTCAGCCCTTTACTGCATAAGATTATTTACATCTTAATTTCGGCGTCACAGCCGGCTGGCAGGCTCAGGTTCATGAGGCTGTCGATTGTCTTTGGTGTTGGCTCAAAAACGTCAATAAGACGCTTGTGGATACGCATTTCGAATTGCTCTCGGCCCTTTTTGAATACGTGCGGGCTTTTAACCACAGTAAACGTATTGCGGCGTGTTGGCAAAGGAATTGGCCCGGCAATGCTTGCACCGGTACGCAGTGCAGTGTCGACAATTTGCTTTGCAGACTGGTCGATGACCTTATGGTCATATGCCTTTAAACGAATGCGAATTCGCTGTTTTTGTGCTGGTGCAGCTGCTGGTGCTGCTGGTTTTTTGGCTTCCGCCATAATATGACTCCTTTCAGGTGTCAAGGTAGATAGTAGTTGGTAGATAGTAGTTGGTCTAAACCATCTACTTACTACTATCTTCTATCTACCAAAGTGGATGTAACATCTTTACGGTGCTATAGAGAGCATTCGTAACGACTTTTAGTCATCACCGTTAGTTTACCGGTTAATTGTACAACATTCGCTGAAGTATTTAAAGTGTTTTATCAGAGATTAGTTCATGGATACTTTTTTGTAAACGTATGAGCCGTCTTTTTGCTTCGCGGATACTTTTACGCTTACTTCATACGCACTACAGAGCTTTGAAGAGTTGTTGCATCCGTCCGGCGTTGTCTTGTACGCAAACGTGCTGTCGCTTAAAGTGGCAGAAATCGTCATTGCCTGTGTTTCGGTTGAGGCCGCCTGTGCTTTTTTAAATGTGGGCAGGCTCGATGACGCAAAAGACGTGCTGGTAACTTCTGCAGCAGATGGGTAATTACCTTTCTTGCCATAGTAGAGCTCAAGATCCGCAACTAATGCAGTAACCGCTGCTTGTCTTGCGGAATCGTTAAACGTAGTCGAACTTGCTCCTGTCTCTGTGCTGTCGGTAGGTTCGGTTGTCTGGGTATTATTTGCCGCAGGGCTCTCGTCTGTATCTTTCATAAATACTTGGTATGCCGCCACTGATCCGCCGCCGATGAGAAGCAGAGCTAAAAGAGCGATAAGCAACCCTTTGCCCTTGCCCTTTGGGGCAGTAGTGGGCTGCGTAGACACTGGTTGATATGACGCTGGCTGTGGACCAGCGGGGCTTACAGAAGGCTCGACCGGTGCTGCCGCCGGAGCTGATTGGTTGTTTTGTTCGTCTGGGTTCACTGCTTTTTCTCCTTAATTGCTTACGCTTATCTTTCTTATAGATAAGCTTAGCATAATTAAATCTAGTTTGTCCGTTTTTTAAGAGAATAGGGTGCAACTTTTGCCGTTAAGATAAGGGCTAAGCTTACGGCAAAACCGCACATGATAGATGGCACCGCTTTTTTCGTATTAGGGTTAAAAACTACCAGCACAGCAACCGGCACAATAAAGACGAGATACCCCGCTATAAACCATCGTACGGCTGATCGAACTTTTTTGGCGGCTTTTGGATGCTCGGTCAAAAACCGCGCGCCCTTCCAGAGACTTAACCCGATCAAACCAAAGTAGTACAGACTATATAAACGCATCTGCGAAGTGCCGATCTGGAATATAACGTAATTGCCGGTGCACTGATAGCTGTTAAACGCAGACGGAGAAAGCAGAAAGTAAGCCATGATACTTACGGCACTCATAAACATGAACAATGCAGCTATTTTTCGCATTGGATAGGTGAGCTCGGACATCAAATAGAGTCCGAGCGGCGGCAATAAGGTGATCGATGCATAGCCAAAACGCGATGCCTGCGTGGCTACACTACTGTTTGTGCACACCAAAAATTCAGCAAGCTGGAACAAAGATAAATTAATAAGTAATAGGATGATAAGTCTGGTCTTTGTGCTCATGCGGTACTGCATGAACGTATAGACAGCAAGTATGCCTTCCAAGAGAAAGGTCGCGATCATAACAGGCGGCGAAAAGCACGCCAAAACATTGTTTGCTGTAACTTTTTTCACTTAAGCTTAAGCATAACACGCTTGCACAGTTTAGCGCCATGACGTAATAAGCCGCCTGATTTTTCGGTATTCGTTAAGGACTGGTGTGCTGTGTAAAGCCTGAAGAATGCCGACCATTCGTAAATGCACGCCTACCGAGTTTATCACGATACGAAGTCGGTTCTCTGTCGGCTACATAGTGCAAAAAAGGTTCTTCTTCGATTACTTCTTTGACTAACTGACGGGCAAGCCAGCCGGCACGCGTACGCACACCTTCTTCGTCATGTGTCTCGGATAGACTTGCCAAGGACTCGGCCAGGGCAATTCTCTCGCTTTGAGGAGTGTCTATAATCGTGGCCGCCAATGTCCGACCAATGGTCCCTTGCTCTGCAAACCGAAATGCAGCATTCGAAGCAACAGGGCTTATTTCATTATTATTCATAGGTATAATATATAATAAATAGCCAGTTATACAACGGCGCTTAATGTATCTCTTTAAAGAAGAAGCCTCCCGGGGAAATCCCAGGAGGCTTCTTTGGCTAGAGCCGTTACAGCAAGACTATTTTGTAATCTTAGTTACGACACCAGCACCAACAGTACGTCCACCTTCGCGGATAGCAAAGTTAAGACCCTGTTCCATAGCAATCGGAGCAAGTAGTTTTACCTTAAAGGTGACAGTATCACCAGGCATAACCATTTCTTTGTCGGCAGGAAGTTCAACTTCGCCGGTTACATCCGTTGTACGGAAGTAGAACTGAGGCTTGTATCCCTTGAAGAATGGGGTGTGACGACCGCCTTCTTCTTTGGTAAGGATATATACTTCAGATTCGAATTCGGTGTGAGGAGTGATCGAGCCTGGCTTTGCCAAAACTTGACCGCGCTCAATGTCTTCACGCTCGATACCGCGGAGCAAGATACCAACGTTGTCGCCGGCCTGACCTTGGTCGAGGTTCTTTTTGAACATTTCTACACCGGTAACAACTGACTTCTTGGTGTCGCGGAGACCAACGATTTCTACTTCGTCGTTAACCTTAACGATACCCTGGTCAATACGACCGGTAGCAACTGTTCCACGTCCCTTGATCGAAAAGACGTCTTCAATACTCATCAAAAATGGCTTGTCGAGCTCGCGCTTTGGTTCTGGAATGTTGTCATCCATAGCCTTAACGAGTTCCATGATTGCATCTTCAGCTTCAGCATCACCGGCCATAGCCTTGGTTGCTGAACCTTTGATGATTGGAGCGTTTTCGTCATAGCCGTTCTTTGCAAGCAGTTCGCGAATGTCCATTTCTACAAGCTCGATGAGCTCTGGATCTGCAAGGTCCATCTTGTTCATGAATACCAAGATGTATGGTACGCCCACTTGCTTTGCAAGCAGAACGTGTTCGCGGGTTTGTGGCAGCGGACCGTCGTTTGCGGCAACCACCAAGATGGCGCCATCGATCTGAGCGGCACCGGTGATCATGTTCTTAACGTAGTCGGCGTGACCTGGCATGTCGACGTGCGCGTAGTGGCGCTTTTCAGACTCATATTCCTGGTGAGAAGTAGCGATGGTTATACCGCGTGCTTTTTCTTCAGGTGCATTGTCAATTTGGTCATATGCAACCGGCTTGTTAACAGCGGTTGGCATTCTTTTTGCAAGTACGGTTGTAATTGCAGCCGTAAGCGTGGTTTTACCGTGGTCAACGTGACCCATAGTACCGACGTTTACGTGTGGCTTTGTTCGATCAAAACTATCTGCCATTTTGTCTCCTTTATTATCTTCAACGATTCTACTACATCACCCACTCTAGTGTATCAAAAGCTGCGACTTTACTGGCAAATGCCTTCAAGTTCTTGGCCTTAAAACAGTCTCTAGTGTCGATGTATTAAAGATCGTTTAGATAGTTGATATTGTAATTTTCTTTTCGCGGTCCATATTGTGATCTACTTGTTAGCAAATCGAACAATGCCCTCTCGCGAGATGTATTAAATATACCGCAGCGTAAAGGGTTTGTAAAGTGTTAGCAAATAACTTTTAAGGCTTTTCTTTTGGAAACGCACCTAACTGCTTTTTAACACGCGGCTTCTAAGAGCAATCAAGCGCGCCAATACAGTGGATACATAAAAAACCGCCATAGTAAGCAAGAACGCAATAATAAACTGCACAGGACTGTAGCGGTCAATCCGTACAAATGCATTCCCAAACAGCAAGACGGCATACGGCAGAATAGCCTCAAAACTATAGATAATCCACGCAATAAGCGCAATGCAAGCCGTCAACCTAACGCCTATACGCGCAAGTGCAAGCCCAATACTTTTTTTGACTTTTATATCTCTCGGGATCATGAGTCGTCTAAATGGCGAAATATGGGAATCGAGATCTTTCACGACCGTTACGCCTGCCCATAAAAGAATATATACGAGTGCACCCACTACCGACCAAAGCAAGAAAGTAACAACGGAAGTAATAAGAGGCGTATCGAGACCTTCTAAGCGCAGGTGAATCCAACCGCTAAAACGGTCGCTTAAGAATAAATATACATCTATATTTGATTGTTTAATAATTGGTGGAGCCGATAAGGCAAATAAAACAAACACCGCAAAAGCCGACATGCTTGCCGCTTCATATTTTGTTGGCATTAAGAAATTTTTAGCCATAACCAGTTTTTAGCGTAGCATCTTATGCATACGATATAAAGCGAACAGGTGTATATGCATCAGACAAATTACAGTTTGTAATACACTGCACCCGAGCCACCCAGACCGATGTAGACGGTTCCATATGTGTTCATATCACCACTTATAGCCGCAACGGAGTCAAGGCTGTCGTTTGGGTAATCACCAATCTTTGCCCACGTTACTCCTTCATCATCTGACCGCCATATGCCGTACTGGTTGCTTACCCATCCAATAATATAAATCGAAGGATAGCCGCCAGCGTCCTTCGCTTTGCCATATCCAAACTTATATACTTCTTTTACGCTGCCGTTGCCGACTGCCGTCCAGGTGGCTCCGCCATCCGTAGAGCGTATGAACTTTTGATCAGAAGGAGTTAGCGAATCGGGACTAGTGCCGGAATGTCCTGGCGTAAAGAATAAGTGGCCGGCTTTGCCTGGCACGGCTTGAAGTTCGGCATTATAGCTTGCCCATCGTATATCATTAGACACTGCGCTGTTATTTGCTATGCTGCCCACAATGGACCAGTTGGCACCTCCATCGGTAGAACGGTAAAAACCCATTTGATTGTCGTTGCCTGCAAGATAGAGCAGATAAAAAGTATTCATAGTAACTTTGTCGGAGGCGACCGTATGGCGATGCAAATACATACCCCACTGAAAACCGCTTAAATCGGCCGTCGCTTGGTTTAGACCAGCCATAGATATGGGCTGCCATGAGGCTCCTCTGTTGGCAGTATAGTAAGGCCACTTACTTGATCCGCCCATCCATACCATATGGTTAGTGTCGCCAACTGCAATGCCGCCATATCCATATATATCTGGGTTATTTCCGGCATTGGCTGGCATTGATGCAAACTTTTGCCACGTCACACCGCCATCGCTAGAATAACCCGCATTGATTGTTTTGTGCACAAAATTACTGGAGTTAGCAACCAAGAAAGAAGGCGTGCCCCCCGAATAATCCAAGTCCCAGGTGCTGTCAAAAGCGTTGGTAGGTCCGTGGGTCGCAGGGTATTGGTCGGGGTCGTTGATCCTAAAATGTCCACGGTCCCATACTGCAATAATCGGCTTACCGCCAGGCGGACTTATTATGTCGTTTATAACTAACTGTTCAATTCCGGCGCTTTGTGAGTTCCACGTGTAGGAGTTTACGTTTTGCGATGGCTTAAGATGCCATACGCCAATTCCTTGAGCAAACCAAAGCTTGTCTGGTACTGCCGTGTCAAACATCATGAATCCATTGGACATGTAATTTTCATCCGTCCAGGCGAGCCAGGGTATGTCTGTCGCAACCCGCTGTTTAAGGTCCCAGGCGATGTTCGTCCAACTAGCTCCCTCGTTATAGCTTTGGATGATCTCACCGCTTTCACGGCCTAAGACAATATGAGTTGGATCATTTGGATCCACGGCTACGGAATGCATATTTCCATTTGTGTTTGCAAGGATCACAGACCAAGCGCCATTCTTGTACCGGTAAATGTTCGGGTAGCTCGTAGCATAGTACGTGCCATTGGTAGACATTGCAGCGGTTTGTATGTCAGAGATTCCGCCTATGCTACTCCAGGTAGATCCCGCATCGGCAGTACGGTATACACTACCGCCAGAGACCGGAATAATAAGGGTCTTTGTTTTTCCGGCAGTCTGGCCACCGTTTTCGTAATAAGCCATGCCACTGTATCCTGCATCATTTGCAACCGGTATGGCACTTACCTTAGCCCAGCTAGAGCCTTTGTTGGTGGTTACGTAAACGCCATCGTTTGGGATTCCAAAGTAGACTACGTCCGGATTAATCGGATCGACCACCATCTTCCTGCCGTTAACTCTGTACCCGTCATTGCCATCAAAAACCTTACCGGTTAGCGTTGTTTTAGACCAGGTAGAGCCTTTGTTCTCGCTTATATATACCGTGCCGTGCCAAGCCATATATATTCTATTACCGTTAGATGGAGCGACCGCGATTTCAAATACCCCGCCGCCCGTGAATGGCAAAATATCATCAGCCGGCATACTGGATTTGGTCACCAGCTGCTTCCATTCGTTTGTTTGCCATATGTATGCTCCGTATGTATCAGTGCGGACCACACGGGTCGTACCGTCTTTGGACATATCTATCCCTGTCAAAAAACCACCCGCGCCAATTTTTAGTGTCTTCCAGCTACCGCCGTTGGCTGCAGCAAACTTAACCGCGGAGCCATTTGATGCTCCGGCGTCATTAACCGATACAGCATTTCCGCTGAGAGTCCCTGTTTCCGGCTCTATCAAATAATCCGTAGATGCCGCTTGTGTTAGTAAAATCGTAATAAGACCAAGCAGACCAAAGGCAATGCTAAACAAAGCTGGCGCGACAAACCTCTTATTCCTTGTATAGAATATGTTAAAACGTGTCATGACTCTACGAACAGCAAGATGAGACTGCTGTATTTGCCGAACCGGCACTCTTATTCTCCGTTTTCTTTTTCGTGCTCGGTTTCGTTGGCTGTCTCGTTGGTTACAGTTGGACGGATTACGGTTGCAGGCGGGGCCACTGGTTGACCCTCTTCAGCTAATGATTTATGTACACCGGCTGCACGTGCATCAAAATCACCGGTTATTGCCGACGCAGCCGGAGCCGTTCCTTGATATACATTTTTTAACTTATTTTTGAGTTTACTCCGTACCACCAGAATCAACCCAACAATAAGGATTGCTGCAGGGATGATAAGTATTAGATACATCCATTTTTTGCTCGATGACTGAGGTAGTTTGAATGTATAGCTTTGAACCGCAGTAGTGTCGCCGTCTTTTACCTCTATGGTCATATCCGTCGAAACATCCTTTGAGGTAAATACCGTCACCGTGTGGGTTCCGGTTGGCACATCAGAAAAGCTAGCAATACCTTTGTCATCAGTCTTAACAGTCACCCCGTTCAAGCGCACATCCAGCGATTTTTTGGTTTTGTCATTTTTGTCCACGACTTTGATTGCCACAAGATGCTTGGTATTCGCAGCTGGGGCGCTGGTTACAACAGGCTGCTCGGGAGAAGCAGGTTGTGCGGGGGCGGCAGGCTGTGCCGGCTTAGAGGGCTGGGCTGGCGTATTATTCTTGTTTCCACCGCTTGAACCAGAACCCGAAGATCCGGATGAACCGCTAGCTGGTGGAGGCGTACTTTCAACAGGAGCTGTCAAAGTATATGAACCTCCCGTAGTATTACCGTTCCATACGTTTGTCGTACCGCTGCCGCCAGGAGACAAGATTGCCGAGCTGGAAGCAAAACTCAGTGTTGCAGTAGTACCGGACACCAAAACAGTGAAGTTAACTGAAGCAAGTTTCTTGGTTCCGCTTACTGTTGCGCCACCAGAAACTCCACGTGCGATTTGCACCGAACCGCCACCGCCAGATGCAGCCAGTGGGAAGTCAAACGCGCTGCCTGAGCCGTCAATCGAAGCATACTGCAGCTTTGCTGCGTCATATGTTATGTCGGCTTGAACGGTATTGATCTGGTCTGAACTGGATACATTAACCGTAACAGTAAGCGTGCTGCCCTTCACAAAGCTTCCGCCGGTTGGACTCAAACTAAAGCTTGCCGAGCCTGCAGCGGCTGCGTGACCAGAAGCGAACAGCGGCACGACTACCATAATCGCTGCAAGCAGTAGTGCTTTAGTTCGTTTTACCACACCCATACCTTATTTCCCCCAGTTTGCTAATAATATCGAAGCGTCAAACACATTCACGGTTCCATCGGCATTCAGGTCACCTTGAGCCTTGCTCATCCCGGATTTGCCCCAGTTCGAGAGCAAAATCGAGGCATCAAACACATCAATCTTGTTGTCACCGTTCACATCACCTGCCTTCGGCGTTGCAATAACATTGTTAACTGTTACCGTAACCGAAGCCTGGCCCGGCGTATTATTTGCAGTATCATATGCTCTTGCCATAAATGTATGGCTGCCATTTGTATAGCTGGTAGTGTTTACGCTGAAGTTATACGGACTCTGTGTATCTGTGCCTATAAGCGTGCCATCTGCATAGAGTTCAACTCTGGTTACACCCACATTGTCACTCGCGTTCATAGTAACCGTTGTCGTACCGCTTAGGGTTGCTCCCACAGAAGGAGCAGTGAACGATACGGTAGGCGAGGTGGTGTCAGGCACCGTGTTTGCGACAGTAACTGCCACTCCGGAAGAAGTAGTTACAAGTCCGGAAGTATCGGCTGCCTTGGCAGTAAGTGTATGGCTGCCGTTGCTCACGCCAGACGTAACCCACGATACGCTGTATGGGCTGGTTGAATCTGTAGCAAAAGGCGTCGCAGAGCCATCTAAGTAAAACGAAACCGCGGCAACTCCTACGTTGTCAGCTGCGTTCGCCGTCACGGTAACGGTGTTGCTCACCGTGCTTCCGTTGGTAGGCGCAGTGAGAGAAACCGTAGGATACGTAGTATCGCCAGCAGAAGGTATGCAGTTATCGCCAAGACCGCTAATTACACATGCTGCATTAGAAGCAAAGATAACCCGATCAACCATGACATTGCTTTCTCGTCCAAACATCGTGTATGTATGGGTACCGGCGGAGAGCGTTACCGTAACCTTGCTGGCAGTGTTGCCGTTTTGGTAATCAACCCATGTCCATGTATTGGCGGGCAGAGTACCGGCATCACCTACCGTCACCCCACAGGTGGTGCCGTCTATTTCTAAGGTGTAAGAATCGTTTGTAGTCGATGACGCATCGGGCATTATTCGGCTCCACACTTTATATGTGCCAGCGGCTGGAATTGTAAAGCTTCCGCTTACAGAACCATACGTGCCTGCATTGTTAGGACATGCTGCGTCAGCTGCCGGCAGTCTAATAAACGCCGACAAACTCAGCGCTGCTGCCAAAGCTATCATGCGCCAGTTAAACTTTACCCTTTTACCCTTCATTACGAGTAAGTATAAGCTTTATTGTACTGTCCGTAAAGAACAAAAATTAACGTCTATACCAAACGGCGCGAGCAAGTGTACCGATTACACCGCTCGCAAGTATGCCAAGGTGTTTTACTATATTCGGGCGATGACCGGCCGCGTAGATCTCTTCAAGCATTGCAGTTGTTTCGAATATCCTGCCCTCATTCCTGGAGAGCGTCGCCCATTCCCGTTGGTCAATAAGTTGTTCCTGTGCAACAACCCAAGCCGCTTCTGGCGAGGGCATAGTCCTATAAGGACCGTCTGACGATATACCCGCCCAAGTTTCTAGTAGTTCCATTCTTTGATCATAGGTCGCGGTCTGTGATAGAGCTATAGCGCTCGCGACATTGGCGACTAGGTCGTGAGAAGGAAGATTATCTATATCCACACCTTCAGCTTGAGACGGTCTTAGTACAATAGCCGGCGGATCGAGTATGCTGTAAAGCTCCTCTAGCTTTTTAATTCCGTCGACCATTACGTCGTAATCAGGACTCGCAAATACTTCTGCAATGCTCCGCCTTGACATTGACACCTGAATGCTCGACACGCCTTCGCACAAGATCGTGAGTGCGCGATTTTCTATTTCATCCGGTAGACGTACAATTTCACGTTCTGCCATTTTAGAAAGAAACTATACTACCAATCAAGAATTATGCAACTTATTTTGCGCGTTTGCTGGCGATTGCCTCTGCAACATGGTTCGGCACGTCGGCGTAGTGGTCAAGCTCCATGCTTGAACTTGCGCGGCCCTTTGTAGAGCTTCTAAGCGTAGTCGTGTAGCCAAACATTTCACCAAGCGGTACAAAGGCGGTTATCTCTTTGATTCCAGCTTGAAGATCTTCCATAGACTCGATTCGAGCGCGCTTGCTGTTTAAGTCACCGATTACGTCACCCATGAACTCTTCTGGTGTAATTACAACAACTTTCATGATTGGCTCAAGCAAAACCGGGTTAGCTTTCTTCATTGCTTCCTGGAAGGCCATTGACCCTGCAATCTTAAAGGCCATTTCGTTGGAGTCAACTTCGTGGTAACTACCATCGTACAGTTCAACAATTACATCTACTACCGGATAGCCAGCAACCGTACCGGTCGTCATCGCTTCAACAATACCGGCTTCAACAGGCTTAATGTACTCGCCAGGGATTACACCACCCTTGATCGAGTTAATAAATTCAAAGCCCTTACCCTGCTCATTTGGCGAAATACGGATCCATGCGTCACCGTACTGACCGCGTCCACCAGACTGACGAATAAACTTACCTTGCGCTTCAACATCGGCTTTACGGATCGTTTCGCGGTACGCAACCTGCGGTGCGCCAATGTTTGCTTCAACGTCAAATTCGCGCTTCATACGGTCAACAATAATTTCTAGGTGCAGCTCACCCATGCCGCTGATGATCGTCTGGCCGGTTTCGTCATCAACTTTAATACGGAAGGTTGGATCTTCTTCAGCCAAGCGCTGCATAGCGATCGACATTTTTTCTTGGTCAGATTTTGTCTTTGGTTCGATAGCGATAGAAACCGGAGGCTCTGGGAAGGTAATGCTCTCAAGTACGATAGGATTATTTGGGTCGCACAATGTGTGGCCAGTCGTCGTCCCTTTTAAGCCAACGATTGCGGCGATGTCACCGGCAGACACTTCTGCCACATCTTCGCGCTTGTCTGCTTGCATACGAACAATGCGTCCAATACGCTCTTTTTCGCCTGTTGAGCTGTTGAGTACATATGACCCGGCCGTAATCTTGCCAGAATACACACGGAAATATGCAAGCTTACCCACAAACGGGTCGGTTGTGATCTTAAATGCAAGACCGGCCATTGGCTGATCCTCAGCAGGCTGGCGCTCAATTTCGTCACCGGTTTTTGGATGCGTGCCCCATGTGCTGCCGCGGTCAAGCGGGCTTGGGAGGTAGTCCATAAACATGTCGAGAAGTTTTTCTACAATTACTCCGCGACCATCACCGCCCGTAACTGCAAAGAAGTTGCCAGAAAGTACCGCAGAACGAATCGCCTGCTTGATGTCTTCTTCGCTCAAACCTTCTTCACCCACTTCGAAGTACTTTTCAAGCATTGCTTCGTCTTCGGCAACGGCATTTTCAATCAAAAGCGAGCGGTAACGCTTTACCTCGTCCATCATGTCGGCGGGAATTTCGCCTTCGATCAGCTCGTGATCGGTAAAGTCTTTGTAGGTGTACGCCTTCATTGTAACCAAGTCGACAACACCGTTTATGCTCTGCTCAAAGCCAATTGGCAGGTGGACCGGGAATGCGCGCTTGCTGAGGCGGTTATGAATAGATTCAAGGCTCTTGTAGAAGTCGCCGCCGGTTTGGTTAATCTTGTTAATAAAGCAGATACGTGGCACGCCGTATTTGGTAGCCTGGCGCCATACCGTCTCAGATTGTGATTCAACACCCATTTTACCGTCAAAGACAACACATGCTCCGTCGAGTACGCGGAGTGAACGTTCTACCTCGACTGTAAAGTCGATGTGACCCGGCGTATCGATAATGTTAATCTGGTGTCCCTTCCAGTAACAGGTAACTGCAGCAGAAACAATAGTAATACCGCGCTCGCGTTCCTGAGCCATCCAGTCGGTGGTAGTTTCGCCTTCGTGCACGGCGCCAATTTTGTGCTTTAGGCCAGTGCGGTACAAAATACCTTCGGTTGTCGTCGTTTTACCGGCGTCAATATGAGCGATAATACCCATGTTGCGGATCATTTTCATTGCTGTTTTTTTATCTGCCATAGTTCTTCCTTCGTAATTTAGTAGTTAGTAGGTAGTAGGCGGTAGATAGAACAGGGCGTATAAAAGAAAACCTTCTTTGAGCCATCTTCCTAACTACTATCTACTTCCGCATCTATTGCGTTAGTACCTTCAGGGGCTTATTATACTACAGCTTACCCCTGTAGTAAAGGTGTCCTTACCTTTGGCCCGGAGGGCTAGTTACGTATACTTTTAGCTTTCGTCTTTTGCCTTGAGTAGGCTATCGACATAGCCTGCAAGCAGTTGAAGTTGAACGGTGTCGTTATGAAATGTGTCGCTGCAAAAACTGCGATACGCCACACTATAGGCAAGCGCCGCCTCTGCATCTCGTTTGGCCGTAGCCAAATCACTTTCGGACAAGAACGTATTGTCGGTCTCGACTACGACACATCCTGAAAGTGCTACGTAGAGGCGCGACAACTCAAAATATATAGCCGACGGACTCTCGGCCTGTCCGCTTAAAAACTGCTCTTCTACCGATTGTCTGGACACGCCAAATACAAGGGAGGTTCTGCTATTTTCTGCTTCTTGCTGTGTCACTGTATTTCTCCTGACTTTTTTATTAGGTAATGCTCGGCCGTCACACTTCAAAGCGCTTCTTGATATTCTCGTGCATGTTTTATTATTTTATGACACCATGAACAATCATCGCGACACATCTAACAGCGTCAGCTGGCATCAGAGTTGTGGAGGTAACCGCGTCTTGAATGGCTGAAATCCTGCTCGGGTCGAGGGGATACGTATCGCCCGTGGAAGCCAGTTGCAGTTCAATATCACAGCCCCGGCCCTGACGACCTCTCCTTAGAGCTGCAGCAGCAATGTCGTCCAGAGCGGCAAAGCCAGCATTAGTGAACGCATTGTCTTTGAGTCTTCCTCCAATTTCTGCCATTGCTTTTCTTTCTGTAGTGCTACCTACATAGTAGGGGGCGGTGTACCTTCTCCACCTTCATTTCTTCTTCTGAGTATATGCTCCTCAAATCTTCCCAGGGCTGCCCTGACGATTTCCATCGATGGATTATCGAGTTCACTTGCAAGCTCCCTGATCGCAGAAAGGTCTTCCGGAGCGAAGCGTTCAGGAAGAAGCGAAAATCCATTTTGTGGCGTACCTTCACTCATTATCATATCCTCAAGCCAATACAGGCTTTATAATTTTCATATACTGTTTACTTTCTTCGTGAAAATAAGTCATCGAGCTTTTCATCTGAGGTCAGAAATTCTTCTGTGCCTTGTGCAATAGCCTCCAAAGTACAAAGGGCGCCACGTATTAAAACTTGAGCAGGCGTCACTGAAAGGCCATGCATTTGGTCAACAGACAGGCGACCTTCGTAGATCTCACGTCTACCCGTTGCGGCTTCAACCCGTCTTTGGACGAAACTCATTACACTTTGAGGAACTTCCATTTTCTACCTCGCAAAGTGTGCAAATGCTCGGTTAGATTCTGCCATCTTGTGCGCATCTTCACGTTTCTTGACAGCGGTACCTGTGCCGTTGAAGGCATCAACGAGTTCCATTGCAATACGATCCGCCATGCCGATGCCTTTACGGCTTCGGGCTGCTTGTACAAACCACATGGTCATAAGGTGATACTGGCGCTGGCCTTTTACTTCAAAAGGAATCTGGTAGTTTGCGCCACCAACGCGGCGTGACCGGGTTTCTAGATATGGTTTGATGTTGTTGAGCGCTTTTTCAAACACTTCAACTGGGTTTTCTACTTTGAGCTTCTTGGCTGCAATTTCCATGCCCTCATAGACAAGGCGTTCTGCAGTTTGCTTTTTACCATCTTGCATCACGCGGTTAATAACACGTGTTACCTGTTGGTTGTTGTATTTACGGTCTGGTTTGACTTCTCGAACGAGAGATTTGGTTACTTTACGTGGCATTACATTTCTCCTTCCAAGACAACCACTACACCTGGAAGCAGTGGACTTTGTTGCCTGTCGACTTCGCTAGCTTCAATTGATTCAACGAGCATAGCTGCAGCGAGTCTATTTCGAGCCTCTAGCCTACGCTGTCTAGCGGCACTCGTTTCTGGATCATAATTAATTAAAGCGGCTTCTACTTCTCTTGCGTCGTATGACATATTACTTACCGTCCTTCTTTGCGCCGTACTTTGAGCGGCCGCGCTTGCGGTTGGCAACACCCTGAAGGTCAAGCGACCCACGAACGATGTGATAGCGAACACCTGGAAGATCCGGCACGCGTCCACCACGAACAAGCACCACGGCGTGTTCCTGGAGGTTGTGACCTTCACCGCCGATGTATGCCCACACTTCGTAGCCGTTGTTCAAACGAACACGAGCAACCTTGCGAAGGGCTGAGTTTGGTTTCTTTGGTGTTTTGGTCGTTACTTTAATACAAACACCGCGCTTAAAAGGAGCGGCTTTTTCGTATGACTTGGTCTTAAGACTGTTCGTCACGCGCTGCAGCGCAGGACTCTTGGTCTTGGACTTAGTTATGGTACGCGGCTTGCGTACAAGTTGGTTGATTGTTGGCAAAGTGTTAAATCTCCGATTTAACAGGGTGTAGCGGTTAGGTGTTAGGGGTAAGTAGTTTACCTACACCCTATACGCCTCACGCTATACGCTGGCTTATTAATTAATTGTGTCGCGTCATTAGTTTCTTCAGCACGAGGAATCTAATAACACTTAAACTCTGCACTAGATTTTAACAGATTGTTTCGTTGTTCACAAGTCCTATTGACATAAGTGGTATTAGGACATCTGTCAAGCCTACACAGTAAACAGCTTCAGAAAATAAAAATCATTCAGCTTTTTGCTGATTATTTTCTACTTGAGCTAGAAAAAGTCCACATTCTACACCATTCATAGCGGCAGTAACTGATCTTTCAGGGTCTCCCCCTATAATGCGCTTCATAGCCGAACAACAAATACCAGCCGCTTCATCGTCAGTCATGCCTCCTTCTAATGCTATCTGAAAATTTGGGCACAATTCATAATCACAAACATATGGATCAAGTAGACCCTTCATCGTCATTCCCATATTGTTATCCTACCTTGTATATTACTTTTTACACCAAGTGAGCAAGTTCCAACCCTTTATAAAAAGTCTTCACTTGCTCACTTGCACCCAGCTAACTTGTTTACTAATTAGCTGTTCTGAGTAACGAGATCGTCGGCGCGATCTTGTTCGGCTTCGGTGTATTTAGCACCGGTTCCCACAGGAATGCGGCGTCCAAGAATCACGTTTTCTTTCAAGCCGTACAGGTAGTCTACGCGACCACTGGTTGCGGCAGAGATAAGCACACGCGTTGTATCTTGGAAGCTTGCAGCGCTCAAGAACGAATCGGTCGAAAGACTTGCTTTCGTAATACCGAGCAGCAGCTGATTATACTTCACTGGCTGCTTGCCTGCACGAGCGAGCTCTTCGTTGAGTACGAGCACCGCTTGCTTGCTTGCAACGTCACCGTTAACGAGGTCGCTGTCGCCCGCATCTTCAATCTGTACGCGGCCAAACATTTGGCGCACGATGATTTCTAAATGCTTGTCGGCAATGTTCTGACCCTGGCTTGCGAAGATACGCAAGATTTCGTTCATGATGTAGCGCTGTGTCGCCTCTACACCCTGGAGGCGCATGAGATCGTGCAGGTTAATAGAACCGTTCGTCAATCTCTGTCCTGCAACTACTTTGTCGCCATCTTTAACAACCACTTGTTTGAAGCCCGGGATTTCGTAGCGCACAACCGCTTGTTTTGCAGGGCTAATGGTTGCTGTTTTATCGGTTAGGTCAACCTTACCCGCAATTGGCGCGATCAGCGGGCTTGCACCCTTAGCACCTTCGGCAATCACATCACCAATCGCAATGTCGGATCCGGAGGCGACTTTTGGTGTGCGGCCTTCGAGCGGCAAGGTAACCTTTTGGTTTTCGTCACCAGTAACCTGCACAATGTAGTTTTCGCCCTCTTCCCATACATTAGCCACACCATCGATGTCAGAAACATACGCCTGACCCTTTGGAGCGCGTACTTCAAACAACTCTTCAACACGCGGCAAACCGGTTGTAATGTCGGCACCAGCCACACCACCACTATGGAAGGTCTTTAGAGTTAGCTGCGTACCTGGCTCGCCGATACTTTGTGCGGCGATAACACCTACTGGGTGGCGTGATGCGACAAGACGGCCGGTTGCGGGGTCGACACCATAGCTCTTGACCGGGATACCGCGAGCGGTTGCAGCGCTCAGTACACTCAAGATTTTAACGCCGTCACGGCTCTGGTCGGCTTCAATCGCGGCTGCAATAGCGCCCGTAATAAGCTCGCCCTTCTTCACGTGGCCGTCAATATCTTCGGCAGCAAAGCGTCCTTGCAAACGTGACGCATATGAAACGCCGATTTCTTCGGCATCAGCACGGAAGATTGCAAAGCCTGGGTCTTCTACCTCATCTTCAATCGTAAATACATCCTGAGAAACGTCTACCAAACGGCGTGTAAGGTAACCTGAGTCAGCAGTCTTAAGAGCTGTGTCAATCATACCCTTACGAGCACCACGGGTAGCCGTAAAGTATTCGAGCGATGTAAGACCAGCTTTGTAGTTGGACTTAATCGGCAGCTCAATCGCCTTACCGGTAGCATCGGTAGTAACACCAAGCATACCTACGGCGGTCATAACCTGGCCAATGTTACCACGAGCACCGGACACTACGGCAATAGACATAGAGCTATCTTCGTTACTAAACTGGTCGCTCAGCGACTTTTGCACGTTTCCTACGACATCCTGCCATGTTTCCACGGTGAGTCGGTAACGCTCGTCGTTAGTAATGAAGCCCTGCTCATACTGCGCACTAATTTCAGCAGAACGGTCATCACCCTTTTCAAGAATGCCCGCAAGAGACTTGATCTCGCTAAAGTCATTCATACCCATGCTGAGACCGGACATAGTGGCATATTCAAAACCAATGTCTTTTAGATCATCGGCAATGATAGCGGTCTTGTCCTGGCCATACATTTGGTACGCCAGCGCCATAACACCAGAAAGCTTCTTCTTGGTCATTGCCTCGTCCTGGAACGGGAAGTCCTCAGGGAAAATTTCGTTAAAGAGAATACGGCCAAGTGTGGTAGTGTGCGTTGCGCCTCTAAAGAGGATGCGAACATGGTCCTGCAAATGCAAACTACCGTTTTCGAATGCCATCAAGGCTTCTTCTATGTTTACAAAGCTCTTAACTTCACTCTTGTTACCTGGGCGTTCGTACGTCAGGTAGTAACAGCCAAGCACAATATCCTGTTCAAAGTGAAGAATTGGTGAACCGTCGGCAGGTTTTAGCAGGTTCTTGTTGGCAGCCATAATGTTGCGCGCTTCGGCCTGTGCAGCGTCAGAAAGCGGCAGGTGTACTGCCATCTGGTCACCGTCGAAGTCAGCGTTAAAGCCCTTACATACGAGCGGGTGCAGCTGGATAGCACGGCCTTCTATTAACACTGGCTGGAATGCCTGAATAGAAAGACGGTGAAGCGACGGAGCACGGTTCAGAAGCACATACTTTTCTTTAATGACTTCGTCCAAAGCATCCCATACTTCGGTCTCGCCAGTTTCGATCATGCGTGTTGCCGAGCGAATGTTGTGCGCATAGTCGTTAGCGATCAGGCTACCGATTACAAACGGTTTAAACAGCTCAAGCGCCATCATCTTTGGCAGACCACACTGACTGATCTTTAGTTCCGGTCCGGCCACAATTACCGAGCGACCAGAGTAGTCAACGCGCTTACCGAGCAGGTTCTGGCGGAAACGGCCCTGTTTGCCTTTTAGGAGGTCACTCAGGCTCTTTAAGCGGCGACGCTGACCAGTTGCGGCCACTGCACGGCCACTGCGTGCTGAGTTGTTGTCGATCAGAGCGTCAACAGCCTCCTGAAGCATGCGCTGTTCGTTGCGGCGGATAACTTCCGGAGCATTTAGGTCGATTAGCTTCTTGAGACGGTTGGTGCGGTTAATGACGCGGCGATACAGGTCGTTCATGTCGCTGGTAGGTAAACGGCCACCGGTAAGCT